>JANOAJ010000288.1:0-10829 GCA_031411035.1 Sphingomonadales bacterium
GTGCCATCGCCAGGCAACCCGGCTTGTCAGACGGGATCACTTCGCCGGCAATCTGGGTGGTGATCGCGGCCGCTTCCCGGATAACACCCGCTGCCAGACCAAGGTTGAACATCGCCCATCCGGCTGTCGCACCAACTTCGGCTATCATCGACGCGACGAATTCATCCCTGCGGGCTTCGATCGCGGTGGCAGCCTTCATCAGAACAGCACGGCGGGCATTTGGCCCCATGGCGGCCCAGATTGGGAAGGCCGCCGCCGCGCGCGCGGCAATGGCGGGAATATCAGCGGCTTTCATGGCAGGCGCGACTGACGCCACGGCACCCGTCATCGGGTTGATTCGCTCGAAATTCATGCCCGTCTCCTCATTATGCTATGTTTTATAGCAATAAAGATTGCAATGTTCAATAGCATTCTATACAAGAAGCCCATGAAAGATTCCCTTGCTACGCTCCCTGGCTATGCCCTGCGTCGCGCGTCTGCCGCGATGATGGCGGAGTTCAACCAGCGGCTCGTGCCACTCGGTTTCCGCTTTACCGAAGCCTCGGTGCTGATGGCGATTGCCGACAATCCCGGCATCACCCAGAGCGATATCGGTCGGGCGCTGGATATCCAGCGGGCCAATATGGCCCCTTTGGTGGGGCGGCTGGAGGATCGGGGGCTGGTCGCGCGGGCACGGGTGGACGGACGCTCACACGGGCTGACGCTCACCTCTGCCGGGGTCCAGGCGATCAACGGCGTGCGGGCGGCGGTTGATGCGCATGAAACATCGCTGATGGCGCGTGTGCCTGTGCAAGCGCGGGCGGTGTTTCTGGATGCTCTCAATGCGCTGTGGCAGGAACCGGCGGCGCAGAGTTCACTTGCTGCCTGACAGGGCGTCCCGCCGATAGGTTTCGATCACTGCGGAAAGCGGCGTTCCCGCGCCAGACGACACAATGGCCTCAATACTCAGGAAGCGTTCCGGCACATGCGCTCTGTGCCAGCGCGTCGCAGCGGACAGGGTCTGGCGCGACGGCTTGAGCGGCTGGACAACGCGGCCAAAGGGTGTGTCTCCACTAGCGAGTTGCGCGGCCATTTCCGGCGGCAGGCGGGCAGGCACGAACCAGTTTTCCGCTTCGGAGAAGGTGACGCCACCACAAGCCAGCCGCACGCGGCGGTAGGTAACGGCTTCCGATGGGCCCAGTCTCAGCGCACGCGCCAGCCGCTTCGGCAGCTCGTGCGGGCGCACTGCCTGTTTAACGGCAGTGATGGGACCGCGCGTGCCGCACTGACGTTGCAAGATGGCAGTCGCGCTGGGAGTGGCAAGCAGGTCAGCAAGAAACTGTTCCGGCGTGGCGGCAGCAAGCGCAAGCGCGGTGGCGAACATTAGCGGGCGGCAGACAGGCTGGAAATCAGCCGCGCGGCATCAACATTGCCGCCGGACAGCACGATGCCCACTCTGCCCTTGTCCTTCGCGATGCCCCGATACAGCGCCGCTGCTGCTGCCAGACACCCTGTGGGTTCCACGACCAGCTTCATCCGCGCGGCGAAAAAGGCCATGGCCTGTTCCAGTTCCCCGTCGCTGACCGTGGCAATTTCATCCACCAGATCGCGGATTATGGGGAAGGTCAGTTCGCCCGGACAGCGGGTTTGTGCGCCATCGGCAATCGTCTCGGGCGTCGGGATTTCGATGATGCGTCCAGCGGCGAGGCTTTGCTGCACATCATTGCCCGCTTCCGGTTCCACACCAATGACGCGGCAGGCAGGGTTGATCGTTTTGGCAACAATGGCGCAGCCGCTGATCAGCCCGCCACCGCCCACCGGCACAATGAGCATATCGAGCGCGCCGACTTGCCCGAAAAAATCCAGCGCCACGGTGCCTTGCCCGCCAATGACATCGGGATGATCGAAAGCGGATACCAGCGCCGCCCCGCGTGCCTCGGCCAGTTCCCCGGCAATCACTTCACGGCGCTGGGTCATCCGGTCATAGCGGACAATCTCTGCTCCATAGGCTCTGGTGGCGGCAACTTTCACCTCGGGCGCGTCATCCGGCATGACGATGCAGGCATGCATCCCAAGCAAGCGGGCGGCGAGCGCTATCGCCTGTGCATGGTTGCCCGAGGAAAAGGCGACAACGCCTCTGGCCCGCGCTTCAGGTGTCAGTTTGGCAAGCGTGTTGTATGCGCCGCGAAACTTGAACGCCCCCACTCGCTGAAATGTCTCGCATTTGAAAAACAGGTCGGCCCCCGCCAGCGCATTGGCCGTGCGCGAGGTGAGAATGGGCGTATCATTGACTTCGGGCGCGATCCTGGCCCGCGCGTCGACTATATCCTGATAGCTGGTGCAATGGGCTGTCATAAGCCGATCAGGCCCGCCATGTGCGGCTGTCGCCGTTGCGTTCGATCCGTCCGGCGGTACGCACAGGCTCCCGCTTCCCGTCTGTCAGAAAGGCCAGCATGGCCGCGTCCGCCACATCGACATGCGCCAGCGTGCGCTTGCCCTCGGGCGTCTTCCCCACCACCACACCGGCGCGCGGCTGGCCGTCGCGTCCGTAAAAGACGGTGTAGCTCTCAATGATGGCTGGCCCGGCATAATCCTTGTCGGTTTCCGGCACAGGATCCCGCGCGGCGTCGGCTTCTGCCTGATAGTTGAAGTCTTGCGGGAAGGACGCCGCAGCGATCGGTTCGCTGCCCAGCACGATGCAGTGATTGTCCGTCGCAAAGCCACCATTGGCAAAGAGGAAGCCGTAACGGCCCTCCGTGCGCAGGCGGTTGACCATCGAAACCACGGCATGGCTCATATAATTGGCAATCGGGCCGCCGCCGAAAGTAAGGCCGCCAAACACGGTTGCCGGCTTGTCCACGCCCCAACCCAGCGTGCGCCGCGCCATTTTGGGAACACAGGGGAAGCAACTGTACAGCTCCACACAATCCAGATCGCCGACGCTAAGGCCATTCAGCGCCATCGCACGGTTGATGGAGGTGTTCATGCTGACGCTGCGGTCATAACGATCCCGCTTGAGGATATTGGCTTCTTCCTTCGCGGCCGCCCCCATGCCGACATAGATGATCCGCCAACCGGGAATTCCGCGCCGCCGTGCTTCGGCAAGGCTCGTCACGATAAAGCCTGCCCCCTGATTGACCGAACTGTTTGCCACCATCAGCTTGTTATAGGGAAAGGCGATGGGGCGGTTGCTTTCGCTCGCCGTCAGGATTTCGGCCGCACTGGTCGGTTTCCTGATCCAGGCCCCGTCATTGGCAGCGGCGACTTCCGAAAAGCGCGACCAGATCAGGCCCGATTCCGCCTGCGCTTCCGCTAGTGTCTGGCCGTAAGCGGCGCGCCCGGCATTTTCATACAAGGGATAGACATCCACCGGGGCGGACAGGCCATGCAACTGGGCATAGCTTGGCTCGCGCCGCTGCGACGCGGCCCTGACGGCGTTGTAGGACTTGTCTTCCCCCGTTGCTCTTGCCGCCGCGCGATGGGCTGCGGTTCTGAGCGCTTCGGCGCCGACAATGGCGGCCACGGAAATCTCTCCCGCGCCGATGCGGTTGGCCGCTTCGTTCAGCAGCCGGATGGGCGTGTCCCCGTGCGGCGCTTCGGATTGATAATTGATTGACGGATGGGCACCGATAGCTTCAGCAAGTGGCGCGCACAGATTGCCAAGTTCGCGAAAGCTGATCTGGTCAACAATGGCGAGCGAGTCGATCTTACCCAGCAGATCGCCACCACCATCTGCTTCCGCCACGCGAAGGGCGGCCACCATCAGTCCGAGCGAGTCCAGTCCCTCTCCCGGCGTTGCGGGACGATCATTGACCTGCCCGACACCAATGATGACAGGAATGCGTTCGGGATCGGTCATGATGGTTGCTCTTGCTGAAGGAGATTGCGGTGATCATCCGCTTCCACACCAAGCGCGGCTATATTTCAAGCGTCATGAACACGCTGTTGGGATCAAGGACATAGTCGCCAAAGGGCGCGCAGTAAGTGAAACCGTGGCGTTCATACATTGTGCGTGCCGGTATGAAGAAATCCATCGCCCCCGTCTCAAGGCTCAGCCGCGTCATTCCGCGCTGCCGGGATGTATCAATGAGGTGGCGCAGCATCGCGGCACCGGCGCCACTCCCCCGCCGCGCCCGGGCGGTATGCATGGATTTGATTTCGCCATGATCCGGCGACAGCGCCAGAACCGCACCCACGCCCAGCAGCGCGTCTCCTTCCCATGCGGCCCAGAATGCAAGTTCGGGCACCATCATCGCCTGGATCGGCAACACATGGCAGCTTTCGGCAGGGCCGGTCGCGCGCATTGCCGCAAAATGGGTGGTGAGCAGATCAACGATCCGCGCGTCAGAAAAATCGCCGGGAATGATGTTCATGCTGGCTCGCTGTTGACGATCAGGGGGCGGGTGATCGTGACGGAATTACCAACGCGGGCAGCGGCGTCAACCGGGGACGGAGACTGCAGGCGTTTGTCACCACGGTTGCCGTCTGGCTTTGGTGCGGATACGAATGCGGCGTCGCTTGCAAGGACAATGCCTGGTGTCGAAAACTCCTCCCTACAGACCCACGGCCTATGACATTGCCTGTCATGTCGGGGTGTCCCAGCCAACCGTATCGCGCGCGCTGCGCGGCGTGGGGCAGGTGAGTGAGGTGACGCGCCAGAAGATATTGGAGGCAGCGCGCGCGCTCAACTACGAAGTGGATCACAACGCGGCACGCCTGCGATCGCGTGTCACGCGCACGCTGGCGCTGGTGGTGCTGTGTGAATTTGGCGAGGATCGGGGCAGCCTCAATCCCTTCTATTTTTCCCTGCTTGGCTGCATCGAGGCATCGGCTGCGCGCCGGGGGTATAATCTGCTGGTATCGTTCCAGGACGCATCCGACAGGCTCTTTGGCCGCTATGAGGACAGCCGGCAGGCCGATGGCATGATCGTGATCGGCAGTGCGCGGAACCGGGAGGCATGGGATTATTTCCGGCAGTTCGAAGGAGATGAACGCGCCGTTGTCTGCTGGGGCGGGCCCGATGATGATATCGCCAATGTCAGCAGTGACAATCATGCGGGGGGATTGCTTGCCGCAGAGCATCTTGTTGCCACGGGCCGTCGCCGGATCGTCTTCGCCGGGCCGCTGTCTTCCGGGCATCGCCAGTTCATCGAACGGCATCGCGGCTTTGCGGATGCGCTGGCGAAACACGGTCTGGACGCGGTTCCGATACCCGAAATGGGGGCCGTGACGCGAGATCAGTTCGGCTATCAGGTCATTTCCCGCCTTGTTGAATCGGGTGTCGCGTTCGACGGCATTTTTGCGGCGTGCGATCTGATCGGGCTGGGCGCGCTGAAAGCCCTGAACGAAAAGGGCATTGCTGTCCCCGGGGCAGTGGGCGTTGTCGGATTTGATGGCATCCGCGCCGGAGACCTTGCGAGCCCTTCGCTGACCACAATCGCGCAGGACGTCCGCCTTGCCGGAGAGCTTCTGGTGGAAAGCCTCCTGACCCAGATTGACGGACGTCCGCATGAACACAAGGCCTTGCCCGTCACGCTGCTGGTGCGGGGCAGCAGTTAGCGCACCGCGCGCTTTACATTGGCACGTCCATCCCTGCCTCCGCCCAGCGCTTTACCAGCGCCGCATGCTCGTCGCAGCGCGTGCCGGGCAGGGCCAGTGTATCGCACCATGCATCATGACGACTTTCGATTCCGAACTGGCTGACCGGCACAAACCGGCCGGGCTCGTCAAAACTGCCCACCGTCAGATCACAATTCGGGCCGTCCAGAAATTCAAAGCCCAGGGGCGTGCCGCACGCCGCGCAGAAAGGCCGCCGGGCGATCGGGGAACTTTGATACCAGTGCGGTGCGCCTTGCCACGCTCGCGCGGACTTGGGCACGTTCTTGAAGGCAATCGAAACGCCCCCGGTTGCGCGCTGGCACATCCGGCAATGGCAGAGATAGGCATCATTATCCGATATTTCCGCTGTGAAGCGAACCCGGCCGCACTGGCAGCCGCCGGTTACAGTTTCCGTCATCAGTGACCGCCCTTCCCAAGCGATGTCCGCCACGCCTGTACGTCGTCTGGCTGTGTATCAAAGGCAGGTACCGCAGGATCAAGCGCTATCCAGGATTGTTTCTTTGATACCCAGAGATGTCCCTGCGGCACGATGCCGCTCGCGTCGTCGAGCGTGCCGGATTTCAGGGTTATCCATATGCTGTCTTCCGCCGAACGGTGCCACATCCGTGTTCCGCACGCGGGGCAGAAACAGGCGAGCTTGCGCGCGCCGCGGAAGCTGCGCGTCTCATGCACGGCCAGAACCCCGCTGGCGGCAAGCCGCGCCCATTCAATGGGGATGGACAGGGAAAAGGCACTTGCCGTCTGCTTCTTGCATTCGCCACAATGGCACGCATAGGCGGGGGGCAGCGGGCCGGTCAGGGTGTAGCGCACGCTGCCGCATTGACATCCTCCGGTGCAGGCCAGACTTTCCATGCCGTGCAGTTTGTCGAACTCTCCCGCAGTCGGCAAGCTTGGCATTGACGCCCGTCTGCCAGCGTGTCGAAAGGGCGGTGAGGGGTTTCGTCAACAAAAGAAACAGGATGCCAAATGAAAACGAAACTGATCGCCTCACTTGTCGCCAGCATGGCCTTTGCCGTTTCGGCACAAGCCAGGCCGGCGCAGATGAACCTCAAGGATGTCGCGCGCGGTTTGGCTGGGCCTCCCACTCAGGTGATGGTGCTGGGCACGTCGCATCTTTCGGGCTTTCCCAAGGAATTCAAGGCGGAACAACTTGCGCCTCTTCTTGACCGGCTGGCGGTGTTTCACCCGGAAATTATCACGATCGAAAGCCTTTCCGGGGAGGATTGCGACCGCCTGAAGCGCTTTGCCGACACCTACCCTGGCGTCTGGAATGACTATTGCTGGGATACCGATGTCGCACGGAAGGCAACGGGGCTTGATGTTCCGGCCGCTCTTGCTGAAACCGCCAAGGTTCTGGCCGCTTGGCCTGCCACACCAGCCCCCGCTGACCGGCGCCATCTCGCGGCGCTGTTTTCCGCTGCCAATGACCGGTCTTCGGCATTGGTGCAGTGGTTGCGTCTGCCTGAAAGCGAAAGGCATTCCGGTGATGGCCTTGATGATGCTCTGGTGGCGGCGCTTACCGAACGCGTGGGCAAGATGAACGAGAATTACCAGATTGCGGCCGTGCTTGCCGCGCGGTTGGGGCTGGAACGGGTTTATCCTGTGGATGATCACAGCGCGGACAGCATTCAGGCCAATCTCGGGCCGGATTTTGAAAAGGCGATGGAAGCCCATTGGCGCAGGGATTCGCCGGAACGCACCTTGCTCAAGAAGCGCTGGGGGGAACCAGGCGCGGGCAGGGACATGCTTGAATATTACCGCACGCTCAATGATCCCGAAAACCAGTGGCTGGCAATCAACACGGATTTTGGGGATTCGCTGCGTGACACGAGCAAGGAACAATGGGGCCGCCGCTATGTTGCCTGGTGGGAAACCCGCAATCTGCGGATGGTTTCAAACATCCGCGCGGCGTTCGGCCGCACGCCGGGTGCGCGCGTGCTGACCGTTGTTGGCTCGTCTCACAAGCCCTATTTTGACGCGTATCTGGGGATGATGCATGATGTGAAGATCGTCGATACGCTCCGCTTCCTCAGATAAATCCCGGTTGATGAAAGGGCGGCTTGCCGCTTCATTCGTTGCCGAACATGCTGCCCAATATGCCGCCCACGGCCGCGGCACCGATACCGGTGCCGAGCACCGCGTTGGTGCTGCCACGCTCGCCACCGCCCAGCGGCAGGTAGCGGCCGACTTCTTCCGCCAAATTCATGATCGGCATGGATTGCAGCCAGATTTTGCCCGGCCCTTCAAGCGTCGCGAGGAACAGGCCCTCTCCGCCGAACAGTACGTTGCGGAAGCCGCGCATCATCTGGATATCAATCTGGATACTGGGTTCCTGCATCCCGACATGCCCGGCATGCACGAGCAGGCGTTCGCCCGGCAGCAGCGTCTTTTCCACCACTTCGCCTGAAAGATCGAGGAACACGGTGCCCGGCCCGGTCACGCGCTGCATGATAAAGCCTTCGCCCGCAAAAAAGCCCGCGCCCAACCGCTGCTGAAAAGCGATATCCAGCGTCACCGACGTTTCCGCGCAAAGAAAGGTCTCCTTGCGGCAGATCAGCGACTGACCGGAATTGAGCGTCACCGGAATAATCTGCCCCGGAAAGCGGGGCGCAAAGGCGATATGGCCCGCATCTTCCGCCGTGAATTCGGTGATGAACAGGCCGCCCCCGGCGATGGCGCGTTTCAGCCCCGCCAGAATCCCGCCGCCGGTATGCGTATCCATCCGGATCGTCGGGGTCATCCACGCCATGCTTGCGGTCTGGCTGAACAATTGCTCGCCGCGCGCCAGATCGATGGAAACCGTCTGCATCACAGTGCCGGAAACTTCATACCGCATCGCATTCTCCTGACTGGATCAGCGACACTTTATGACAGGTGCTCCCGCCTGAAAAGCCTCAGCCCTTTTTCAGATGCCGCCGCCCGAGCAGTTCGGCAATCTGCACGGCGTTGAGTGCCGCGCCCTTGCGCAGATTGTCTGATACGCACCACAGCACCAGCCCGTTTTCGACGGTGGGGTCTTCGCGCACACGGCTGACAAAGGTGGCGTAATCGCCCACGCATTCGACGGGGGTGATGTATCCGCCGTCCTCACGCTTGTCGATCAGCATGATGCCGGGGGCTTCGCGCAGGATGCTCTGGGCTTTCTTCGCCGAAATCTCGTTTTCAAACTCGATGTTCACCGCTTCGCTATGGCCGACAAACACCGGCACGCGGACGCAGGTGGCCACCAGCTTGATCTTGGGATCAAGGATCTTCTTGGTTTCCACCACCATCTTCCATTCTTCCTTGGTGAAGCCGTCATCAAGGAAGCTGTCTATATGTGGGATCACGTTGAAAGCGATCTGCTTGGTGAATTTTTTCGCGTCTGCCGTATCGCCGACAAAAATGTTGCGGCTTTGCTCGAACAGTTCGTCCATGCCTTCCTTGCCCGCGCCGGAAACCGACTGGTAGGTGGCAACGACCACGCGGGTGATTTTGGCATAGTCATGCAGCGGCTTCAGCGCGACGACCAGTTGCGCGGTCGAGCAGTTCGGATTGGCGATGATGTTCTTGGCGCGGTATCCGTCAATCGCATCCGGGTTCACTTCCGGCACGATCAGCGGCACATCGGGATCCATCCGGTAAAGTGAACTGTTGTCGATCACCACGCAGCCCGCCGCAGCGGCAATGGGCGCATATTTCTTCGTCGCGTCCGATCCGATGGCGAACAGCGCCATATCCCAGCCCGCGAAATCGAAATTCTCGATATTCTGGACCTTCAGCGTTTTGCCGGTTTCGCCAAAATCAATGACATCGCCCTGGCTGCGTGACGAGGCGACCGCCGCAATCTCGTCAATCGGGAATTCCCGTTCGGCCAGGATGTTGAGCATTTCGCGGCCCACATTGCCCGTGGCCCCCGCGACAACAACGCGATACCCCATGTCATTCACTCCGGATTTGAAATCGCCCTGCGCTCTAGCGTCCGGGGGAGATTTGTCCAGTCATGGGGGGGTGATTGAAATGCCAGGGGCGGAACCCCGCCATTCCAGCACGTGCCGGAATGGCGGGGTTTCCAACGCCATGCCATTTTACACCGAAGCGCGGCTCAGGCTTTGCAGATAACCTCACCCGAGCCAAGCTTGGAAATCTTGCATTTGTCTGTTCCGGCGATCGTCACATCGCCCGAGCCGAGCAGCGACACAGAGGCTTCACCTGTTGCGCGAAGGGAGACGTCGCCTGATCCTGCCAGGGCAACTTCAACCGTGCCGGCGGTGAGGTTCGGCGCCTCGATATTGCCCGAACCGGCTACGGACACTTTGGCCGCGGCCGCAGAACCGGCGATCGAGAGGTCGCCCGATCCGGCAAGGTTGAGATCAAGCGTGCCTGCCTTTGCCGATGCGATCGCAAGATTGCCCGAACCGGCAACACTGGCACTGAAGCTCTCTGCCTCGGCATGATCGATGCTCATATCGCCCGAGCCTGCCAGCGCCGCACCCCGGATCGCGGGCATGGTAACGGTGATCACTGCGCCCCGGTTCCCCTCGCGCGACCAGCTCATGTTCCAGCCAGTCTTTTTCCGGCCGACGCTCAGCGTGTCGCCGTCAAGATGGACATCGAGTTTCTCAAGAACCGATTCCGGCCCTGTCGCGACAACGGAAAAAGTGGATCCGGCAACAATCCGGACATCATCGGAACCCTTCAGCTTTACCTGATCAAAGCCGGTAAGCGGAAAAGAACGGGTTCCCTGGGCATGGGACGCGGAATTGCTTTCCGCGTGGCCGCAGCCGCCCAGCATGGCGAGGGGAATTGCTAAAAGGACCGTACGCATTCCATATCTCCTTGGTGTATTGCTATGATAATACACCAAGGAGAGGAATGGGGCAAGCCGGAATCAGGCGGCAACCACCTTGTTGTAGATTTCGGCCGATTTACGCAGGATTTCGAGCAGTTTCTCAACCGCTGCGGGCTCGTCAATCTGTTCCATGGCCGCCAGTTCGCGGGCCAGGCGGCTGCAGGCCGCCTCAAAAATCTGGCGTTCGGAATAGCTTTGTTCGGGCTGGTCTTCCGCGCGGAAAAGATCGCGCACCACTTCAGCAATGGAAACCAGATCACCCGAGTTGATCTTGGCTTCATATTCCTGCGCGCGACGCGACCACATCGTGCGCTTCACGCGCGGCTTGCCCTTCAGCGTTTCGAGCGCTTCCTTCATCTGCTTGTCGGAAGACAGCTTGCGCATGCCTACGCCTTCGACC
>JANOAJ010000289.1:0-22591 GCA_031411035.1 Sphingomonadales bacterium
CCTTTCGTGATGGCGGGCCAGGCTGGCAATCGCGCATGAATGCAGCTTTGCGCAGCGCAGCCGGATTGTAAGTTCGCTTACCCCAAACTCACTTTCGCCCCTGCGTGCCGTTCCAATCGCCCGGCCAGTTCCAGTTCCAGCAGCACCGTCTGCACTGTCGCTGGCGAAAGGCCGGACTGGCGGATGATTTCGTCCACGGCAACGGGCGTGTGGCTGAGCCGGTCAAGGATGTTGCGGCGATCCGCGTCCGATGCGTCCGTTGAAACCTGTCCGGGGCGGAACGCCTGTTTTGGCGCGCCCAGCATATTGTCCGCAATCGGGCGGATGGTTTCCAGCACGTCGGCGGCGGACTGGATCAGCGTGGCCCCGTCACGGATCAGTGCGTTGCATCCTTGCGCGCGGGGATCGAGCGGGGATCCGGGCACGGCCATCACTTCACGCCCTGCTTCAGCCGCCAGCCGCGCAGTGATCAGCGATCCCGATTTGGGGGCTGCCTCAACGATGACCGTGCCCAGCGTCATCCCGGCGATGATCCGGTTGCGATAGGGAAAGTGGCGGGCGAGCGGTTCCTTGCCCGGCGGCTGTTCGGCAATCAGCACGCCTTTGGTGGCCAACTGTTCCTGCAGGTCAGCATTTTCTGGCGGATAGGCGATGTCGATCCCGCTGGCGATCACACCCACCGTGCCCCGTTCCAGCGATCCCTGATGCGCGGCAGTATCGATCCCGCGTGCCAGGCCGGAGACAACCAGCACGCCTTCATCGGCAAGGCCGTGCGCCAGATCACGGGCGAAGCGGCAGGCGGCGGCAGAGGCATTGCGCGCGCCGACAATGGCGATGGCCGGACGATCCAGAAGGCGCAGATCGCCGCGCACGATGAGTGCCGGGGGGGCGGTATCAAGCTCTGCCAGAAGGGGCGGGTAGAGCCCCTGGCCAAGAAAGAGATAGCGCGCGCCCAGCCGCTGCACCGCATCAACTTCACGCGCGATATCCGCAATCGGGGCGATGCGCGGCGCCTTGCCCCCGCCGCGTGCGGCCAGGTGGGGGATGGCTTCCAGCGCAGCCCGCGCGGTTCCGAAGCGCTGCAGCAACTGGAAGTAGGTGACCGGCCCGATGTTCGCCGACCGGATCAGCCGCAACCGATCCAGCAAATCCTGATCTGCCCCGCTCATGCAGGCTTCTGTCCTACACGGGGTTCGGTGCCTGCCCGCAAGCGCGCGATATTGGCGCGATGTTTCCACAGCACGATCAGCGCCAGCCCCAGCAGCAGCGCTGCGATATCTTTGTGGCCAAGCCAGAATGCCGCAATCGGCGCGGAAATCGCCGCCGCCATACCGCCCACCGAACTGATCCGGGAAAGTGCCAGTGCAGCCAGCCAGACAAGCGCAAAAACCAATCCCACCGGCCACGCCAGCGCCAGCGAGATGCCAAGCATTGTTGCCACGCCCTTGCCGCCGTTGAATCGCAGCCACACCGGATAGCAATGGCCAAGGAAGGCCGCGCCGCCCGCCAGCAGGCCCAGACCGGCCCCCATCTCACGCGCGATGCACACCGCTGCCGCGCCCTTGGCCATATCCAGCAACAGAGTGGATGCGGCCAACCCCTTGCGGCCAGTGCGCAAAACATTGGTGGCCCCGATATTGCCGGAGCCGATCTGGCGCAGATCGCCGGCACCAAAAACCCTTGCGAGAATCAATCCGAACGGAATTGAACCAAGCAGATAGCCCAGGGCCAAAGCGATTGCAGGATGAATCCAGACCGGCATCGAAAAAATTTTCCTCTGTTTACGGGTTTGATAGGCCCGCAGATTATGCAAGAGCAAGCCATGTTTGATAACCGACCCATTCTTGTCTTCGATTCCGGTGTTGGCGGCCTTTCGATACTTTCCCATATCCGTGCGCTTTTGCCCAAGGCATCGCTTGTCTATGCGGCTGATAATAGCTGGTATCCTTATGGCACCCGCAGCGAAGCTGAGATCGCGACAAGAGTGCCTGCCGTTCTTGGGCGTCTGGCGGAGCGTTACCGGCCCCGGATCGTGGTGATTGCGTGCAACACGGCCGCCACCATTGCGCTGTCCGATGTGCGCGCCGCGCTTGATCTGCCGGTCGTCGGCACCGTGCCCGCGATCAAGCCTGCCGCGCGAGCCAGCAAGACCCGCGTGATCGGCGTTCTGGGCACAGCCGCGACAGTAAGGCAGCCCTATGTTGACCGGCTTTCAGAGGAATTCGCCCGCGATTGCCGGGTGATCCGTCTTGGTTCGGCAGAACTTGTCCGCATTGCCGAAGCCAAGCTGCGCGGCGTGGCCCCCACCGCCACCCGCCTTCGCTTCATCATGAACGAGCTTTTCAGCCAGCCAGACGGGGACAAGATCGATCAGGTCGTCCTGGCCTGCACGCATTTTCCCTTGCTGGCAGAGGAAATCGCGGCGGCAAGCCCGCCGGGCATTACTTTGGTGGATAGCGGTGCCGGTATCGCCCGGCGCGCCGCGCATCTGACAGACGGTCAGGATTGGCCCGAACGTGCCGCCGGGCTCGCTGTTTTCACCCGGTCGGGCGAAGATGTGACAACGCTGATTCCCGAGCTGGCAGACTATGGCCTGACAGACGTCGAAACACTTTAGCAGTGTGGCGCGCAGAAGTGGTTCAACCCCGGCGCAACTCCGCCTAAGGGGTGGACATGATTTCAATCCGCACAATGATTCTTTCCGCTGGTGTCGCCCGTGACTGACCGGCTTGTCATCCCCCGCCCGGACGACTGGCACGTTCATTTACGCGATGGCGATGTGTTGCGCGGGGTTGCGGGACATACGGCGCGGCAGTTTGCACGCGCGATTGTGATGCCCAATCTTTCGCCACCGGTAACAGAGGTTGCCGCCGCCCGTGCCTATCGTGCCCGCATTATCGCTGTCGTGCCGGAAGGGCTGGATTTCACGCCGCTAATGACCTGCTATCTGACGGACTCCGCCGACGCTGCCGAAATTGTGCGCGGGTTTGCGGAAGGCGTGTTCACGGCCTGCAAGCTCTATCCGGCGCACGCAACCACAAATTCGGCGCATGGCGTTACGGATGTCGCCGCGCTGTATCCGGTGCTGGAAGCCATGCAAAAGGCGGGTATGCCGCTGCTCGTCCACGGCGAAGTGACAGACGCGCAGGTGGATGTGTTTGACCGCGAAGCCGTGTTCATCGAGCGCACCTTGCAGGGGCTGGTGCGCGACATGCCCGGACTGAAGATCGTGTTCGAACATATCACAACGGCTGAGGCGGTCGATTTTGTGGACGGTGCGGGCACCGCCGTCGCGGCCACGATTACGCCGCAGCATCTCCATATCAACCGCAACGCCATGTTTGCGGGCGGGATACGCCCTCATGCCTATTGCCTGCCGGTCGCCAAGCGGGAACGGCACCGGCTGGCATTGCGCAAGGCTGCAACGTCCGGCTCGGCAAAGTATTTTCTGGGTACAGACAGTGCGCCACATTCTGTCAGCGCCAAGGAATCGGCGTGCGGATGTGCAGGCATTTTCAACGCGCCCTATGCGCTGGAAAGCTATGTGACGGTGTTTGACGAAGAAGGGGCGCTGGACAGGTTTGAAGGCTTTGCCTCGTGCTACGGGCCCGCATTTTACGGCCTGCCCGTCAATCGCGAGCGGATCACGCTGGAACGCGGTGCCACACACGTGCCCGAAAGAATTGATGCAGGGGGAATGGACATCGTTCCCTTCCATGCCGGCGAAACGCTGGGCTGGCGCGTCGCGTGATCAAACGCCCGCAATCCGGACTGCCGTCCCGTGAAAAGATCATCGAATTCATTACCACCTCCCCCACCTCGGCGGGCAAGCGGGAAATTGCCAAGGCATTCGGCCTGCACGGCGCTGAAAAGATCGCGCTCAAGGCGTTGCTGAAGGACATGACCGATGAGGGGCTGATTGATGCGGCGCCGGGGCGCGCCTTTCACAAAATGGGCGGTGTTCCCAAAGTAACGGTGCTGCGTATCGTCGATGTGGAAGGCGACAGCGTGTTCGCCGTGCCGGAACATTGGGAAGCGGAAGGCAAACCCCCGCCGCGCCTGCGGTTGGTAGAGCGGGGCCGCCGCAGCGCGCTGGGGATCGGGGACCGCATTCTGGCACGCACCGAGGAACGGGGCGCGGGCTATATCGCGCATCCCATGAAGAAGCTGGCGCGCGGTGAGGAGCTGATCCTCGGCGTCGTTGCGCGTGAAGGGGATCGCTGGTGGTTGCGCTCCGTTGACAAGCGCGAACGGCGCGAAACCCAGATCACCGATCTGGGCGACGCTGGGGAAGGTGATCTGGTGCTGGCCGAAAAGGTTGGCCGCCCCCCGCGCATTTCCGCGAAAGTCACCGAAGTTCTGGGCGATCCCTTTGCGCCGCGTTCGTTCAGCCTGATCGCGATCCACAAATTCGGCCTGCCGCATGTCTTTGGTGAAGATGTGCTCGAAGAGGCTGGTCGCGCGGCCAAACTGCCGCTGGGGGAGCGCGAAGACCTGCGGCATTTGCCGATCATTGCCATCGATCCGGTCGATGCGCGCGATCATGATGACGCCGTATGGGCCGCCCCGCGAGACGGCGGCGGCTTCGATGCGATTGTCGCGATTGCGGACGTGTCCTTCTATGTCCGCACCGGATCGGCGTTGGACAAGGAAGCGAAGAAGCGGGGCAACAGCGCCTATTTCCCGGACCGCGTCGTGCCGATGCTGCCCGAGACGCTGTCGGCCGATATCTGCTCGCTGAAGGAAGGGCAGGACCGGGCGGCGCTCGCCTGTCATCTGACAATTGATGCGCAGGGCAATGTGAAGGCGTGGCGCTTCACCCGCGCCGTGATCCGCGTGGCCGCGAATATCGCCTATGAGGATGCGCAGGCCGCGATTGATGGCACGCTGCCCAGCGAATGGCTGGAACCGGCGTTAAAGCCCCTCTGGGCCTGCTGGGCCCTGCTTTCCAAAGCGCGGGCGAAGCGGGATCCGCTGGCGCTGGATCTGCCCGAACGGCGGGTTGTGCTGGATGAAACCGGGCGGATCATGTCGGTTGCCCCGCGTGCGCAGCTTGACGCGCACCGGCTGATCGAAGATTTCATGATTGCTGCCAATGTCGCGGCAGCCAAGGCCCTGGAAGCGAAGAAATTCCCCGTCATGTACCGCGTGCATGAACCGCCCGCGCGGGAAAAGCTGGTGGCGCTCAAGGACTTTCTGGAGACGTTCGAGATTGCCTTCGCGCTGGGGCAGGTGATCAAGCCGACCACGTTCAACCGCATTATCGCGCAACTGGGGGAAGCCGATTTCCGCCAGCAAGTGATGGAACAGATCCTGCGTTCGCAAACCCAGGCCTTTTATTCGCCCCAGAATGCCGGGCATTTCGGGCTGGCGCTGGGCAGCTACGCGCATTTCACGTCGCCGATCCGGCGATATGCCGACCTGCTGGTGCATCGTGCGCTGGTCGGCGCGTACGGGCTGGGGGACGGCGCGCTCAGTGAGGATGAGGCGGAGCGCATGTCCCTGCTCGGCGAAGCAATTTCCGCCACCGAACGCCGCGCGATGGAAGCCGAACGCGAAACCGTGGATCGCTATGTCGCGGCGTTTCTGGCGACACGGGTGGGCGATGTGCTGGATACGCGGATTACCGGCGTCACCAATTTCGGCTTTTTCGCGACGGTCGAAGGGCTGGGGGGCGATGGGCTGGTGCCGGTTTCCACATTGGGCGCGGAGTTTTTCCGCTTCAGTGAAGCCGAAAAAACGCTGGTCGGTGAAGACAGCGGAGACACATACCATATCGGCCAATTGCTGCCGCTGCGGCTGGCCGAAGCCAATCCGGTTTCGGGCGCGCTGCGGTTCGAACTGCCCGAAGGGGCCAGCCACTTGCCCGTGCGGCGCGGGCGATCCGGCAAGCCCCCGATGGGCAAGCGCGGGCGGCCTGCCAATATCCGGCACCGGGGACGGAAATAGGGTGCCGTGCTCTTGCCAAGGCAAGCAGCAGTCATTCCGGCGAAGGCCGGAATCTCCCTTTTCTGGGCAGAAGCTGCCGCCAAGGAAGAAAAGTGGGATTCCGGCCTGCGCCCGAATGACAGGTTTGCGGAGCATGAATTTCAGCCCGACACGAGATCCCTGCCTTCGCAGGGGCATGATAGCCGCAAAAATTGAATCGCACCGGCCCGCATGATCGGCCATAAACAGGCTTTGCTGGCAGAATTGAGGGATTCGTGGCGGGGTTGGGAGAGCGTTTGAAGCAGCGTCTTTCGCGCGTCACGCCCGTTGGTGTGATGACAGCCCTGCTTGTGGCGCTCATCGCGCTGCAAGCCGCACGGCTGGTCTGGGCGCTGGTCGAACCGCTGGGGCCGGTGGGCGGGTGGCAACCGCCCAGTGCGCGGTCAGTTGCGGCTGATCCTTCGTTCGACCCCTTCTTCCGCGTTGTTCCTTCCGGTGCCGGGGCGGTAACGGGATTGCCGCTCAAACTGTTCGGGGTGCGGGTGGATGAGGCAACGGGGCGCGGTTCCGCGATCATCGCCACGCCGGATGGCATCCAGTCCAGCTTTGGCGTGGGGGAAGAAGTGATCCCCGGCGTGCGCTTGAAATCGGTGACGATCGATCATGTCGAACTGGATCGCGCCGGTGCGGTTGAACAGTTATTCCTTGATCAATCCGTGCCCGCGCCTGTTGTCGCGCTGCCACCGCCTGCTTCAACATTCCCCGTTCCCTCACCGCCTTCTGCGCCCGCCAATGCGGCGCAGCCCATCGTTCCTGCACAGGCCAATCAATGAAAAAATTTGCCCTTCTGCCTTTCGCGCTTGCCCTGGCCACACCGCTTGCCGCCCAGCAGACGCTCAATCTGCGCGATGCCGATGTCCGCGCTTTCATTCAGGATGCCGGGCGGGTTACGGGCCGCACCTTCATCATAGACAGCCGGGTGAACGGCAAAGTCTCGGTGGTGACAGACCGGGCGCTTTCCAAATCCGAATATTTTGAACTGTTCCTGGCCACGCTGCGGGCCAACGGCTTTGTCGCAATCCCTTCGGCCAATGGCGCGCTGCGCATCCAGCCGGTGGATACCGCCGCCGCCCAGCCCACCAAAATCGGCCTGTCTGGCGCGGCCCGCAATCAGTTCATCACGGAAATCATCCGCCTGCGTGGCACGGACGCAGCATCGGCGGTGGAAACGCTCCGCCCGCTGGTCAGCCGGGAAGGGTCGGTAACCGCCAACCGGGCCGGCAACAGCATCGTGATTGCAGACTATGCGGATAATATCCGCCGGGTTCGCAGCGTCCTTGCCCAGCTTGATGGCAATGGCACGGAAACCGAAGTCATCGCGATGCGTAATGCCGGCGCGCGGGAAATCGCGGGGTCGCTTCAGCAGCTTGCCACCGGCGGGCAGGCCCAGGGCGGCGGCAATGCGATTTCTGTTGTGGCCATAGACAGCAGCAATTCGATTGCCCTGCGCGGGGACAAGAACACTGTCGCCCGCTTTGCGGCCATTGCCCGCGATCTCGACAAGCGCGCGGCAAGTGGCACGGAAATCCGGGTGATCTGGCTGCAACATGCCGACGCGGAAAAATTGCTGCCCGTCCTCCAGTCGCTTGTGGGGCAGGCCGTGGCCTCCGCGCCGGTTTCGGGCGGGGTGGCTTCGGCAACACCTGTCGCCGCGCCCGCCTCAGTGGCCGTGACCGCAGGCGGTTCGGGACGCGCCGCGCCCGTGATCGCGCGCTATGAAGGCGCGAACGCGATTATCATTTCTGCCCCGTCGGATTTGCAGCGCACTTTGGGCGAAGTCGTCCGCCAGCTTGATACCCGGCGGGAACAGGTGCTGGTGGAAGCGATCATTGTCGAAATTTCCGACGATGCGGCCAAGAAGCTGGGCGTCCAGTTCCTGCTGGGCGGCAAGCCGGGCAGCAACATCCCCTTTGCCGCCACCAACTATTCCAACGCCGCGCCCAATATCCTGACGGTTGCCGGGGCGATTGGCGCACGTGAACTGAACACGACCACCACAACCGTGAACGGCACAACCACCGTGACCACCACAAACAATGCGGTGGGTGATCAGTTGGCAGAAGCCGCTGTCAATTCGATCCTCGGCGCGTCAGGCGGCTTTGCGGGTTTTGCCACAAATATTGGCAAGAACGGGCTGTTCGGCACGATTATCAACGCCGTGCAGAGCGATACCAAATCCAACATCCTCTCCACGCCTTCGGTGCTGACGCTCGACAATCAGGAAGCGAAAATCCTGGTCGGGCAGGAAATCCCGATCACGACCGGCGAGAAACTGTCCAACAATTTCGACAATGCCTTCCGCACAGTCCAGCGGGAGAATGTCGGCATCCAGCTTGAGGTGAAGCCGCAGATCAATGCGGGCGGCGCGATCAAGCTGTTCATCCGCCAGGAAGTCAGCTCGATTGCCGGGCCCGTAACAAGCAATGGTTCAGACTTGATCCTCAACAAGCGCGAAATCCAGACGACGGTAACGATCGACGATGGTCAGATCGTCGCGCTGGGCGGTTTGCTGGATGACAATGAACGGCGGACGCTGGAAAAAGTGCCGTTGCTGGGCGATATTCCGGGGCTGGGTCATCTCTTCCGCTCCAAGGCGCGGGCGCGCAGCAAAACCAACCTGATGGTCTTCATCCGGCCGACAATCCTCAAAACCGCGGATGACAGCCGTGCGCTCGCCGAACGCCGCTATGGCTATGCGCGCGATATGCAGTTGCAGTTCCGCCCGAACGAAGAGCCGAGCATCGATCAACTGGTGCGCGATTATATGGGCGCGGAACCGCCGTTGGCGCCGGTTGATCCGGCGGCACCAGCTGTGGTGCCCAAGCCGTGATTTTGGCTCACGCGGGGACGCGGAGACGCGAAGGCTTTCCGTCATTCCGGCGCAAGCCGGAATCCCGCTTTTCTTTTGGTGATGGGGCAAGAAATGAGCGAGATTCCGGCCTGCGCCGGAATGACGGCGGACGCTGATGCAAGCCCCCGCCATCCCTTACGCCTTCGCCCGCAAGTTCGGCGTTGTCCTGCGTGAAGCGGGGGCAGTGGCGTTGCGGGAGGATGCGGATCCCCATACGCTGATCGAACTGCGCCGCCATCTGGGCGCGCCTTTCACCGTCGATCGCGTCAGCCCCGCCGCGTTCGATGCGCTGCTGTCCACCAGCTACGCGATGGACGGCGCGGCAGCGGCGATGGCAGCAGGATCGCTCGGCGCGGATAGCGAGCTGGATCTGATCGCGGGTGGCCTGCCCACAGCGGAAGATCTGCTCGACAGTGCGGATGATGCCCCCGCCATCCGCCTGATCAACGGCCTGATCGCGGACGCGGTGCGCAACGGCGTGTCGGATATCCATATCGAACCCTATGAGGCAGCGCTGATCATCCGGATGCGGATTGACGGCGTGCTGCGCGAAACATTGCGGATGCCGCCGCATGTGGCGCCGGTGCTGGTCAGCCGGATCAAGGTGATGGCGCGGCTCGACATTGCCGAACGGCGGGTGCCGCAGGATGGCCGGATCGGGCTGACACTGGGGGGCAAGCTGCTCGATGTCCGCGTCTCCACCCTTCCGGCGCGCGCGGGTGAACGGGTGGTGCTGCGCATTCTTGACAAGGACAATGCCGGGATTGATCTGGATGCGCTGGGGATGCCGCCTGCGCTCAATGATGTGCTGAAGGATGCGCTGGCGGATCCCAACGGCATCATCCTTGTCACCGGGCCAACCGGATCGGGCAAGACGACCACGCTCTACGCTGCGCTGCGCCTGCTCAACAATGGCGCGCGCAATATCCTGACGGTGGAAGACCCGGTGGAATATGCGGTGGACGGCGTCGGGCAAACGCAGGTGAATCCGAAAGTGGGACTGACCTTCGCAGCGGGGCTGCGGGCGATCCTGCGGCAAGACCCGGACGTGGTGATGGTCGGCGAAATCCGGGATCGGGAAACGGCGGAAATTGCGGTGCAAGCCTCGCTCACCGGGCATCTGGTGCTTTCCACTGTCCACACCAATGATGCGGCAGGCGCGATCACCCGGATGCGCGACATGAAGATTGAGCCGTTCCTGCTCGCTTCCACTCTGCGCGCGGTGATTGCGCAGCGACTGGTGCGGCGGCTGTGCGGCGCGTGTCACAAGCCCGTGGCCGCCGGAGCATCGGTGGCGTCGTTGCTGGGGATCAGCGCGGAGGCCATGATCCATGAAGCGGCAGGCTGCCCGGCCTGCAACAATAGCGGTTACAAGGGCCGGATCGGCGTGTTTGAGGCGATCCGCGTGGACGATGCGATCCGCACCCTGATCAATGCCGGGGGTGACGAGCTTGCCATTGCCCGCCACGCCTTTGCCAGCGCGCCCAACCTGGCCGCCGCCGCGCGAACGCTGGTGCTGGAAGGCGCGACCAGCGTGGAAGAGGCGGTGCGCGTCAGCCGCCGGGATGCGCTGGATGAGTGAGTTTGACTATGTGGCGCTCGATGTGGCGGGCAGGGAACGACGCGGGCGCGTCGCAGCCGAAAGCGTGGAAGCGGCCCGTTCCGCGCTGGGTGGGAAGAAGCTCTATGTCGTCAGCATTGAGGAAGGCAGCGGCGCGCCCGAACGCGCCGCACCGTTGCTGGCCGAACTGGGATTGCGGCGGCGGCTATCGTCCAAGCAACTGACACTCTTCACGCGCCAACTGGCGACGCTCACGCAGGTCAGCCCGATGGAAGAGGCGCTGCGCACGATTGCCCGCCAGACCGAAACCCCGCGCGCGCAGGCGATCATCGAAACCGTTCATAATGGCGTGCTCGAGGGACGACGACTGGCCGACGCGATGGCGCGGGAGGGCAAGAGCTTCCCGCCGCTCTACCGCGCGATGGTATCGGCGGGGGAAAGCTCAGGCAGTTTGCCGGTAATTCTGGAACGGCTGGCCGATTTGCAGGAACGCCAGGCGCAGGTGCGCGGCAAGCTGATGGCGGCGCTGGCGTATCCGATTGTGCTTTCGATCGTCGCGGTGGTGGTGGTCGCCGCGCTGATGATCTGGGTCGTGCCCAAGGTGGTCGAACAATTTGATACCGTGGGGCAGGCGCTGCCGTTGCTGACGCGGGTGGTGATCGGGATTTCGCATTTCCTTGTCGGCTGGTGGTGGGCGCTGCTGATCGGCATCGCGGCGCTCGCCTTTATCGGCTGGCAGTTGTTGCAAGATCCGGCGCGGCGGTTGCGGTTTGACACGATGCTGCTCCGCCTGCCGCTGATTGGCCGCCTGATCCGTGATCTTCACGCCGCGCGGATGGCGCGGACGCTTTCGACCATGGTCAGCAGCCGTCTCCCCCTGCTCGAAGGTCTCAGCCTGACAACCCAGACGGTCCGCAACCGGGCTCTGCGACAGGCGTCCGAGGATATTGCCGAAGCGGTGCGGACGGGTGGGAGCCTGTCTGCCGCGCTCAAGAAAGCGGGCGTGTTCCCGCCTTTGCTGGTTTATCTCGCTGCCTCGGGCGAGGCATCGGGTAAGCTTGATACGATGCTGGAACGCGCAGCGGATTATCTGGAGCGGGAATTTGACAGCTTTACGGCGTCAGCAATGGCGCTGCTCGAACCCGCGATCATTGTCGTGATGGGGGCAATGGTGGCCGCGATTGTGCTATCCATATTGCTGCCCATCCTCCAACTTGAGTCGCTTGCAGGAGCTTGATGATGTTTGTGAACGAAGCGGTGGTTTCCGGGTTCGTCGCCCCCGCGAAGGCGGGGGCCGCTGAGTCGTTGGAGGCTTGTTCTGCAACCGGCCCCGGCCTGCGCCGGGGCGACGAGTCCGGCTTCACCCTCGTCGAACTGATGGTCGTGCTGGTCATCCTGGGACTGCTGGCAACCATCGTCATCATCAACGTGCTGCCCGCGCAGGACAAGGCCATGGTTGGCAAGGCCAGGGCGGATGTGGCGCTGCTTGATCAGGGGCTGGAAGTGTACAAGCTGGACAATCAGGCCTTCCCGTCCGGCGGCGAAGGATTGCAGGCACTGGTGACCAGAGGCGTCATCAAGAAGCTGCCCAAAGACCCCTGGGGCCGCGACTATATCTATGCGATTCCCGGCCAGCACGGCGCGGTGGATGTCTATTCGCTGGGTGCTGACGGCGCGCAGGGGGGCGAGGGCGAAAATGCCGATATCGGCAACTGGCAGTAAGGGCTTCACCCTCATAGAATTGATGGTGGTGCTGGCGATACTCGGGCTGGCATCGGCAGCCGTGGTGTTTGCCTTGCCATCGGGCGATGGCTCGCTTCGTCAGGATGCCGAACGCTTTGCCGCCCGCGTCACGGCGGCGCGCGATCTGGCGGTTGTGAATGCGCGGCCGGTGCGGGTCATGGTGACGGCGGCGGGTTATGGATTTGCCGAGCGGCGCAGCGGCGCGTGGGTGGCGGTTCCGGTCAAGGCGATGCAGGATGTGCGCTGGAAAGCGGGGACGACAGTTACGGGCCAGACGAGCGTCACCTTTGATCCGACGGGCATGGTGAGCGCGCCGCTTGCTCTGACGCTGGCACGGGGAGATGTTGGGGCGCGGGTCGATCTGGATGGAAGCGGGGCAGCGCATGTCGCGCCTTAGGGGCATTCTCGTCGCCCCGGCGAAGGCCGGGGCCGCTGCGGGAGTTCGCGCAAGGCGTCAAACCGGCCCCCGCTTTCGCGGGTGCGACGAGTCTGGCTTCACGCTCATCGAAATGATGGTCGCGCTCGCGGTGTTCGGGCTGGCGGCGCTGGCGCTGATCCGGCTGGAAGGGGCGACGCTCAAAAGCACTGCCGCCGTGGAAAGCCACAGCATCGGCCAGATTGTCGCGAATAATCTGGCGGTCACGGCGCTCAGCGATCCGCGTCCGCCCGCCTTTGGCACCGCATCCGGCGTGGCAGAAAATGGCGGGCGCAGCTGGCGCTGGACGCAGATAACCAAGCGGACAGCGGATAGCGGAATTGTGCGGATCGATATTGCGGTGCTCGATGCGGACGGGCGGCAGGCCGGTGCGCTCACGCTGGCGAGGCCGGTGGGATGAGGGGGGGCATCCTGTGTCGCGGGGACTGTCCCTTCAGGGACTGTCCCCATGTTCTGGTCAGGGGACAGTCCCTGAAGGGACAGTCCCCGCGCAACGGCTTTACCCTTGTCGAACTGATGGTCTCGCTCTTCATCTTCGGCCTGCTTGCGGCGGCGGGTGTCAGTCTGCTGGCCTTCAGCGTTCGGGCACAGGAAAGCGCGAAAGTGCGGCTGGCCGATGCGGGCGCGACGGCGCGGATCAGTGCGCTGCTGACCGGTGATCTGCTGCAGGCTGTGCCGCGCCTCACCCGCAATACGCGCGGGGATCGGGAGCCGGTGTTCCGGGGGGGAGAGGGCAGTCTGGTTCTCGCCTATGTGCGCGGCGGCTGGGCGAACGCGGAAGGGGCCGGGCGTTCCGGGCTTCAGCGGGTGGAACTGCAGTTGAATGACGGGCGGCTGGAACGCGTGGTGCGCCCGCTGGTTGACGGTGCAGCGCCTCTGCCGCCTGTTGTTCTGGCAGAAGGGATCGGCAATGCGCGGCTGCGTTTCCGGGTGAAGGGGGAATGGCTCGATCGCTGGCAACCGAGCAATGTCCAGGCCATGCCGCAAGCCGTGGAACTGACGATTACGCGCGCCGGGGAAGCCCCGCTCACCCGGCTGTTTCTGGTGGGGGTGGGCGGATGAGGATGGTGCGCAAACTCGTCGCCCCTGCGCAGGCAGGGGCCTGTCTGACGGTTTGTGCCTTTTGCCAGCGGCCCCTGCCTTCGCAGGAGCGACGTGGTGGCCCGGGCGAACGCGGTGCCGCTCTCCTCACTGTGCTGATGCTCGTTGCCGTGATCAGCATTCTCGCGATGGGCGCGCTGGAACGGCTGAAACTCGCCACGCACGTCGCGGCGAACAGCGCCACGATGGATCAGGCGCGCGCCTATGGGATGGCGGGCGAAGCGATTGCCCGTTCGCGCATCGCGCTGCTCACAGATGCGAATGCGGACCGCACCTGGCTGGCAGGCGGACGTGACGTGCCCTTTCCGATAGAGGGCGGCGACGCGACCGCGCGCCTTGCGGACGGCGGCAATTGCTTCAATCTCAACAGTGTCGTCGAAGGCTCGCCCGCGACCATATTGACGATGCGCCCGGTCGCAGTGGCGCAGTTTGCCGCGCTGATGGATGCGCTGGGCATTCCGCCTGCCAAGGCCGGGCCGGTCGCCAACGCACTGGCAGACTGGATCGACAGTGATACAGCACCTCTGCCCGGTGGCGCGGAAGACGAAGCCTATCTGCGCCAGCCTGTGCCCTATCGCGCGGCCAATACGCTGATGGCCGATGCCAGCGAATTGCGTGCGGTGGCGGGGGTGACTGCGGAACTTTACGAAACGTTGCGGCCCTGGGTATGCGCGTTGCCCGTTACCGATCTTTCCCCCGTATCGGTCAACACGCTGACGCCGGAACAGGCGCCGTTGGTGGCGATGCTGGTGCCGGGGCGGATTTCGCTGACCAATGCCCGCGCCATGCTGGGAAGCCGTCCGCGCGGCGGGTTTGCGGACATCAACCGCTTCTGGGCACAGCCTGCGCTGGCGGGTGTGACGCCCTCTCCGGAAGTGCTTGCCCAGCCGCAACTCAAAACACGCTGGTTTGCGCTGCGGATGACGGTAAAGCTGGGCAGCATGGAATTTGAGGAAAATGCCCTGATCGATGGTGCGCAGCGCCCGGCCAGACTGGTCGCCCGCCGCTATGGGGAACCGATATGAGCGGGGAAAACCACATAGCCCCCGCCGATGCGGTCACCCTGTTCCGCGCCTACCTCCCCGGTCTCGCCCCGGCTCAGGCACGGGCAGCGGCGCGGTTGTTGGCGGCAGAATGTAGCGCCGCTCCCATCGAGACGCAGCATGTCGCCGTGGGCGATGCGGACGAAGAGGGGATGCGCTGGATTGCGCTCACCGATATATCCCGGATGGCCGCATGGGTGGCGGATGATCCTGATGCGGTTATTCCGGCTCCTCTTCTGATCCCCGGGCCGGAGAGCGGTTTCATCCGCGCGGCGATCGGATCTGAAATGATATTGCGTGGCGCGGATGTGGCCGCGATTGATGATCCGCTGCTCACTCCGCTGCTGACGGGCGGCGCGCCGGTAGCGACGCTGGACGAAGCCGCGGTGGAGGCGGCCGTTGCGGCGGCGGTGGAAACGCCGCCACTCAATCTCCGCCAGGGCGCGTTTGCCCGCAAGACAAGCTGGCAGTTGGAACCGGCGGCGCGCAAGCGGTTGGGGATTCTGGCGGGCACGCTCGCGCTGCTGACGCTCGCTGTGCCGCTTACCCATATCATCCGCCTCAATCACCAGAGCGCCGTGCTGGACGAAAAGGCTGCCGCGATGGAACAGGCCGAATTGGGTGGCGAGTCCGCCGACACGCGACTGGCGGCGTTGCGCGGGCCGGGGGCCGGGTTCGCAGCGACGCTCCGTGCGGTGAAGGCCGCCGTGCAGGCCACGCCGAACGCAGAACTGGTGACAGCGGCGTTCGAGACGGATGGCACGCTGTCGGTCAATGCCCATGCCAGTGCCCCTGCCGAGCTTGAGGCGCTGCGCAGACGGATCGAGGCAGCGGGCTTTGTCGTGACGGCAGGCGCGGTATCGGGCGGCACGATGCCCAGCCTCTCGATGGGGGTGCGGGGGCAATGATGGCGTGGTGGCAGGGCCGTTCCCAGCGGGAACAGATATTGCTGGGCGTTATGTTCGGGCTGTTTGCGGTCATGTTCCTGTGGCTTGGGATCATGCGGCCGCTTGCATCGGCGCGAGATACCGCAGAGGAACGCCACCGCTTGGCCGTGACGGATTTTGCGGCCAGGCGGGGCCAGATTGACGCGATAAAAGCCCTGAAGGCGAAACCGCCCCAGCCTCTGGGCACGGCGCTGCCCGAATTTCTGCGCATTTCCGCCGGGCAGGCGGGCTTTACCAACGCGATGGTCGATCCCGGCAATAATGGCCGCGCGCGCCTGTCGATCCCGGCAGCGAAGGGGGCGGCCCTGTTTGCGTGGATTGACCGGCTGGACGGACGAGGCGTGTTCATCGAGCGCGCGACCATCCGCCCGAACAGCGATGCGACGATAGCCGTCGAAGCCACTTTCGCGGCGCGCGGGGAGTGAGGGTGCGTTTGCAAGTCTCATCCGCCTTCCCCAGCGAAGTCGAGGGACTAGTTCGAGCGAAGCCGAGAACCTCTCCTTTGGCGGCCTCGACTTTGCTCGGCATAGGTCCTCGACTTCGCTCGGACAGACGGTAGCATGCGTCGCTATCTCCCCCTCGCGCTGGGCATGTTTGCCCTTGGCCTGATCCTGTTCTTCCCGATGAGCGTGCTTGTCCGGATGGCGGGTCTGGGGGAATTGGGCGTCTCTGCCCGGGCGGTGCGCGGCAGCATCTGGCACGGGCGGCTGGAGGCCGCGCAGATTGGCGCAGTGGAACTGGGTGATATCAACGCGCGGATTGCGCCGCTCGCCCTCCTCACCGGCAAGGCAAAGCTGGTGCTCGAAGGAGAGGGCAGTGTGCCGCTGCGCGCGGCTGTCTATGCCTCGCCCGGCGGGTTCGGGGCAGACCGGCTGACCGCCATGCTGCCCATTGGCAATGCCTTCGCGCCCTTTGCCCCCGCCAGCGTATCGCTGGAAGAGACGCGTTTCGCGTTTTCCGGGAACCGGTGCATTCGCGCCGAAGGGCAAATCCGCCTGAGGCTGGAAGGCGCACCTGACGGGGTGGAGATGGGCCGGTCCCTGCTGGGCACCGCCCGCTGCGATGGCGACGCTGTCGCAACGACGCTGACGGGCGCTTCGGGCATGGAACGCATTGTCCTGCGGATCAGCCCGGATGGCCATTATGGCGGCACGATCACCGTGCGCCCGCCCGATCCTTCCATTGGCGCGAAACTGATGGCGATCGGCTTTCATGAAACCCAGGTCGGATTTGTCGCGAAGGTCAGCGGGCAGTTCTGATTTTTCCGTCGCGCGCCGGCATGGCAGCAACCCACGCAAAACTGCCAACACGTTCACAGAGGGCCTTGGAGGCACCGTACAGGCATTTTCCTATGTGCCCGCTACCTGGGTAGCCGGGGCCTCTGAAATCGTCGCTGGCGGCACCTCTGAGGGCATTTTAGAGCCATATGGGTTCGTCTATCTGGATATCGTTATTCCTCTATGGTTAATTTCAACCCCGCATGGGCTTCCAGCCGCTTCACCAAGGGCGCTGCCATCAGCCCACCGGGCGTGAACACGCCGCCGGGCGCGGGAAATTCCAGCAGAGTCAGCGCACTTTCGGCAATCATCTTGCTGGTGGAGCCATAGCCGGGATCGCGATCCCCGCTGACGGACGCGCGCAGGGCTTCGCCACCTTCACCTGCACCGATGAACAGAATGTCGTAAAAGCCGGTTTCGCGCTGTTCCTGTGACGGCCCTTCGCCCGGCTTGGGCACAGGGCCATCGCCGAACGGATTGACGCTTTTCAGCGCGCTGGCAATGCCTTCCGCGATCGCTTTCCCCGCATCGCCTGGCGTGGTCATCATCATTTCGTCATAGGTGAAATCTTCGCCCCACAAATGGCCGAGCAGATGGTTGGTGCGATGGACATTTTTGGTGTTGATCGTGGCCATTACGAAGGGCGCGGCCCAGGTGCCGGTATCGGAATCATATTCGGGTATCAGCCCCATCGGCTGGGATGGCCCTTCAAATCCCGGCGTCAGCGCAAAGGGGCTGCGCAGCAGATTGACCAGCGCAAGATTGGTGGCGGCAGCTTTCACCGTGGCCATCAGGCTGGCAATCGTGCCGCCCGAAGCCCCGCCCTGCATCTTGCGCACCCTGCCTTTCACGCGGGGCAGGGGCTTGCCGAACCGGCGGATCGCCTCATCCTGCAGGAACCAGACGCCCAGATCGAAGGGGATCGAATCAAAGCCGCAGGAAAACACGATCCGCGCGCCAGTCTCACGCGCCTTGGCTTCGTGCGCGTCGATCATCTCGCGCATCCAGCCCGGTTCCCCGCACAGATCGACATAGTCCGTGCCCGCTTCGGCACAGGCCGCCACCAGATCGCTGCCATAAAGCTGATAGGGACCAACGGTCGTGATGATCACCCGCGCTCGCGCCACCATGTCCCGCAGCGATCGGGGGTTTGCGGCATCGGCTTCGACCAGCGGCGTGCTGGCTGGCGCGCCGATCAGATCGCGCACTTCGGCCAGCTTGTCCGCACTCCGCCCGGCCATCGCCCAGCCCTTGGTGCCCTGGCCCACCAGATATTCCGCCACCAGCCGCCCGGTAAATCCGGTCGCGCCGTAAACGATCACATCAAATTCACGCTTTTTGCCTGCCATGCCATCCTCCGCTTTATGGCGGGAAGGTGCATGGCTTTAGGGCGGGATGCAAGGGAGGTTGTGGCAGTGTTCCTGCGAAGGCAGGAGCACAGAGCTGACGCCCCTACTTCACAATCCCGTAAAACTGCACCTTGCCGGTGCCGCCTGCCGGGATCGGCTGGCCCAGTGTCCAGCGCACGGCGGTAACGTCCTGGGGAATGGCGGCGCGCATCGTGCCGTCCCCTTTGGGCACTTTCAGCGTGGCGAGCGGGCCGAAATTTTTTCCGCCATCAACCGAAACCACTGCCCAGGCCTGCTCCACGCCGGTGAAGCTGACGCCCGCAGGCATAGGATTGTTGATCACGAAATTGGCCGCAGGCTTTGCGCCCGTGTTACGATAATCAAGGATGAACACCAGCACGTCGCCGGGCAGCACCCGTTCGGGGGTTTGCAGCACATTCTTTACCTTGCCCGTCGCGTCGGGCACCTGCTTGACAACAAAGGCCGTGCTTTTGAGGGTCACGGCCTGCGGGGCAGGGGTGGTCTGGGCGAATGCGGGGCCGGAAAGCGCCAGCGCGGCGGCAAGAACAAGCGGTTTCATGGACATTCTCCTGGCACAGGCAATCTGACTCAAAGATGAATCCTAAAGTTTTGGCAGCGTAACCCCGCGCTGGCCCATATATTTGCCCGCGCGGTCCGCATAGCTGGTTTCACACGGCTCATTGCCCTTGAGAAACAGGAACTGACACGCGCCTTCATTGGCGTAGATTTTGGCAGGCAGCGGCGTGGTGTTGGAAAATTCCAGCGTCACATGGCCTTCCCAGCCTGGCTCCAGCGGCGTGACATTCACGATGATTCCGCACCGCGCATAGGTGGATTTGCCAAGGCAGATCACCAGCACATCACGCGGCACGCGGAAATATTCGACTGTCCTGGCAAGTGCAAAGCTGTTGGGCGGGATCACGCAGACATCGGTCTTGCGATCCACAAAACTGTCCGGATCAAACGCCTTGGGGTCAACCACGGAGGAATTGACGTTGGTGAAAATCTTGAACTCGTCGGCCACGCGCGCGTCATAGCCATAGGAAGACAGGCCATAGGAAATGCAGTTGTCGCGCCGCTGGCTCTCCACAAACGGCTCGATCATGCCGCTGGCCAGCGCCTGTTCGCGAATCCATTTGTCGGAAAGGATGCTCACTATTTCCCCCGCATATGCCCAAGATCTGCCGGCCCGAACGCATGGGGCAACAGCACGGACAGGCGGTGCTGCTCCACAATGCTCCCGTCCGCAGAGGCGCAATGGATGAGGAGATCGGTTTGCGCAAGCTGGGCCGCTTCATTCAGCATCTGGCGGCAGCGCCCGCACGGATAGATCGGGCTCGCGCTGGCAAGGCCGATCACCGCCACTTCGCGCACCTGATCGAGCAGGCCTGCATTGGCGGCCTTGGCAATGGCAACGGTTTCCGCGCACAAAGTCAGGCCATAGCTGGCGTTTTCCACATTGGCCCCGGTGATGATCTGCCCGTCCGCAAGGCGCAGCGCCGCCCCCACCGGGAAATCCGAATAGGGGGCATAGGCATGGGCCGCTGCATCACGCGCGGCATTCACAAGGGTCTCGCTATCTGTCATTGCGCACCACGTTCCAGTCCACTGGCCCCTCTATCCCGTCCACGCGGCGCAGATTGGATGCCTGCCACATCACCCATTGCCGCGCGCCATAGGCCGGCTCGATGAACAGGCGGCGCAGCCACAGTGGACGATCCACGGCATCGCTGATCCGGTAGGCTTCGTCAAATTCCCGCGTCAGATACAGGACAACCGGTTTGCCGCTATGCGCTTCGACCATGTGGATATAGGTTTCGATATTGGCCAGCAGCGTGGCGCGATCCGGCCGCGCGGCGCAATTGCCGCCAAATTCCAGATCGAGCGCGGGAGGCAGGGCGGCCTCGTCACGCGGCACCATCGAAATGAAGTTGGTCGCCTGTTCGGCACCGGCGCGGCACAGGGTGAAAAAATGATAGGCGCCGCGCTGCAGCCCCGCGCTTCCCGCGTCTGCCCAGTTGGTGGCGAACGCTTCGTCATGCAGGTCCGCCCCTTCGCTGGCCTTGATATAGGCAAAGCCTGCGCCGGCTGCGGCCACCCGCTTCCACTCTATCGCACCCTGATGATGGGATACGTCCACCCCCTGCACCGGAAAGGCCGTGCGATCCGGGTTCCAGCGGATCGCGAAGAACCACAGGATCGCGGCCAGCACGGCAAGAATGATCCCCACAGCCAGCAGGCGCCTGAGGATCGTGGCAGGCGTACGCACAGCTATGTCAGCCTTTGATGTGCAGCACGCAGATCAGCGTGAACAGGCGGCGCGCGGTATCGAAATCCACCTCGATCTTGCCTTCCAGCCTTTCCTTCAGCAGTTCGGCGGCCTCGTTGTGGATGCCCCGCCGGGCCATGTCGATGGTTTCGATCTGGGCCGGGGTCGATTGTTTTACGGCAGTGAAATAGCTGTCACAGATCGCGAAATAATCCTTGATCGGCCGCCGGAACCGCCCAAGGCCAAGGATGATGGATTCCAGCGGCTCTCCATTTTCGCGATAGACATCGAAAATCAGCCGCCCTTCCTCCACCCGCAAGGTCAGGCGATAGGGACCGCCATAGCCATCCTCATGCACGCGCTGCGGGGCAAAGCTGTTGCCTTCCAGGATATCGAAAATGGCAATGCGCCGCTCCTGCTCGATATCGGCATTGCGCCAGATGATCGAGTGCTGATCGAGATCGATATGGATAAGCCGAGTGTCTGCCATGCCGGGGCGGGCTAATGCCTGTTGCAGCGCACAAGATCAATCCGCAACCTGCATGGGGGTGTGCGGCGAACTTACATTCTTGTGAGTTATCCCCAGTCTTCTCTTCGCAGGCCTCTTGCGGTGGGCTAATGTCCGCGCGCAAAGGGCGTCGCATGGCCGAACCGATCCGACTCATTGTTCCCGCCCCCGAAGGCGGCCAACAGCTTCCCCATAATGTGGAGGCAGAGGCCGCGCTGCTCGGCGCGCTGATGATCGACAACCGGATTTCGGAAGATGTGCAGTTGAAACTGCGCGCCGACCATTTCTATGAGCCCGTTCATGGCCGGATCTACGACGCGATCATGCTGTTGCTGGATCGCGATATGGTCGCCAATCCCGTCACGCTGAAGCCGATGTTCGAGGCGGATGAAGCGATGAAGTCGCTGGGCGGTCCGGCCTATCTGGCGCAACTGACGGGCAGCGGGGCGGCGCTGATCGGTGCACGGGATTTTGCCAACCAGATTTACGATCTCGCCTTACTGCGGGAACTTGTGTCGGTCGGGCGACAGATGACGGAGCGGGCGCTTGATACCAGTGAGGCGGTCACGCCCAAGTCCCAGATCGAGGAAGCCGAAGTCGCCCTGTACAAGGTGGCGGAACAGGGCGGCGAAACGGGCAATGTCAAAAGCTTTGCCCAGGCCACGCGCATGGCGGTGGAACTGGCGGAAAAGGCGCTGAACGCAGGCGGCGGGCTTTCGGGCGTCACCACCGGGCTTGATTCGCTCAACGCCAAGACCGGCGGCCTGCATCACAGCGATCTGCTGATCCTGGCCGGTCGCCCTGGTATGGGCAAGACGGCGCTTGCCACCAACATCGCTTATAATGCGGCCAAACGCTATCTGCGCGATATCGAGGACGGGATCGCGCCGGAAAAGTCGGTGGGGGCGCCCGTTGCCTTTTTCAGCCTCGAAATGTCGGCGGATCAATTGGCGACGCGTATCCTGTCCGAACAGTCCGAAATCAGTTCCGAAGCGCTGCGCATGGGCAAGATCGGACAGCAGGATTTCCGCAATCTGGCGCGCGCTGCCGCCGATCTGGAAACCCTGCCGCTTTATATCGACGATACGGCCGGCCTGACGATTGCGGCGCTGCGCACCCGCGCCCGGCGGATGAAGCGGCGGCACGGCATCGGGCTGATCGTGGTCGATTATCTCCAGTTGCTGCAAGGCTCGGCCCGCAGTTCGGAAGGCAACCGCGTGCAGGAAATTTCGGAAATTTCGCGCGGGCTCAAAACGCTGGCCAAGGAACTCAACGTGCCGGTGCTGGCGCTTTCCCAGCTAAGCCGCGCCGTTGAACAACGCGAAGACAAGCGGCCCCAGCTTTCCGATTTGCGCGAATCCGGCTCGATCGAGCAGGACGCGGATATCGTCATGTTTGTGTATCGTGAGGATTATTACGTCGCCTCGCGCGAACCCAAAGTCCCGGATGCGAACAGCGATGCCAAGGTGCATGACGATCATGAAAAATGGTCAGCCG
>JANOAJ010000290.1:0-5959 GCA_031411035.1 Sphingomonadales bacterium
GCTGTGGCCCATGATTTGGCGCGAAATACCTTCGATCATTTCGACATGCCGAGCATAGTGCTTGAACGTGTGGCGGAAGGAGTGAAAAACCATACGCTTGTCAGTCACCTTGCAGGTCAATCGGAGATAGCGACTGAACCACTGGCCCCATTTAGCCGTCAATCGCCCGTATGAGTTTGGCCTGAGCTCGTCGAACAGCCGCACAGCTCCCCGCTCCGCCGCATCGGTGACGAACTGGACAAAGCCTAGGGATTGCAGTTCGGGATGAACTGGCACTAACCTTTCGCTGGCGGCATTCTTGACCTTCAATCCCGCAGCAATGTCAGAAGTTATCTGGATGAACCATGCAGAGCGTTCAATGCCGTCAGCATCGGGGTAGCCAAGCAATTGAACGTCAGCGGGCCGAAGCTGACCTATTTCTTCCAAGCGAGCGCCGGTGAACAGAGCTAACAAGGGCAACCAATATGCCGCTTCGCCTCGGCTGGCCCTAGGCCGCTGGCCTTCGCTATAAACTGCGCTGCCAAAGATGCTCCTAAGGGAAACAAGGTCGAACTCCTTGCGTCTGTTGCTGGCAGCGGCATTGTCTCGAATGGTGATGCCAGCCGCTGCGTTGGATGTGGCGTGATCGTTCTCGAATGCCCATTGCAGCAAGGTGCGAAGCCGCCTCAGCTTCATCTGTATGTTCGCTGCGCTCGTCCCTTCATCAAGGAGGGCGGCCTTGAAAGCCTGCACATTCGCACGGGTAATGTTCGCAACAGGGATGCGGCCAGCACGGTCATAGAACCAGCGGGCCGTGGAACGGTAGGTATCCACTCCTTTTGCCCTTGGGTTGCGTTCCTTGGCCCAGCCCGCAATCACGCCCTCGTCTAGCATCATGCCCCCCGACACTGGAGAGACAGGTGTTAGCGGCGCGGCTTCCACGGCGCTAAGTTCAGCTTTCGCTGCCCTTGTCTCGGCTAATGCTGCCTTCGCCGCGAGGGCTTGATCGTTGGCAAGGGTTACCCTGAACTCGGCATCCCGCACCATGTCGCGAACTACCAAGTCATCCTCTGACAATTCAGCGGTCGATAGCTTTAGCCGTTCTTCAAGTGATTGCCGATGCCGCTTACGCCTGTGCTGCCCCTCTTCGTGCGCTTCGTCGATTCGGCTCTGCGCCTCCATATGGGCAATCAAGTCTTCAGTAAGGGCGCGGCTGGCCGCGTGTCGCGTAGGTGGACGGCTAACCTCACCAGCGGCAATGCGCTGTTGCGCCAGCGCAATCAGGCCATCTGTGTCGGTGCCAGCGAGGCGCGCTAGCCGCTTCCCTTCGGCAAGCTCTTTGGTGCCTAGGGAGTGCATCCACTGTTTCTTGCCATCAAAAAGCGGCTGTAACTCGACAGGGATGACGCGCCGGAAATAATAGACTGAACCACGCTTCTGGAGGTGGGTACACATGGGCTTCTCCCTGTTACAGATGTAACAGTCAACCGTCAAAAAGCCTATGTTTTCCGGGCTTCTCCAGCCTTTCTGCGGGCTGGAGGGGGATTGGTGGAGCCTAGGGGAGTCGAACCCCTGACCTCTACACTGCCAGTGTAGCGCTCTACCAGCTGAGCTAAGGCCCCTTTCGGTGGCGGGCCTTTAGGCAAGGCGCGCCACCAATGCAAGAGGTGTGATCCAATCAGGTGTCGGCGTTGTTGCCTTCACCGGTATCGACGCCCAAATCATCGTCACCGCCCAGATCGACTTCATCGTCCGGAGAGACTTCGGCGTCCTCATCCACTTCCAGTTCCGCCAGATCATCACCCAGATCCGCATCAGGCGCAGCAATGCCGGTATCGGCCTTGGGCTGTTCATCGAACGGCATCGGCTGTTTGGATTTCAGCACAGGCTCGGGCGTCCACTGGTTGCCGCATGAAATGCAGACACAGGGCTCTTCCTTGCCAAGATCATAAAAACGGACCGCGCATTTCGGACACGTACGTTTCGTGCCCCATTCAGGCTTCACCATGCGCCTAAAAACCTTTCAACAGAATCAGGAACACCGGGTTGAACCCCGGCAAGCGGCGCGCCTTGCCATAGCGCGGGCGCGCTGTCAAAAGCCGCCCCGCAATGATTGACCCGCGATCCTTTTCCGCCTCCGGCCCGTTGGCCGGCAGTGTCGCCGTTCCCGGCGACAAATCCATCTCGCATCGCTCTTTGATGCTCTCCGCCCTGGCAGTCGGCGAAAGCGTGATCGAAGGCCTGCTGGAAGGCGAGGACGTGCACGCCACCGCCGCAGCCATGCGGGCGATGGGCGCAACGGCAGAGCGCCACGACGATGGCCGCTGGCACGTATGGGGAGTGGGTGTTGGAGGATTGCTCCAGCCCGAAACGGCGCTTGATATGGGCAATAGCGGCACATCTACCCGGCTGCTGATGGGCCTGATTGCCAGCCACCCCATCACCGCGACTTTCACGGGAGACGCGTCGCTTTCCAAGCGCCCGATGGGCCGGGTCACGGAACCATTGGGGCTGATGGGGGCCGATTTCACCACCAGTCCGGGGGGGCGTCTGCCGCTGACGATGCGCGGCCTTTCACCCGCTGTGCCCATTACCTACACATTGCCGGTCGCGTCTGCGCAGGTTAAGAGTGCCATCCTGCTTGCTGGCCTCAATACGCCAGGCATTTCCTGCGTGATCGAACCGGTGCCGACGCGGGATCACAGCGAGCGGATGCTGCAGGGGTTTGGCGCGGACCTGATGGTCGAGACGGGTGCGCACGGCGTGAGGACAATCTCTGTCCGAGGTGAGGCGGAGCTGAAGCCGCAAAATATTATCGTGCCGGGCGATCCCTCGTCTGCGGCCTTTCCGGTCGTCGCGGCGTTGCTGGTGCCGGGATCGGATGTGCGGATCAACAATGTCGGCATGAACCCGACCCGTGCCGGCCTCGTCGGAGTTCTGCAGGCAATGGGTGGCGATATTACGCTGGTGGACGAACGGATCGTTGGTGGAGAACCGGTGGCTGACCTGATCGTCCGCTACAGTGCGCTTTGCGGCGTCGAAACCGCGCCGGAAATTGTGCCCAGCATGGTGGATGAATTTCCGGTCCTGTTTGTCGCGGCGGCAATGGCCAAAGGCAGAAGCGTGTTTCGCGGGCTGGAGGAATTGCGCGTCAAGGAATCAGACCGGATCGCCGTGATGGCGCAAGGGCTGTGTGCCATTGGTGCAAAGGTCGAGGAACTGCCGGACGGATTGATGGTCGAAGGGCGGGGTGGTGATCCGTTCCCCGGTGGCGTGACAGTCGCCGCAAGACTGGATCATCGCATCGCGATGAGCTTTGCCGTGGCGGGGATGGTTTCCGCAGCGCCGGTGACGATTGATGATATGGCACCGGTCGCCACCAGCTTTCCCGGCTTTGTCGGAATGCTCCAGAGCCTGGGCTATTCCGGATGAGCGGCATCCTGGCTGACATTGTCGGCATCTGCGGGAGTGTGATTTTTCTCATCGCCTTCCTCTATGCCAACCGCGTGAAAGTGATGGACAAGCTGTTGTTCAACGCGGCGAACCTTGCCGGGGCTGCCATGTTGCTTGTGTCACTCTCGGTGCATTTCAATCTCGCGGCATTCTTGCTGGAAGCGGCTTGGGGGACGATCGCGTTTGGCGGGCTGATCGCGGCACTGCGAGATCGCAGGCGCAGGGAACCATGATTATTGCCGTGGATGGCCCTGCGGCTTCGGGCAAAGGCACCATCGCGCGGGCGCTGGCAGCACATTACGGGTTGCCGCATCTGGATACCGGGCTGCTCTATCGCGCTGTCGGGGTGGCGACGGCGCGGGCAGGGGGGGATGCTGATTGCGCATCCGATGCGCTGGCCGCCTGCGGGTTCGGGGACGCGCTGCTCGCCGATCCGGAATTGCGAAGCGAAGCGGCAGGCGGGCTTGCGTCGCGCGTGTCGATCCATCCCTCGGTTCGCGCGGCTTTGCTGGAACGCCAGCGCAGTTTCGCGCGACAATCCGGCGGGGCGGTGCTCGACGGACGGGATATCGGCACGGTCATCGCGCCTGATGCTGATGCCAAGCTGTTCGTCACGGCCAGCGCGGAAGCGCGGGCGACGCGGCGGCATCTGGATGATCCCGCACATAGCTATGCGGCGATCCTTGCCGATATTCAGGCGCGCGACGCACGGGATTCGGGGCGGGCGGACGCGCCATTGCGGCAGGCTGCTGACGCTGACTTGCTTGATACGAGCGATTTGACTATAGGCGGCGCCGTCCAGCGGGCGATTGCGCTTGTGGAGGCACGACTGAAACGCTGATGTGGCGCGGGGAGTTTCCCATTCGCGCCCTTTTTGTTTTGGCCGCCTTTTCACAAATCTGATCATTCAATGGGCGCTGTTGCGGCATGGGGCCTCAACGGCAGTTCGGCCAAAAGACCAGCGGAACCAACCGCTTGGCCGGAAACGAAATACAGGACTCTAACCCTATGGCCTCTACGGCATTCCCTACGCGCGATGATTTTGCCGCGCTTCTCAACGAATCACTTGGTGGCGAAAACGAAGGCTTTGAGGGCCGCGTTGTCAAAGGCACCGTCACTGCCATCGAAAATGATATGGCGGTTATCGATGTGGGCCTCAAATCCGAAGGCCGCGTCGCGCTGCGCGAATTCGCTGCACCCGGCCAGAAAGCCGAACTGAAGGTTGGCGACGAAGTTGAAGTCTATGTGGACCGCGTCGAAAACGTCAATGGCGAAGCGATGCTCAGCCGTGACCGCGCCCGTCGCGAAGCTGCCTGGGATAAGCTGGAAGCAGAATTCACCCAGTCGGCGCGCGTTGACGGCGTGATCTTCGGCCGCGTCAAGGGCGGTTTCACTGTCGATCTTGGCGGTGCCGTGGCCTTCCTGCCCGGCTCGCAGGTTGATATCCGCCCCGTGCGCGATGTGACTCCGCTGATGGATATTGCCCAGCCTTTCCAGATCCTCAAAATGGATCGCAAGCGTGGCAACATTGTTGTTTCGCGCCGTGCCATCCTTGAAGAAACCCGTGCCGAAGCGCGCACTGGCCTCATCTCGACTCTGGCGGAAGGCCAGATCATCGAAGGCGTGGTCAAGAACATCACCGATTATGGTGCGTTCGTGGATCTGGGCGGCATCGACGGCCTGCTCCACGTCACTGACATCAGCTACAAGCGCGTTGGCCATCCTTCGGAAATCATCAATATCGGTGATAGCGTGAAGGTGCAGATCATCCGCATCAACAAAGACACGCAGCGGATCTCGCTTGGCATGAAGCAGCTGGAAAGCGATCCGTGGGAAGCCGCCGTCGCCACCTATCCGGTTGGTGCCAAGCTTTCGGGCCGCGTGACCAACATCACCGAATATGGTGCGTTCGTGGAACTGGAGCCGGGCATCGAAGGGCTGGTGCATGTTTCCGAAATGAGCTGGACCAAAAAGAACGTCCATCCCGGCAAGATCGTCTCGACCAGCCAGGAGGTCGATGTCATCGTTCTCGAAGTCGATACCGACAAGCGTCGTATCTCGCTTGGCCTCAAGCAAGCCATCAACAATCCATGGGAAGCCTTTGCCGCAGCCCACCCGGTGGGCAGCCAGATCGAAGGCGAAGTCAAGAACGCTACCGAATTCGGCCTGTTCATTGGCCTCGATGGCGATGTGGACGGCATGGTCCACATGTCTGACATCGCCTGGGGCATTTCGGGCGAAGATGCGCTGGCACTGCACCGCAAGGGTGAAACCGTCCAGGCGGTGGTGCTTGACATCGATGTTGAAAAGGAACGCATTTCGCTTGGCATCAAGCAGCTTGAAAAGGGCGCGCCCGCCCTTGGCGGCGGCACGGTTGCCACGGGTTCGGGCCTTGGCAAGAATGCCATTGTCACCGTGACCGTCCTTGAAGTGCGCGATGGCGGGCTGGAAGTGCAGGCTGGTGACAGCGGCGCGACCGGCTTTATCAAGCGCGGTGACCTGGGCCGTGACCGCGACGAGCAGCGTC
>JANOAJ010000291.1:0-6509 GCA_031411035.1 Sphingomonadales bacterium
GATATCAGACGGCGCGCCGGTCGATGATTCCACCCTGTCAGTCAATAATGGCGCGTATCTGGAACGGCATTTGCGGCAAGTGATCAACTGGATCGAAGCGCGTTCGCCAGTGGAGCTATGCGCCATCGGCATCGGCCATGATGTGACGCGCTATTACCAGAAAGCCGTGACGATCATGGACGCCGAACAACTGGGCGGCACGATGGTGGAACAGCTTGCCGGATTGTTCGATACGGATTGAATTCGTAACCACGGCGTGCTAACAAGAAGCCATGCAAACCGCGCTCCGCAAAATGGGTAATTCCACGGGACTGATTCTTCCCAAACCGATCCTCAAGGCGCTGGGCGTGGCAACGGGGGCGGCGATGGAGCTTGTTGTCGAGGAAGGTCGCGTAATCGCCACGCCCGTCCGGCGCGAGACGCGGGAGGGATGGGAAGCGGATGCCGCGCGCATCGGTTCCGAATCGCTCACACCAGACGAGCAGGACTGGCTGTCTTTTGACAATGAAGGCGATCACGCAATCGAATGGTAACGCTGAAACCCGTTCTGCGTGGTGAGGTCTGGCTGTGCGAACTTGACCCGACTGTTGGCAGCGAGATCCGCAAGACGCGGCCCTGCCTGATCATTTCCCCGGACAGCATGAACCGGCATCTTCGCACCGTCACGGCCATTCCCCTGACTAGCGGAAGCCGCCCCGCAGGCTTTCGGGTGCCAGTCCGCTTCAAGGGGAAGGACGGCCTGTTGCTGGGGGATCAGGTGCGCACACTGGATCGCATGCGGTTGGTCAAACGGGCGGGTGTTGTTGACCCCACGACTCTGACGAACACGCTTGCCATGTTGCGGGATATGTTTGCCGCGTAAAATCTCGCTTTCCGGGTTGCCGGGCAAACAGCATCGCATCACACGCGTTCTGCATGGCGCGCGGGATATCGGCGGGCTGGCAAAAGCGGATTGGAGCCCCGCCTTCTCATATGCCTCTAAAATGCCCTCAGAGGCCCGTACAGAGGTTTTTTCCTTTCTCTGCTGGTGGGGTAGCCAAATGATAGGGAATAGCCTCAGCGGCGCTTGAAATGGCTCAGGAGACGTTTTGGCGGATTTCCGCCATTTCCTGAAATCAGGTGGCAAACAGCATCGCATCATCCGCGAACGCTTTGAATTCCAGCGCATTTCCCGCCGGATCACGGAAGAACATCGTAACCTGTTCGCCGGGCTGGCCCTTGAAGCGGGTGGTGGGGGGAATCCCGAAAGCAATGCCTGCGGCCTCTACCCGCGCGGCAAGCGCTTCGAACTGCGCCATTGTCAGCACCAGCCCGAAATGGGGCACGGGAACATTATGGCCATCAACCGGATTGCTGCCTGCCTGAAGGCGCGCGCCAGGAACAAGGTGCGCCACGATCTGGTGCCCGAACAGCTCAAAATCGATCCAGCTTTCTGCGGATCGCCCTTCGCCACAGCCCAGCACACCAGCGTAAAAGCCGCGCGCTGCCGCCAGATCACCCACCGCAAAGGCCAGATGAAAAGGCCGCAACGCCACCATTACGGCCGGGCCTGTTCCAGACAGGCTTCCAGATCGGGCAGCGGCTTGCCGGCCTTGGCATCCGCTTCAATCCCTTCGCGCGCCAATCCCATGGCAATATCGCTTTCCGGAATGGTTTTGCCCTGCGCCTGCAGGTCATCCCGTGCGCGCGCATCCAGCACCGCCGCAAAGCCGGTAAGATAGGTGGCCGCATCAGATTTGGGATCCTGACGCACCGCATCCTTTGCCGCGAGCGCGACCAGCGCCGCGCATTGCGGCAGGCCGGGCGGCGGCACCGGGGGATCCACCTTGTCCATCAGGGCGATACATTGCTTCACGGTATCGGCGGGCAAATCCCCGGCCTTCTGGAACGCGGCCACTTCCCCCGTCATGGCTTCACGCACCTGTTCGCGCGTGCGGCCTGCTTTCACCAGGGTTTCGCCCACTTGCCCGGCAAAATGCGCACCGCGCCTGGCAAGCGGCGGCAGATTGCCCCACTCATTCACCCCGCGCTGCTGTTCACTGGCAACAATGGCAAGGGCTGCCACGCAGCGCACTTGCGCGCGCTCTCCGCTGGTTAGCGGTGGCGGGGCAGAGGTGGCGGCGGCAAAGAGCGTGGGGATGGCAAGCAGAAGCATGGCCCTTCTCTCCCCCATCAGGCGCAGCAAGGCAAGCCGGGCTGTGCAACCGCGCGTCGAAGGCTATAGGAACCGCGTGATGCGATTTCCCAAATGGACAGCCCTTGCCGCCGGGGCGCTTTCCGCGATCGGTTTTGCGCCGATTGGCTGGTGGCCGGTCACCCTCGCCTGCTTCGCGCTGCTGATGCACATTGTCTCCCAGGCGGAAAGCTGGAAACCGGCAGCCGCGCGGGGATACTGGTTTGGCGTGGGCCATTTCACCGTGGGGCTGAACTGGATCGCGGGCAGCTTCCGCTATCAGGATACCATGCCCCACTGGCTTGGCTGGTTCGCGGTCGTGGCGCTGGCGCTGTATCTGGCGGCGTATCCGGCGCTGTGCGCGGGGCTGGCGCGATGGTTGACGGGGCCTCGTCGCCCCCGCGCCGGCGGGGGCCTGCCTGCCGGATCAGCGCCAGACCCCCCCAGCGGCCCCCGCCGGCGCGGGGGCGACGAGATGTCCTTTATCCTGATCTTCGCCGCGCTGTGGATCCTCACCGAATGGCTCCGCGCGACGATGTTTACGGGGTTTGCGTGGAATCCGCTGGGGGTGGTGTTTGTTGGACTTTTGCCGCTCTCAAGCGCCAGTTCGCTGATCGGCACCTACGGACTGGGTGCTTTGGTAATCTTAAGTGCGGCGATTCTCCTGTTACTTTCTAGGCGCAATTGGCGTGCGGGTTTTGGCTTATTGTTTGTGCTAGTTGCGGTGGCCTTGGCACTTTGGCCGCTAATCGTTGAATTCGCCCCAAACCAACCCCTGATCCGCATAGTCCAGCCCAATATCGGCCAGCAGGACAAGCACAACGAAGCGTTTGACGCTGTCAACTTTGCCAAACTCTCCGGCCTGACCGGCACACCCGGCCCCGAACCGCGCCTGATCCTGTGGCCCGAAGCCGCCGTGCCGGATTATATCGGGCAGACGGATGGCGAGGCGCTGGCCGCGCGGATGAAGCTGGCGTCGCTGATCGGGCCCAAAGATGTGCTGCTGACCGGCGCGGTCAAGCTGGAGACAAAGGATTTCGTCTATCAGGGCTATATCGAACGTGTGACTGTCGGCGCGCGCAACAGCCTGTTTGCGCTGGACGGGCAGGGGCGCATCCTGGGCCGGTATGACAAGGCGCATCTGGTACCTTACGGGGAATATCTGCCGATGACGACGATCCTTTCCGCCATCGGCCTGTCCCGCCTTGTGCCGGGCACGGTCGATTTCTGGCCGGGGCCGGGGCCACGCAGCGTTGCGCTGCCGGGCTTTGGCAAGATGGGTGTGCAGATTTGTTACGAGATCATCTTTTCGGGCGATGTGGTGGACGCGGCGCACCGGCCCGATTTCCTCTTCAACCCGTCCAACGATGCCTGGTTCGGTGGCTGGGGGCCGCCCCAGCATCTGGCGCAGGCACGGTTGCGGGCGATTGAGGAAGGGCTGCCCATCCTCCGTTCCACCCCCACCGGCATTTCGGCGGTGATTGATGCGAACGGAAACGTGCTGCACAAACTGCCATACCAGAAAGCCGGATTCATCCAGACGCGCCTGCCGCCGCCGCACGCGCCCACGCTGTTTTCGGCGCATGGAAACAAACTCTCTCTGGCCCTCGCATTTTTCTTGGGGGCCTTGGGAATTGCGCTGCGGCGATTCGGACGCTAAGGCGCGCGCCAGACATCATATAAAGCTTTCCTTATATCAGTCAGGATTTTCGATGCGTCACGACTATCTTTTCACTTCCGAATCGGTTTCCGAAGGCCACCCGGACAAGGTTTCTGACCAGATTTCGGATGCCATTGTCGATCTGTTCCTTTCCAAGGATCCCGAAGCGCGGATTGCCTGCGAAACGCTGACCACCACGCAACTGGTTGTGCTGGCGGGCGAAATCCGCGGCAAGGGGATTATGGATGAGGACGGCAACTGGGCGCCCGGCGTGCGGGAAGAGGTTGAAAAGACCGTGCGCGATACTGTCAAGGCAATCGGCTATGAACAGGATGGTTTCCATTGGGAGACGCTTCGTTTCGAGAACAACCTCCACCCCCAGTCCGCCCATATCGCGCAGGGCGTGGATGCTTCCGGCAACAAGGACGAAGGTGCTGGCGATCAGGGCATCATGTTCGGCTATGCCACGGACGAAACCCCTGACCTGATGCCGGCCACGCTCTATTACAGCCACAAGATCCTCGAACGCATGGCCGCTGACCGGCATTCGGGCGCCGCCCCGTTCCTGGAGCCGGACACCAAGAGCCAGGTGACTCTGCGGTACGAAGGCAGCGTGCCGGTTGCGGCGACGGCCATTGTCGTTTCCACCCAGCATGCGCCGGGATATGACACGGGCGCGAAGGAAGCCGAGTTGCACGCTTATGTGAAACAGGTTGTGGCAGACATTCTGCCTGCCAATCTGCTGACCGAAACCGTGTATCACATCAACCCGACCGGCAGCTTTGAAATCGGCGGCCCGGATGGCGACGCGGGCCTTACCGGACGCAAGATCATTGTGGATACTTATGGTGGTGCTGCCCCGCATGGCGGCGGCGCGTTTTCCGGCAAGGACCCCACCAAGGTTGACCGGTCAGCGGCTTACATCACCCGCTATCTGGCAAAGAACATCGTGGCGGCAGGCCTTGCCACGCGTTGCACGATCCAGTTGGCCTATGCGATTGGCGTGTCCAAGCCGCTTTCGCTTTATGTCGATACGCATGAAACCGGCACGGTGGGCGATGATGTGATCGAAAAGGCGATCATGAAGATCGAAGCGCTCGGCGGCCTTACCCCGCGCAGCATTCGCACCCATCTGGGCCTCAACAAGCCGATCTATCGCCCCACGGCAGCATATGGCCATTTCGGCCGCAAGGCGGAAGGCGATTATTTCCCGTGGGAGCGCACCGATCTGGTCGAGGCGCTGAAGGCGGCGATCTAGTCTTCTCTCGCGTGAGATCATTTCGTCGCCCCTGCGCAGGGGCGACGGGACAGGCTAAACGTCTATCGCGAAAACGCGGCCACCCCCCGCCAGCGTCAGTTCGCGGATCATGTCCACGCGCGTGCCGTTCCAGTGATAGCGCAGGTGCCGGCCCTGGGTCGGCACAGCCATGACGTCTGGCCAGAAAGCCGCGAAACATTCGCCGCCTGACTGGCGGACGCTGGGATAGACAATGCCGTCCACGCCCCCTGCCCGCTGCGTGCGGGCAAAGGCCTGGGAAGCGGCATAATCATCCGGGGCGAGCAAGTCGGCATGATCGCTTTCGCGCAGGTCAGCCAGCGGGCGATCAATCATGCCTGTCAGTTCGCGCATCTCCGCCAGCCAGCCGGGCGCTTCTGCTGTTGCGCCCAGAAAAGCGCCGACATGATGGACGGCTTCCGCCACCGCTGTTTCAAAATCCTTGGCGGCATAGAACGCCCCGAAATGCCCGTCATGAAACCGGCCCGGACGGTCTGGCGAACAATGGACGAAGGGGGCCATCACATAGCTTGCCCCCGGCCCGCTGACCCGGCGCGGCACCGGCACCAGATCAATCTGGCCGATGGTGGCAGCGATACGCGGGTTCGTCCGCCCCTCGGCGCGGGCCAGCAAAGCCCAGTCGGACGGATCGGCTATGTCTTCAAACAGGTCGATGGGCGGAAAGGCGGAATTGATCAGGCGGACATAGCCCGGCCAGCCGACCGCCCGGATCGCTACCACGAACCCCGCTGCGCATCGAGATAGCGGCGCACCCGCATCAGATCTGTGATCTGCCCGCCAAGCATGACATCCAGTGCGCTGCGTCCGGCAAAGGCGGCATTGGCAACGCGCACCCAGCGATACCCGCGCGCGGGATCGGAAAAGAGCAGGCGCAGTGCCTTGTGAATGCCGAGCAGATTGGACATGCGCGCGACCAGATCAACACCCGCGCGGCCATACTGACCCGCCTTCCAGCGCTGGAACGTGCGCGGGGAAACATCGCCCAGCAGGATGGCCGCATCAGCATCGGTAACATCCCAGAGCGCGAACAGGCGGATCATTGCACGCTGCATCGCCTGCGCTTCATCATCGGGAATGGCAGATGGCAATGCCTCCTGATCAGGCGTCCGTTGCGTCGCCGTAAAGCCGGAAAAAGGAAGGGGCATTTCACGCAAAGACATTATTGCCTCCTGTCAATTGGCGTTAAACTAACAATATTCCGCCAATTGTCAAGGCATTTTTCCCGTACATCTCCCCGTCCCACAGGCTAGCCAAGACGGAATCGAGCGCATAAGGGCATTCCCATGCGCGCCTATCTTGATCTCATGCAACGCATCCTTGACGAAGGGGTGGAGCAGCATGACCGCACGGGCGTGGGCACGCTGAGCGTGTTCGGCCAC
>JANOAJ010000292.1:0-7047 GCA_031411035.1 Sphingomonadales bacterium
CATGTTGGAGTACGCGAACAGCCCGAGCAGGCGCTCGGCGCCAGCGGCGGCGTCGAGCTCGGTCTTGGTGGCGGCATAGCGGGTCGAAGATCAGCGCTTCTTCCAGCATCAGCGCCCGGTTGCCCGTAAAGGTGGCGGACGCGGCGTCTGCTGCTTCGCCAAGAGACGGCTTCCAGCCGCTGGCGTTGATCGTCATGACAGCACCTCCTCAAGAATCGTGGCAAAGGTTTCGATGTCCTCGGGCGAAACCACTTCGGTCACAGCGACAACAAGCCCATTCTCCAGGGCTGCCTCGCCGGGATAAAGCCGCCCGAGCGAAACGCCCCCCAGCACACGCCTGTCCGCCAGCGCGCGCACCACGGGCCGCGCTTCCCTGGGCAGCTTCAGGGTGAATTCGTTGAAGAAGGTCTCATTGACCAGTTCAACGCCCGGTATGCGAATCAGCCGTTCTGCCGCTGCCACAGCGCCCGCATGATTGAGCGCTGCCAGATCGCGCAGGCCGCGTTCACCCAGCAAGGTCATATGGATGCTGAAGGCCAGCGCGCACAGCCCCGCATTGGTGCAGATGTTGCTCGTCGCTTTCTCGCGGCGGATATGCTGTTCGCGGGTGGAAAGCGTCAACACAAAGCCGCGCTTGCCTTCCGCGTCCACCGTCTCGCCACACAAGCGACCCGGCATCTGGCGGACGAACTTTTCCTTGCAGGCAAACAGCCCGACATAAGGCCCGCCAAATTGCAGGCCGACGCCAATCGATTGGCCTTCGCCCACCACAATGTCCGCGCCCATTTCGCCGGGGGACTTGATCGCGCCCAGCGCCACGGGTTCGGTAACAACGGCCACCAGCAGGGCACCCTGCTCATGCGCCCTGGCGGCAATGGCAGACAGGTCTTCGATCCGGCCGAGAATATCGGGATACTGGACGACGACACAGCTTGTTTCCGCGTCAATCACGGAGAGAAGCCGGGCGGTATCGGTTCCGGCAAGATCAGGCGCGGCTGTATCGAGCGTATCGCCCGTGAACTTCGCCATCGTCTTCGCCACGCTTACATAATGCGGGTGCAGCCCGGAAGAGAGGATCGCTTTCTTGCGCTTGGTGATCCGCCCAGCCATCGAGACCGCCTCCCAGCAGGCGGTGGAGCCATCATACATGCTGGCATTTGCCACATCGCAGCCGAGCAGACGCGCCACCTGCGTCTGGAATTCGAACAGCATCTGAAGCGTGCCCTGCGCGATTTCGGGCTGATAAGGGGTGTAGGCCGTCAGGAATTCCCCGCGCTGGATCAGATGATCCACGCTCGCCGGGATATGGTGCTTGTACGCGCCGCAGCCAAGGAAAAACGGATGGTGCGCGGCGGCCATATTCTTGCGGGCCAGCGCCGAAAAATGGCGTTCAACGGCCATTTCGCTGGCATGATCGGGCAGGCCAGCGATCGGCCCGGAAAGCCGCGCTTCGGCAGGCACGTCGACGAACAGGTCATCAATGCTGGCCGCGCCAATGGTGGCGAGCATTGCCTGCCGGTCGCTCTGGGTAAGGGGGAGGTAACGCATCAGAGCCCGTCCACAAACGCCTTATAGGCGGCGTCATCCATCAGCCCGCCCAGTTCGCCCGCATCGCTGAGCGTCAGCCTGAAAAACCAGCCCGCGCCTTCGGGATCGGAATTGACCAGCGAGGGATCATCACCCAGCGCCGCATTGCCTTCGGTCACGGTGCCGCTGACCGGCGCGTACACATCTGAAGCGGCCTTCACGGATTCGACCACTGCCGCATCGCCGCCCTTGGCCACCTTGGTGCCGGGTGCGGGCGTTTCGACAAAGACGATATCGCCGAGCTGGCTCTGCGCATAATCGGTGATGCCAACGGTCGCGGTGGTGCCGTCAACGTCAATCCATTCATGCTCTGCGGTGAAATAGCGGGTCATTTGGCGGCTCCTTTGCGGACATAATTGTGGGGGATAAAGGGCAGGGGAGTGACGGTCAGCGGCACGCGCTTGCCGCGCACTTCGGCTTCCAGCGGGGTGCCGGGGGCGGAATACTGGGTTTCGACAAAGCCCATTGCAATCGGCGCGCCGACGCTAGGGGCAAAGCCGCCCGAGGTGATCGTGCCAATCTGGGCATCGCCTGAAAAGACGGCCGCGCCTTCGCGTACGGGCATCTTGCCTTCCACTTCAAAGCCCACGCGTTTGGAGGGCGGGCCATCGGTGAGTTGGGCGAGGATCGTCTCCGCACCCGGAAATCCCCCCTCGGCGCGGCGGCGCTTCTGGATGGCGAAAGTCAGATCGCCCATCACCGGATTGATATTGGTATCCAGATCATGCCCGTAGAGCGGCAGCCCGGCCTCAAGCCGCAGCGAATCGCGCGCGCCAAGGCCGATGGGCTTCACTTCGGCCTGCGCACAGAGTGCATCCGCCAGCGCCGCGACATGCTCGGCGGGCACCGAAATCTCGAACCCGTCCTCGCCGGTATAGCCCGATCGGCTGATCCACAGCGGTTCATGGTGCCACAGGAAGCTTCCCGCCTCCATGAAGAACAGCCGGTCAACGCCGGGCACCACCCGCTTCAGCGCATCCACAGCTTTCGGCCCCTGCAACGCCAGCAGCGCGCGGTCTTCCATATGGTTGAGCGTGATTTCATCGGGCAGGTTTTCGCGGATATGGCCAATATCCTCCCACTTCACGGCACCGTTTACGACGATGTAGATGCCCATAGGTGTGGCCGTGATCATCAGATCGTCAAGAATGCCGCCATCCTCTGCCAGCAGCAGCGAATAGCGCATGCGCCCTTCGGCCAGCGCCCTGATGTCACCGGGCACAAGCCGCTCGAGCGCCTCTGCCACGCCCTCGCCCGAAAGCATCAACTGCCCCATATGGCTTACATCGAACAGGCCCGCACTTTCGCGCGTCCAGAGATGTTCGGCCATGATCCCTTCATACTGGATCGGCATCAGATAGCCCGCAAACGGCACCATCCGCGCACCTTTGGCGCGATGCCAGGCATCAAGCGGCAGCGCTTCAGGAGCGGCTTCATCTTCGCTATTGTATGTGTCGCTCACTAATTGATTCCCCGCACAGTGGTTCGCCAGATGGCGCCCCCTCTGTCACGGGAACCTGAGAGCTTTCGCGGGGCTTCCCGATTGGGAATTCGGCCCGCTTACCCCTTCGGTGGTTCAGGCTTTCACCCGAACGCTTTCCAGAGTGTCGCAAAAGCCAGCGCGGTCCTTTTGCCTGAGAGATTCCGGGGCGGTTGCTCCTTCGGCGTTTCCGGTTCCCCCGGAAAGCTCTCCCGCGCTGTCAGCGACGCTGCTCAAATGGACGGCGCTGCGGTGCGAGTCAACTGCGATTGTCAGCGCATGATCAGATGAATCCGCGCCCGGAACGCACCCGCCCTTTGGGCATGGAAAAGATCGCGCCTGCCGAAACGCGGCTGCTGCGCACCACCAGCACGATATTGTCTCCCGCCTCGATCCGCACATCCTCGCCAGGATGGCGGATGCTCTGGCGATCATCGCGGTCAATCTGGACAATGAAAAAGGACCCCTGTCCGCGCAGTTCCGCCTCGCGCGCCGTTTCGCCTTCCATCGCGCTGCCCTTGGCGATGGTCACCATTTCCAGCTCCAGCCCGAATTCGTGCAGGCCGCGCTTCATGTCCCGCACTTCGTCGGATGTTTCCACATAGCTGTCGGTTGAAGGATAAAGGATCATCGCCGCAATCCGCTCCGCGCCGATATGGGTGGGCAGAACGACCTTGTCGGCTCCGGCGTGAAGCAGCTTGTTTTCGGTTGTCGGCGCTTCGCCCCGCGCGATGATCTCGATCGTCTTGTTGAGGCTGCGCGCACTCAGCGTGATGAAAACATTGGCGGCGTCGTCGGGCAGAACCGTGGCCAGCACCCGCGCCCGGTTGATCCCCGCCGCGCGAAGCCCGCTTTCCTCTGTGGCGTCGGCCGCAAGGCAGAGCAGCCCCAGTTCCTGCGCTTCGGCGATTTTCTTGGGATCCCGCTCAATGATCACGAAGCCGCTGCGGGCGTCCTTCAATTCCTTGGCGAGTTGCACGCCAATCCGTCCGAAGCCGCAAATGATGACATGGCTGTCAAGGCGATCAATCTGGCTTTGCATCTTGTCGAATCCCAGCATGGTACGAAGTTGGAAGAGCGTGAAAACCTGAACAAGCGCACCGGTCAGCACGATCATGCCGGTGCAGCCCAGCACCATCGTGGTAATCGTCAGCGCGCGCAGATAGCTTGTGTCAACCGGGCGGACTTCGCCATAGCCCACCGAAAAAATGGTCAGCGTCACCATATAGGCGGCGTCGCCCAGGCTCCAACCCGCCAGCATATAGCCGATGGTCGCCAGCAGATAGACCGCCGCAACATAGATGAGCGTGCCGCCCAGCAGTCCCAGCGGGGAACCCAGCACATTATCGGCAGTGGCGGTCAGGTTTTGGCGTTTGGGCATCGGCGCGCACAACGCACCGGAATGGGGGCTGCCGTCAAGCAGGAATCGCCCTACGTCACTTCCGTCACCCACACGGACTGTGCCAGCGCGAAGGCGCTTCCGAAAATGGTCATGAAGCTGATATCCGTGGCATCGCGGCCCACGGCGATGCGGACGATATTCTGTTCGGCGGCCAGGCGGCTGGGGTCGATCAGGTGCCAGCGATCACCCAGATAGACTTCCACCAGTGCATGGAAATCCGGCGGATCGAGGCCCAAAGCGTAGGCAGAAACCATCCGCGCGGGAATATCCGCCGCGCGGGCAAAGGCGATCAGCAGATGGGCAAAATCGCGGCAAACGCCACTACGCAACAGGAACGTGTCACACGCCGTGGTCTTAACGTCCGAGCTGCCGGGCACATAGGCGACACTTTGATAGATCCACTCCGCCATTTGCAGCACCAGCGTGCCTTTGTCAGGCGCGGAGAATCGGGTTCTTACAAAATTGTCGAGTTCATCTGACGGGCAGTACCGGCTTGGCATCAGATAGGCGATATAGGCGTTGGGCAGGTCCGCGTGCGGGGGCGGGTTGAGGCCCGCGATGTTGGTGGGCGCGCGCTCAATATCCACTGTCGCGGTATAGGCGATCTCCAGCAGCCCCTCCGCGTGAAGCCAGACGCGCTGGCCAAGGCCGTCCATTCCCGGCACGGCGGTCAGCGGGCCGCTGCCATTGACGGTCAGCAGGTCTTTCACCAATTGCTGGTCGGCCATCGGAATTGCTTCGACTGCCAGCAAAATATCAGCGGCGCCGGGCACATCGTAAGTGAGAAGTGCCGAAATATTGACTTGCATAAACGCTCCCGGATCGCCTGACAGACAAAAGCTTCGCCACGAACGTCATGGCGAAGCCGCAAGTGACGATCAGGGAACGCGCAGAAGCGCGAAGCGTTCCCTTACAGCTTTTCGACGAGTTCGGGAACGGCCTTGAACAGATCCGCAACCAGACCGATGTCCGCCACCTGGAAGATGGGGGCGTCTTCGTCCTTGTTGATCGCGATGATGGCCTTGCTGTCCTTCATGCCGGCCAGATGCTGGATCGCGCCGGAGATACCGATGGCGATATAGACTTCAGGGGCAACGATCTTGCCGGTCTGGCCCACCTGATAGTCGTTGGGCACATAGCCCGCATCGACGGCAGCGCGGCTGGCACCAACGGCAGCACCCAGCTTGTCGGCCAGCGGGAAGATGACCTGCTGGAAAGTGTCGGCATCCTTGAGCGCGCGACCGCCCGAAACGATGATTTTGGCACTGGTCAGCTCTGGGCGTTCCAGCTTGGCGATTTCCGCGCCGACAAAGCTCGACAGGCCCGAATCGCCAGTGCCTGCCACAGCCTCAACGCTGGCTGATCCGCTTGCCGGATCGGCCTTGGCAAAGGCCGTGCCGCGCACGGTGATGACCTTCTTGGCGTCGGACGACTGAACCGTGGCAATCGCGTTGCCCGCATAGATCGGGCGCGTGAACGTGTCCGCGCTTTCAACCGAAAGAATGTCGCTGATCTGCATCACGTCCAGACTGGCGGCCACGCGCGGGGCGATATTCTTGCCGTGTGCCGTGGCAGGAGCCAGGAACGCGTCATAGCCTGCCATCAGGCCGGCAACGAGCGGCGCGACATTTTCGGCCAACTGGTTGGCATAGGCAGCGTCATTGGCCAGCAGCACCTTGGTGACACCGGCCACCTTGGCGGCCTGATCTGCCACACCGGCACAGCCATTGCCCGCGACGAGCACATGCACGTCACCCAGCTTGCCAGCGGCAGTAACGACAGCAAGCGTGGCATCTTTCAGCGACGCATTGTCATGTTCGGCGTAAACGAGAACGCTCATGCGGTAACTCCCATTTCCTTGAGTTTCGCGGCCAGCGCGTCAACATCGGCAACCTTGATGCCCGCAGAGCGCGTGGCGGGTTCCGTCACTTTCAGCGTCTTGAGACGCGGGGCTACATCCACACCGTAATCGGCAGGGGTTTTCTGCGCGTGCGGTTTGGACTTGGCCTTCATGATGTTGGGCAGCGATGCATAGCGCGGCTCGTTCAGGCGAAGATCGGTGGTGACAATCGCGGGCGTTTGCAGGCTGACCGTTTCAAGCCCGCCATCAACTTCGCGCGTAACGGCCACGCTGTCACCGGACACTTCCACCTTGGACGCGAAGGTGCCCTGCGGTCGGCCGGTAAGGGCCGCGAGCATCTGGCCGGTCTGGTTCGAATCATCGTCGATGGCCTGCTTGCCCAGAATGACAAGGCCGGGCTGTTCTTCGGCCATGATCGCCGCGAGCAGCTTGGCAACGCCGAGCGGCTCGACATCTTCGGCTTCCACCAGGATGGCACGATCCGCACCCATCGCAAGCGCGGTGCGCAGCGTTTCCTGCGCCTTGGCCGGGCCAACCGAAACAGCGATAACTTCCGTCGCGACACCCTTTTCGCGAAGCCGCAGCGCTTCTTCCACCGCGATTTCATCGAACGGATTCATCGACATCTTGACGTTCGCCAGATCGACGCCGGTGCCATCGGGCTTCACCCGCGGCTTCACATTATAGTCAATCACCCGCTTAACGGGGACGAGGATT
>JANOAJ010000293.1:0-7810 GCA_031411035.1 Sphingomonadales bacterium
AGCGTCCAGCTTTCGGCATGTTTGCCGATACGGGCAGGAAGGCGATTCCAGTCGCTTTGCGGGGTCACGGTAAGCCCCGATTTGGCAACCGCGCGCGGCGTGTCTTTGGAGACGAGTTTATAGGCGGCGGAAGCGGGTACGGTGAAGGCAAGGGAAAGTAATGTAGCGAGGATGACTACCGTCTGTCCGAGCGAAGTCGAGGAGCGCTGCCGAGCGAAGTCGAGGCCTCCGGCACCCCTATTCTCGACTTCGCTCGAAATGGGTCCTCGACTTCGCTCGGACAGGCGGGAAGAGGCAAGCTTCACTGCCCTGCCCCCGCCAGCATCGCGATCATGGCCTTGTCCGGCGCGTCGGCCCGTTTCGCCAGATAATCCCGCAACGCCGCTTTTCCGCCCGGCTGGTCCCCGGCGCGCAGCAGCGCCAGGCCCAGCCCGCGCCATGCCTCGACCGGCGCATCAGGCTGGGCAATCGCCTCGCGATAGAAACCAGCAGCGGCTTTCAGATCATCCGGTGCGCCCCGGGTGCGATAGAGCTCGCCGCGCATGTAGCTGAGTTCCGACGTCCAGCCTTCGCTCGCCAGCGACTGGATGAGGAATTCCGTGCCCCCGAAATCATTGAGCTTGATCTGATCGTCCACAAAGGTCGTCCAGAACGGCCCCAGCGCCTTGCGATATTCGGCGCGGTTGCGCACTGCCCCCGCCACCGGCTGCTTTTCGGCCAGTCCCCTGAGCACCGTCATCCGTTCCGCTGAATTGGGGTGGGTCGCAAACATGCCGCCATTCTTGTCCTTCCGGCTCTTGCGATTGCGCGCGGCAGCCGTGGCATCCTGTTCGGCGCGCATCTGTTCCCACACAAGGCTTGCTGCCAGGGGATCATAGCCCGCCTTGGCAAGCAGGCCGATTGAACCGGCATCCGCTTCGCTTTCCATTTCCCGGCTGAAGCCGAAGATCGAACTGGCGACCCCGATCTGCGCCACAAAGCCGAACGGCACAAAACCCAGCCAGGCCATCGCCCCCGTCTTCTTCTTGATATCCCGGAAGGACTGGAGCGAATGGAGGTTCCGGAAATGGGTGTATTCGTGGCCCAGAACCGCTGCCAGTTGCGCTTCATCGCGCGTCCGCAGCATCAGGCCCGACCACACCTGCATCACCCCGTTGGGCGCCATATTGGCGTTGAAATCCGGCGTGCGGACTATGTAGATGCGAACATGACTGCACGCTTCCAGCCCCACCGTGCGGCAGAAAATGCCCTTCACATAGCTGTTGAGCGCCGGATCGCGGATCACGAAATTGGAGGTTGAAAGTTCCCGCTCATATTCGTCGGCCTGCATCCACAAGCCCTGTTCGTCCTTGTCCACCGGCGCGTAATGCGGGCCGACAAGGGGCGCTGGCACGGGCGGTGGCGCAGCGGCAATCAGCGCGAGCGCGATCAGGGCTTTGCGCATCATTTCGCCTCCGGCTCCGGCGCGGTGCCGGGAAACCCGCGCAGCAATTGGCTGACGCGTTTTTCCGCGCCATCGGCTTCGCGCACATCGCCCCCCATCGCGACATCGGTGTTGAACCACACGACATGGCCGCTTTTCAGATCCACCAGCCCGGCATAGCCGACATGCACTCCGGCCTGCATGACGCCAAAGCCCAGCACCGCGCCCAAAATCTGGGCCGCCTTGCGCCCGTCGGTTCCGTAGGCATCATAAGTGTAGAAGAAGAGGCCATAATCCGCATCGCCTGCAAGCGTGCGCAGTTGCGCCGTGCCTTCCCCCATTGTCCAGTCGAACCGGTCTTTCTTGGTGGGCAGCTTGTTGCCGGGGAACATCTTGTGCGTGATGATCGCGTCCGAAACCGCACGGAACAGGGCTGTATAATCGGCCAGCAAGTTGCGATCCGCACCTTGCGGTTCCGCCACGAATATCACCGAATTGGCGCGCGCCGCCTGGCTCTTCTTCAAGGCGTCCGCCATGAATTTGCGGGCATTGGCTGTCCATTCCACGCTCGGTTCGGCAACCCCGCCCACGCTCAGCGATCCCACTGACACATCGGGCCGGAACACGGCGACCTTCACAGGCCTGTCAGGCGAAAAACTGATTCCATCGGCAACAATTGCCTTTGCGGATACGTTGCCAGGTGCGCTCATCAGGCCAGCAAGCAGCAATGACAGCAGTTTCGCCTTCACAACACGCACTCCCCATCCGGCCCGCCCGATTATTGCGAGCCGCGCGCCTTGTGGCAAGACGATTGATTGTGCCGCCGCATCGCCCTAGATTTCACAGCGCAAATTCCGGGAGGCGCGCCGTTCATGAATATTCGCAGCATCTGGCTGTTGCTGATCGCTTTGTGTACGCTGCTTCCACTATCGGCGCAGGCGGGGAATGGCCGTAAAGTGGCTCTGGTGATTGCCAATGGTGCGTATCTGAACGCCACATCGCTCACCAACCCGAAAAATGATGCCGCACTTGTGGCAGCTTCGGCGAAAAAGGCGGGCTTTACCACGGTCACGCTTTCCAATGATCTGGGGCTTCAGCAGTTCCAGCGCGCGCTGCGGGATTTCCGGGATCAGGCCGCCGGCGCGGATGTGGCGATGGTTTATTATGCCGGCCACGGGATCGAGGGATCGGGGAAGAACTGGCTGTTGCCAGTGGACGCGCAACTGAAAGGCGAACTCGATCTGCCCTATGAAGCCATTGATCTGGACCGGGTGATGGAATCCATCTCCGGCGCGGATTTGCGGATGGTGATTCTTGATGCGTGCCGCAACAATCCGTTCGGGCGTAGCTGGCGTAGCGGCACGCGCGCGGTGACGCGGGGCCTTGGCGATATCCAGGTCGATGACGTGCTGGTGATTTATGCCGCCGCACCGGGGCAGACAGCGGCCGATGGCGATGGCACCAATTCCCCCTTCGCCACGTCCCTTGCCAAACGTCTGGCCGAACCGGGCGTCGCCGTGCAGTTTCTTGGCGGACTGGTGCGCGATGATGTGCTTGCCTCAACTGGTGGCACCCAGCGCCCGTTCGTGACGGGCAGCATTACGGGCACCCCGGTTTATCTGATACCGCAAGCCGCGGCCAAGACTGCCGTGGCCACAGAAGCGGCGGTGGCGGCCTCCCCCCAGATCGACAGCGCGACGGTGGATATGCTGACATGGCAAGGGGCGCTCGGAGCGGCAAGCATTGCCGGATTTGAGGAATACAAGGCGCAGTTTCCACAAGGGCGCTTCGTCAAGCTCGCCGATCAGAACATCATCCGCCTGCGTTCGGTAGCGGCCCCAACGCCGCGCGGGGAAGCCCCGGCATCGGTGAGTCCGGCCCCGGCCCGCGTTCGGACAGAAGCGGCGGCCGCCCAGACGACGACGCCCGGCAAACTGGCCCCGCCCGCCCTGATCTTCCCGCAAAGCTCACGCCAGTTGCTGACGCGTGCCGATGTCCAGCCGCTGGAGCCGGTGCAGCTCTGGCTTGCCCGCAACGAGATTTTCGCCCGGCATGGCTTCATCTTCAACCGCCCGGAATTGCAGCAATATTTCGGTCGGTTTGACTGGTATCAACCGGTTGGGCGGCAAGTGAAGCTCAACGCCATTGAGCAGGCCAATGTGGCGCTGCTTCAGGCGGCGGAACGGGTTCGTGGCACTCGCAACTAGCGGTCTGGTCGCGCTGGCGGCCAGCCTTCCTGCCATAGAGGTCGTGGCACCCACCCCGCGCACACCCGCACGAATCCAAGCCGCGATGGACATGCTGGTTGCTGCCTATCCACACGCCCTGCTCCGTCATGACGGCAAATGGCTCTACTGGCGCAAGGGGCCGCCCAGCCCGATCGGCGATCCGGCGCGCCAGCGCACGGCGGCGGCCATCTTGGCCGCGCCAGACATTGCCGACATTTTTGCCTGGCCTTACCCTGGAGCGGGTACGCCTTCAGGCGACCCGGGCAGAGCGCGGCCCGCCGCGTTCTTCACCCGACTCTATGGCGATTGCCGAAACGGATCGGTGGAAACGGCGCTGGTTCCGGTGCGCTGGGTTGGCGGAAGGACTGTGCGCTTTACTGGCATTGCAGGCGCGGCGACGGCGCTGGAAAAGGTCGCGCGCGATCTTGAGATGCTCGGCCCTTCAATGACCCGCTATCTCTGGCCCATTTCCGGAACCTATAATTGCCGGGCCATCGCGGGAACTGACGCCCTGTCGATGCACGCGGTCGGCGCGGCGATCGATCTCAACAGCCGCTTTGGCCGCTACTGGCGCTGGTCACCCCGCCCTGCCGCCAGGGATGCCATACCGCCAGCCATTATCCGCAGCTTTGAACGCCACGGCTTTATCTGGGGCGGCAATTGGGCGCATTTCGACAGCTTCCATTTTGAATACCGGCCGGAACTGGTGAAAGCAGCCGGATCGTCAGTCTCGCGCTAGCCTAGCTCACTGTGGCGCTGGCCATCACGGCCCGCGCCTGCGCAATACCCGCATCATAATAATGGATGGCAGCGGCCACATAGGTGATCATGAACAACTTCCCGCCGATCACGGCTCCGCGCGCCTCGCCCTTGCGCGTCAGCTCCTCATCAGGGCGGGTGTAGTGGAAATTGAATTTGAAACCCGGACGCCCGGCAAATTGCACCGGCGCAATCGCATCAATGGCGAAATCCGGCGTATCCAGCGCGATCCGCTGCGTCTGTTCGTAAAGCTGGGCAATATCGGAAGGCAGCATTGACCGCTCGAATTTGGGCAGCGGCTTGTATTTCTTGTTGCGATCTTTGGCGAGTGGTTCGCCGTTCGCCACCGCCCCGAAAAAGGAAAGCTCATTGAGCAGAGGCCCGTCATAGCTCCAGGACTCGCCCTTTTTGAAGGCGTATGCCGAACGCAGGTTCCAGCCCGAACCAGCAACAACTTTCATCCCGCTCTTCGCGACAGAAACCGGAACCGCTTCCCGTATCATCGTCCATTTTGCCGCGGCGGGCGTGGCGATCAGCATCGCGGCCGCCACAGCGCCCTTTGTCCCGTTCCCGATCATCACTCACTCTCCCCGATCATTGCCAGCATGGATTTGTCCGGCGCATCCGGATTGCGCCGAAGGAATTCCGCAATGGCCGTCTTCGCGCCCGCGCTGTCACCGGCGCGGGCCAATGCCAGTCCAAGGCCCCGCCATGTGCCCGCAGGCGCATCGGGAAGCACTGCTGCCGCGCGGTAAAATTCGATCGCCTGCGCGAAATCGCCGGGCTGACCGCGAGACCGGTAAAGCTCTCCTCGGGCAAACAGCAGAGGCCCGCTCCAATCGCCATCCGCAAGATTCTTCAGCAGATATTCGCTGGCACCAAAGTCATTCAGCTTGATCTGGTCATCAATCAGCATGGGCCAAAGCGGGGCAATCGCTTGGCGATATTCGCGCCTGCCCTCAAAGCTGTTGGCAGCCCCTGTCGTCTTCGCAGCCTCCCGCAGATAGAGCATCCGCTCGGCATCTATCGGGTGGCTGGCAAACGGCCCCCGATACGCATCCTTCTTGCTGCGGACGCCAAGCGCCGCAGCATGGGCATCTTCTTCTTCCCTGAGCTGCGCCCAGACATCGCCCGCAGCCGACGTCCGATAGCCATGCGCGCCCATATAGCTGATACCGGCCAAATCGGCGGCATGTTCCTGATCCCGGGAGAATTTGAAATGCGCGGCCAGAAATGCCGCCGTCAAATTCTGCCCATATCCTGCGCCGCCAGAAATGACGGAAAGCCAGGCACCCCAACTCAACGCGTTTCGCAAATTCCTGTGACCTTCAAGCCCGTGGCGAAGCTCGAAATGTCCAAACTCATGTCCAAGCACCGCAGCCAGTTGGGCCTCATCGCGGGAACGGAGCAGCAAGCCCGTATTCACGACCATCATGCCGTTGGGATACATGCCCGCATTGAACGCCGCGTTGCGAACAAGATAGATGCGGGCGCTGCCACAATGATCTTCGCCCGCAACGCGGCAAACAACCGTTCTGAGATAGCCCAGAATTTCAGGATCCCTGATGATGAGTTTCGACGCTTTCAGATCACGCTCGACCTCGTCCACTTGCGCCCACAGCCCCTGCTCGTCCCTTCCCATCGGCTGATAGCCGGCCGCAGAAGGAGAGCCCGATGGCACCGGATCCTTGGCATTCGCCGCACCGCATGCCAGCGCAAGCCCGCAAAGTGCGGCGCCGCGCAACCAGCCTCCCTTCATTGGGCAGGCACCGGAGCACCCGGCGCGGGGAACTCTTCAAGCAACTGGCCCACACGCTTCGCCGCCCCGTCAGCATCGCGCACATCGCCGCCCATCTTGAAGTCAGCATTGATCCACACAAGGTCACCGCTCGAAAGATCAACCAGCCCCGCATAGCCGATATGCTTGCCTGAGGAGATGCCGATACCCGCACCGCCCGCCGCCAATAGCTGGAGCATTTTCCGCCCGGTCGAGCCAAACGCGTCATCGGTGGTGACGAAAAGTCCGTAGCTGCCGCCGCCCACGGCCCCAAGCCGGGACACGCCGGAACCAAGCGTATATTCAAACCCGGTCTTTTTGGTCGGCAAACGGTCGCCCTTGAAAAGCCGGTGCTGAAGGACTGTCGCCGCCACGCCCCGGAACAGGGCGCGATACTCCGCAAGCAGCGCCGCATCGTCACCTGCCAGTTCCGGCATGAAGACAACATCGCTGGCCCCGCCAGGCTTGGCCGCCGCAAGCGCTTCCCCCAGAAAGCGCCGCGCATCCGCGGTCCACTCCGCATTGGGCGTCACCACGCCTCCCGCCGATTGGGAACCCACCCGCACATCGGGCCTGAACACAAGAATACGAACCGGCTGTGATGCGGAAAACGCAAACCCCGGCTTCAACGCGGCCTTTTCCTGCGCCATCGCGAAGCCGGGAATTGCCACAAGGGACAACAAAATCGTACGAAGAAGTTTATATGGTTTCCGCACAGACACTCCAGTTCACGAACACATGCTGATTGTCCGCAAAATAGATGCCATTTTTTACAATTCAAGTCGCAAATATGCAATGAAAGTTAATGCGCTGTATTAACTTAATGCAAAATTCTAGAGTATAGCGGCCATTTATATTGTTAAATTCCTGGAAGCACCCGAAAACAATTCAACCAAGCGCCTTTTTCAGCAACTCGTTCACCACCTGCGGATTGGCTTTGCCCTGCATGGCCTTCATCGTCTGGCCCACGAAGAAGCCGAACAGGGCTTCCTTGCCGCCCTTATACTGGTCCACCTTGTCCGCATTGGCATCCAGGATTCCGGCAATCACGGCTTCGATCGCGCCGGTATCGCTGGTTTGTTTCAGGCCCTTTTCCTTGACGATTTTGGCCGGGTCGTCGCCCGTTTCCAGCATGATTTCGAACACCTGCTTGGCAAGCGAACCGGATAGCGTGCCTTCCTTGACCAGACTGAGCAACTGCGCCGCCTGTGCGGGGGAAACGGGGCTTTCCTCGATGGTTTTCCCCAGACGGTTCAGTGCCCCGAACAGATCCGAAATCAGCCAGTTTGCGCCTGCCTTGGCCTCCGCACCCGCTGCCAGAAGCGCCTCAAACCAACGAGCGGTTTCCACGTCCGCTGTCAACACGGCAGCGGCGTAGGAACTCAGCCCCAGTTCGCCCGTATAGCGCGCGCGCTTGGCATCGGGCAGTTCAGGCAGCGAAGCGCGGCAATCGGCAAGAAATGCCTCGCTCAACTCCACCGGCAGCAAATCAGGATCAGGGAAATAACGATAGTCGTGCGCGTCTTCCTTGGAGCGCATGGAACGGGTTTCATTCCTGTCCGGATCCCACAACCGCGTTTCCTGCACAATCGTGCCGCCACCTTCGATCACGTCAATCTGGCG
>JANOAJ010000294.1:0-31470 GCA_031411035.1 Sphingomonadales bacterium
TGAGATAGCGATTCGGGCAATGTGTTGAGGAATTGCAACACTGCGCAAGAATCAGACTCTTGACGCTGGTATTGGCGCAGGATTCGGTGATAAGGCACGGAAAGCAAAGGGAGGATTCGCGGATCATGCGCGGAACGAGGGCTATTGGCGGAGTGATTGCGGGGGCGCTGTGCGTCGCTGCGCTCGCGGCTGCCCCGGCCATTGGCGCTGCTGCGGATCGAATTCTCAAGCATCCCGCAACAACAATGTCTGCCATGCGTGGCGGCATCGGCACGTTTACCCCGGCAGCCGGTGATCCCCGTCTGGCAGCCGCGCTCGCCCGTTCCGGCATTACCGGCAGCGGGTTCCGCTTCACGCCGGCCGCTTCGGCTGACGGGCGCGCCCGCGCTGTTACCGTGGCTGTCCGCGCGCGCGGGGCCGTGCGTGACGGCACGGCAGACCAGTTGGCACCGGGCGTGAACAGCAATGTCGGCATTGCGCCGGTTGCCTATAGCCTTGGAGCCGGTGTCGGCTGGAAGCGTTTCGCGCTGACCGGTGACGTGCAAAAGATTGATACGGGCATTCTTCCGGGCAGCCGCGAAGGCGTGGATGTGGGTGTCAGCTATAATGCCAGCAAGTGGAGCACCCGGGTGCAGGTCGCGGCTGACCGGCCCGTGGGCACGCTGCCGCGTTCGATCAACGGCAATCCCAGCCTGTCGCTCGATGTGGGTGGATCCTTCCGTCTGAGCCGCAATCTCGATGTGATGGCGGGCGTGCGGTACAAGTCCGAACGGGATCGGCTGAAGGACGTGACCGACACAAGGCGTGACAGCCAGGCCGTCTATGTGGGCACCGCGTTCCGTTTCTAGGGATTCATGATGGATTGAACCGTCGCCCCTGCGAAGGCAGGGGCCTTTGGGGGATTCGGGAACGAATGTGTCAAACAGGCCCCTGCCTTCGCAGCGGCGACGTCGTTTCCCATGGAAGCGGAAATATTCCGGCAGCTCAGCGCATCAATTCCTGCCCAGCCATGAATGCCAAAGCCTGAAAGACTGCGCGCCTTGCGCGCGTTCATCCCGCCCAGCGCAATCACTGGCAGATGCGTTCCCCGAATCAACAGCCCGAACCGCACCCGGCCCAGCACGCGCGCGCCGGGATGGGAGGCTGTGGCAAACAGGGGGGAAACGAACAGCAACTTCGCGCCGTTGCGTTCCGCCCGGAGTCGTTCGGGGAGGGAATGCACCGGTGCGGTGATCGCACCGCGATGGCGACCATGCGTGCGTCCGCCTTCCACCAGCATCAGCCGCCGGGCGCTGGCGATCCGCCGGATGACCTTGCCCAATTGTTTCCGCTCCGCAGCGTCCACGCCATAATGGCGGAACACCACGCCCGATCCCCTGGGCAGCGCGCGCAGGGCGGGTAGCAGGTTCGCGCCCATGCGCTCATCCGTCATCAGCCAGAGCCGGGGGAGGGAGTGGCGCTTCGTCATCGCCCTTTCTATAGCGGCGCGATGTCTGATCCTGAAACCCGCCTGTCCGAAATCCATGCGCGCATCGCCAAGGCCGCCAGGCTGGCCGGGCGCAAGGCGGATGCTGTGATGCTGGTCGCTATTTCGAAAACGCACGATGCCGCCGCGATCAGCCCCCTGATCGGGGCGGGGCAGCGTGTCTTTGGCGAAAACCGGGTGCAGGAAGCGGAAGGCAAATGGCCCGCGCTGATGGCGGAAACGCCAGGCATATCGCTCCATCTGGTCGGCCAGTTGCAATCGAACAAGGCGCAAGAGGCGGTTGCGCTGTTTGACGCCATCCATTCGGTTGACCGGCCTTCGCTGGTGGCGGCGCTTGGCCGCGCGCAGGCAAAGCTGGGGAAGCGCCCTGCCTGCTTCGTTCAGGTCAATATCGGCGATGAGCCGCAAAAGGGGGGCTGCGCGGTGGCTGACCTGCCCGCGCTGCTCGCCTCTGCCCGTGCCGCGGGGCTGGATGTCGCGGGCCTGATGGCGGTGCCGCCGGCAGGAATCGAACCCGCCCCGTTCTTCGCCCTGCTGGCGAAGCTCGCGCGGGATCATGGCCTGACGCAGTTGAGCATGGGGATGAGCGACGATTTCGAAACCGCGATCATGCTGGGGGCGACGCATATCCGTGTTGGCAGCGCGCTGTTCGGGGCGCGGGGATGAAACCTGCCGCGATCATCTTCGATTTCGATGGCGTGATTGCCGATAGCGAAGTGCCTGCCGGGCACGCGCTGGCCGAATCGCTGACGGCCATTGGCTTGCCGACCAGTTTCGAACAGTCGCTTGCCACCTATTACGGCCATAACTGGCAGCACACCCAGCGGCTGATCGAAGCGCGGCTGGGCGGACCATTGCCGGAGGATTTCCGCGAACAGCATCGCCAGCGCGCGCACGCCCGCTTTGCGCAGGGTTTTGATCCGGTGGCAGGCGCCCCGGCCTTCCTGGCGCGGACAACGCATCTGCCGCGCGCCATCGCTTCGTCCAGCCGGAAAGCCTATATCGAATGGGCGCTGGATCGCTTTGGTCTGGGCGGGCATTTTACCGATCATGTTTACAGCGCGGACGGCATGGAGCGCGGCAAGCCGCATCCCGATATTTACCTGATCGCGGCCAAAGCGCTGGGCGTTGATCCGGCCGACTGCCTGGTGTTCGAGGATTCCCCCGCCGGGGCCACGGCCGCGGTGGCTGCCGGCATGCACGTCATCGGCCTGTGCGCGGCGGCGCATATTGCGGACAGGAGTGCCCATGCGGAAGGCTTGCGCGCCGTTGGCGTCCACCGCATAGCCTTTGCCTTTGAGGAGATCGCGCTGTGAAAATTGCGACCTACAATGTCAACGGCATCAAGGCGCGGCTGCCCCGCCTGATCGAATGGCTGGAGGAAACGCAGCCCGATATCGTCTGCCTGCAGGAAGTGAAATCCAGCGACGAGACAATCCCCGTCGCCGATGTGGAAGCTGCTGGCTATGGCGGGGTGTGGCATGGGCAAAAGGGCTTCAACGGCGTCGCCATATTGGCGCGCGGCGAAGCGCCCGTGCTGGTGAGGAAGGGGCTTGATGGCGAACCTGAGGATGAAATGAGCCGCTATATCGAAGCGGACGTTCTGGGCGTCCGCATCGCCAGCATCTATCTGCCCAATGGCAATCCCCAGCCGGGGCCGAAGTTCGATTACAAGCTGCGCTGGATGGAACGGTTGCGTGCCCGCGCGGCAGAATTGCTGGCGCTCGAAATCCCGGTGGTGCTGGCGGGCGATTACAATGTGATCCCCACAGACGCGGACATCGCCAACCCGCGTTCGATGCTGGACGATGCCCTGATGCAGCCCGAAAGCCGCGCGGCCTTCCGCCGGATCACCGCGCAGGGCTGGACCGATTCGCTGCGCGCCGTGCACCCCAGTGGGCCGCTATGGACCTATTGGGATTATCAGGCCGGTGCATGGCAGCGCGATTCCGGCTTCCGCATCGATCACCTGCTCCTCAGCCCCGAAGCGGCGGACCGGTTGCAGGACGCCGGCGTGGACAAGGATCACCGGGCGCGGGAGAAAGCGAGCGACCATGCGGCGACCTGGGTGGTGCTGGGGTGATCTTACGCCTCTGATAAGAAATTTCCTTGACAAATAGGATATTCCCTCCTATCTACGGGGCATGTTCGGTCGTGTCTTCCTTGCCCTGATTTCCATACTGGCCTTCTGGCTGAAGACAGGTATTGCCGGGGCGCGGTGCAATATCGGAATTCGCGGAAACCGGAATGTTACCGAACAAGGCGCGGGTTTACCCCAGCACCGCCGCGATCAGCCCCCGGCTGGCATTGCCGATGAAGAACCCGTCCACCAGATCTTCAGGCCGCAAGTCCGCTTCGCGGGCGCTGCCATTGGCGATCAGTTCGGCGCGCAGCACGCCGGGCAGCAGGCCGCGCGAGAGCGGCGGGGTGAGGAGCGCGCCATCGCCCTTGACGAAAATGTTGGTGAAGCTGCCTTCGGTGAGGAAGCCGTCCCCGTCCATCAGCGCCACTTCGAAGGTGCCCGCTTTCGCCCGCGCTTCGGCGTAGAACGCGCGGTTGCTAGTTTTGTGGGCCAGGCGGAAATCATCCGGGGCGACGGGCAGGGGCGCGAGCGCCACTGCCACAGGCCCGTCCGGATTGGGATGCAGCGCGCCAATCTCGATCGCGATCCGTCCGCTCGGGCTGAGCATCAGGCGCACCCGTCTGGGCGAAGCCACGCGGAACGTGGCGGCCTGCAATTCGTTGCGCACCGCGTGGCGATCAAAGGGAAAGCCGAATGTCCGCGCGCTTTCCCCGATACGGGCGATATGCCGGTCAAGCAGATGGATGCCTCCTGCGGGATCGAACCGCATCGTCTCGATCAGGTCAAAATCACTGCCCCCCAAATCTCTGCCCGATGCCACAAATGCTCCCTTGGCGAGGCATTCCCGCCATTCCCCGTCTGCCTTGCTGTCGGCAACAATGCCGCCGCCCAGCCCCAAAGTGGCGCGGGTTTCGCCGGAACGCAAATGCAAGGTGCGAATGGCGACGTTAAAGGCCGCATCGCCGTCCGCATCAATCCGCCCGATGCTGCCGGTATAGGCCCCGCGCGGCGTCGGTTCGAGCGCGGCGATAATCTCCATCGCGCGGATTTTGGGCGCGCCGGTGATCGAACCACAGGGGTAGATCGCCTTCAGCGTATCCACGCTGTCCAACCCGCTGCGCAGCCGCGCGGTGACGGTGGATGTCATCGTGTGCACAGTGGGATAGGTTTCGACCGAAAACAGCGCCGGCACATCCACGCTGCCCGCCTCGGCCACGCGGGACAGGTCATTGCGCAGCAGATCAACGATCATCAGGTTTTCGGCGCGCTGCTTGGGATCTTCACGCAGGGACCGGATCGCTTCGGCATCCCGGCCCGGCACCCGCGCGACGGTGCCTTTCATCGGCCGGGTCGTGATCTTGCCCCCATGCAGCGCAAAGAACAGTTCGGGGGACAGCGAGAGCAGCCAGTCTGCCCCCGTCCACACCACGCCGCCATAGCCCGCCCGCGCCCGCCTGCGCAGCCCGGCATAGAGTGCCAGCGGATGGCCTGCCGTCGCCACACTGGCCCGGATCGTCAGGTTCGCCTGATAAATGTCGCCCGCCGTGATCCAGCCCTTCACCTGCGCCAGTGCCGCATCATAATCAGCGCGGCTGGCATCGGGCCGGGGTGTCCCCGCCCATCCGCCCGAAGAATCGGGCAGCCGCGCGGCGACTTCGTCTGGCGCGATTTCCTCGAACCGGTCAAACAGGCCGAACCACAGCAGGGGCGTGGCCGGTGGCAGGGGCGCGCCAAGCCGGGGTTCCAGCGCATGGCCTGCTTCGTAGGACAGGAACCCGGCAGCGTGCAGCCCGGTGCCCCGCAGCGATTCCAGCGCGCCCACCACTTCGTCCATCCGACGTGCTTCAATAATCCGCACCGGATCGCGGTACAGCCGGGCGGGCGCCGCGCCACACTGGCGCGCGTCATCAAGCAGGACGAAGGGGGTGGTATCAGAGATGCGGGCCATCAGCCCCGCTTGCGCGCCTGGGGATAGGTGCCGAGCAGGCGGACGGAGCGGGAATGGAAGCTCAGTTCCTCCAGCGCACGGGCAATGGCGGGTTCTTCGGGCGTGCCGACAATATCGGCGTAAAAGGTCGTGGCCGAAAAGCTGGTGCCGCGCTGGTAACTTTCCAGCTTGGTCATGTTCACGCCATTGGTCGCAAAGCCGCCCAGTGCCTTGTAGAGTGCCGCTGGCACATTCTTCACTTCAAAGATGAAGCTGGTCATCACGGGCACGTCACTGTCCACTTCCGGGCCGGAGCGGGCAAGGATCACGAAGCGCGTCATATTGTCGGCGGAATCTTCGAGCCCGTCGGCCAATATGCTAAGGCCATAGACCGAAGCGGCCCCTGGCGGCGCGATGGCGGCCACGCCGGGATCGTCCAGTTCGACTGTGCGGGCAGCGGCCCCTGCCGTATCGGGATAGGCGACCGGCTCAATCCCGCGCGCGCGCAGCCAGTGGCGGCACTGGCCCAGCGCCTGGGGATGGCTGATCGCCTGTTTGACACCCTCGAGCGGGCCTTGGCCCATCAGGGCATAGCTGATCGGCAGGAAGAATTCGCCAATGATCGTCAGGCCGGATTCGGGCAGCAGGAAATGAATGTCCGCCACGCGCCCGTGCAGCGAATTTTCGATGGGGATCATTGCCTTGTGCGCCACGCCGGTCTGCACGGCTTCGATCGCGTCTTCAAAGCTGAAACAGGCCAGCGCCAGCGCATCGGGCAGCGCCTGGCGAATGGCGATATGGGAATTGGCGCCGGGCGCCCCCTGGAAGGACACGGTGCGCGCCGGATCAGCCGCTGCGGCTTCACGCATGGCAGCAACAAGCGGGCGGGCAGGGGCGGGATATTGATCCATGACGCGGGGCGCTTACCGGCGTGGCCGCCAACAAGCAACCGCGCGCTTGCGCGCAAGGCTCATGCTGATTAAAGCGGCGGCGATTCAGGGGGCTTTGCGCCGCAATACGGGACTTCGATGGGCATGGACGATAACTTCAACACCGCCGCCGGCTGGACACTTTTTGCAGGCATCGTCGCGCTTGGCACGACGATCGGATCCGGCATGTATTTCCACGCGGAACATCCGGAAAAGGGTGGCTATCATGTTGAAGATGCCACGCCGGGCGGTGAAGGCGGGGCCACGGCCGCAAAGCCCACCGACTTTTCGGCAGGCGATCCGGCCAAGGGCAAGGATCTTTTCAGCAAATGCGCATCCTGTCACACCATCACGCAGGGCGGCGCCAATGGCATTGGCCCCAATCTCTGGGGCACAATGGGTGAGGAAATCGGCAAGGGCAAAGCCGGTTTTGCCTTTTCTGCCGGGCTTTCGGGCCACGGCGGCAAATGGGACTGGGCGGCAATGGATCAGTGGCTCAAATCCCCCAAGAAATTTGTTGATGGCACGAAAATGAGCTTCGCGGGCCTTTCCAGCCCGGAAGACCGTGCCAACCTGATCCGCTACATCAACGAACAGGGATCGAACCTGCCCGTGCCGCCGCCCCCTGCGGCTGATGCGGCCGCAGCCCCTGCAGAAGGCGATGCCAAGGCCGCCGCTGCCACACCGGCAACAGAGGGCAACGCGGCGGCACCTGCGGCTGATGCAAAGGCGGCTCCGGCCAAGTAATCGGGCTGATCTGTCATTCCGGCGTTCGCCGGAATGACGGGATCGTGAAGCATTTGCGGGCCTTTTGGGTGCTGTTCTTTCCGGGGCAATGAAAGCCCTTTCCCCATCCTCCCACCCCCGATAAGGCGCGCGGATGAGCAGTATTGCCCTTGCCCGCTATTCGCGCCTTGTCGTCAAGGTCGGCTCCTCGCTGCTCGTTGATCCCTCAGGCGCGGTGCGGCGGGCGTGGCTGGAAACGCTGGTGGCAGATGTGGCGGCGTTGCGCGCGGCGGGCCAGCAGGTCGTGATTGTGTCCTCCGGGGCGATCGCGCTCGGCGCGCGGCGGCTTGGCCTGCCGAAGGGCGGGCGCGCCAGTCTGGAAGACGCGCAGGCCGCAGCAGCGACAGGCCAGATTGCGCTTTCGGGTTGCTGGGCGGAACTGCTGGGGGCAGCCGATATCACGGCCGCGCAGATTCTTGTCACGCTTGATGATCTGGAAGACCGGCGGCGCTATCTCAACGCCTCGGCCACGCTTGAACGGCTGATCGGGCTGGGGGTGGTGCCGGTTATCAACGAAAATGATTCGGTTGCCACCGGCGAAATCCGCTTTGGTGACAATGACCGGCTGGCCGCGCGCGTGGGGCAGGCGTCAGCGGCGGGCTGTGTGGTGCTGCTGTCCGATGTGGACGGGCTCTACACCGCTGATCCAACCCGTGATGTGGCGGCGCAGCGGATCGAACGGGTGGAGGCGATCACGCCCAGGATCAAGGCGATGGCAGGCGGCGGCACATCCTCCGGCATGGGCTCTGGCGGCATGGCTTCGAAGATTGAGGCCGCGCGGATTGCCAATGCGGCGGGCGCCGATCTGGTGATTGTTTCGGGCGGCCATGATCACCCGCTCGCCCGGCTGGCGCGCCAGCCCTGCGGCACCCTGTTCGTGGCAGACGGAACGGCGCGCGCACGCAAGGCGTGGCTGGCGGGGCGGCTGACGGTCAAGGGCCGGATATTGGTGGATGCGGGTGCTGTGAAAGCGCTTCGAGGCGGAGCCAGCCTGCTGCCTGCGGGCGCGCGCGGAGTGGAGGGCCGGTTCCTGCGCGGCGACGTGATCGATATTGCCACGCCTGATGGCACCGCCATTGCGCGCGGCCTTGCCGAATATGACAGCGGTGATGCCATCCTGATCGCCGGCAAACGCAGCGACGCGCTGGAAGCCCTGCTTGGTTATGCCCCGCGCGCGACTCTCGTCCACCGCGATCACATGGTTCTGCTGTGAGCGGGGCGATACTGGCGATCACAGGCGCGACAGGGCTGGTCGGGCAGGCGCTGGTGCGCCGGGCCATTGTCGAAGGCTGGCATGTGCGTGCGCTGGCCCGGTCACCCCAGGCGGCGCAAGATGGCGTTGTGTGGGTATCCGGTTCGCTGGAAACGCCGGATGCGCTGCTCGAACTGGTGACGGGCTGCGACGCCGCCATTCATGTTGCGGGAATCGTCAACGCGCCAGACCGCGCCGGATTTGAGGCCGGCAATGTGGCGGGCACGCTCGCCATTGTGGAGGCGGCGCGCAAGGCGGGGGTCGGGCGCTTCATCCATGTCTCGTCGCTCACGGCGCGGGAACCGGATCTGTCACACTATGGCTGGTCAAAGGCCAGGGCCGAAACCATCGTCGCAGCGTCCGGGCTGGACTGGACGATGATCCGCCCGCCCGCCGTCTATGGCCCGGGCGACCGGGATATGCTCGACATGTACCGCATGGCGAAGCGCGGCTTTGTACTGCTGCCGCCTGCCGGGCAGGTTTCGGTGATCGAGGTGAGCGATCTGGCGCGGTTGTTGCTGGCGGTTATTCCGGTGGCGGAAGCGCGGTCACAGATTTACGAAGCCGATGACGGGCGCGAAGGCGGCTGGAGCTACCGCGAATATGGCAAGGCCATCGGCTGGGCGGTCGGCAAGACCGTCACCACCATCAGCGCCCCGCGCGCGCTGCTGAAGCTGGCGGCGCGGGGGGATCGCCTGCTGCGCCGGGGCAAGGCGCGGCTGACGGCAGACCGGGTGTCCTATCTCTGCCATCCCGACTGGGTGGTTGATCCGGCCAAACGCCCGCCGCCCGAAATCTGGCAGCCATCCGTCCGCACGCGTGAGGGGCTGAAGGCCACGGCAGCGGCCTACCGCGCGGCCGGGTGGCTATAGGTCAGGCGATTACACCGGCCTTTTCCAGCACCAGACACAACACCGTCAGCACCAGCCCGACCAGGAACACGCGATAGGCATAGCCCAGATATTTGTACTTCTTGTGTTGGAGCACCTGCCCGTTCTGATACACGTCGCGCAGCATGGTGCGGTAAATCATCTCGTCATTCTGGAGGTCATCCAGCACTTCCCCGACATAATCCTCTTCGGACATGTTGGTGAAATAGCCGAAGAACAACACGTTGCGCGTCGTGTTGGGCTTTGGCCGCACGGCGGGCATGATCGCGAACACGGCCAGCATGGCGGAAAGGAACGCGAAGATGATCAGCACGGAAAGCGCGATTGTCAGCCCCTGCTTGCTCGCCTGACCAACCGAGATGGTGAAGACCACAAAGGTTGCACCCATCAGGATCGATGCCTTCTGATCGGCCATCTGTGACAGCGTCACATTGATCTGCTGCGTCGTGCGGACAAGATGGATCGCGTTGGGCGGAAACACCCTTGGCGCCTTCGGTTCCTGATCAGCCATCAAATTCTCCCCCTTTTCCTAAATATGACAATGGCATGACAGCCCTGTTCCTGCCAAGCCCCCGCCGCGATGCTGCCGCAATCGCTTGGCATTGGCACAGCGGCAATTTAAGGACAGGCCATGACAGACCGCCAAGAGCTATTCGACACCGTCACCGCGCAGATTGCGCCCTTCAACAAGAAGGGCGTCGCGCTTTCCGAAGCCACCACGTTCCAGGGCGATCTTGAATGGGACAGCCTGACCGTGATGGACTTCGTCGCCGCCGTGGAAGACGAGTTCGATATCATGATCACGATGAACATGCAGGCCGAGATTGAAACGGTCGGCCAGCTTGTGGATGCTGTGGCGAAGCTCAAGGGATGACAGACCTCTTCACCAAATTCGACGCGCTGATCGCGGAAAAGGCCGCGCTGATGGAAACGGGCGTGCGCGATCCCATTGGCATTGTCATGGATCAGGTTACGTCCCCCACCACGGCAGTGATCAAGGGCAAGGAAACGATCCTGCTGGGCACCTATAATTATATGGGGATGACGTTTGATCCCGATGTGATTGCAGCAGGCAAGCAAGCGCTCGACGATTTCGGTTCCGGCACCAATGGCAGTCGCTGCCTCAACGGCACCTTCCGTGATCATATGGACGCGGAAGCGGCGCTGCGCGAATTTTACGGCATGAAGCACGCGATGGTCTTTTCCACCGGCTATCAGGCCAATCTGGGCTTTGTTTCCACAATTGCGGGCAAGGGAGACTATGTCATCCTTGATGCAGACAGCCATGCTTCGATCTATGACGGCTGTTTCCTGGGCAATGCGGAAATTGTCCGCTTCCGCCACAACAGCGTGGAAGATCTCGACAAGCGCCTTGGCCGCCTGCCTGCCGAAGCGGGCAAGCTGGTGGTGCTGGAAGGCGTCTATTCGATGCTCGGCGATATTGCCCCGCTCGACAAGATGGTGGCGGTTGCCAAGAAGCATGGCGCGCAGGTGCTGGTGGATGAGGCACACTCGATGGGCTTTTACGGCCCCAATGGGCGCGGCGTGTATGAAGCGCAGGGGCTCGACGGACAGGTGGATTTCGTCGTCGGCACCTTCTCCAAATCCGTTGGCACCGTGGGCGGTTTTGTCGTGTCGGATCACCCGAGCTTTGAAATCCTGCGGCTGGTTTGCCGCCCATACGTCTTTACAGCCTCTCTGCCGCCCAGCGTCGTGGCAACCGCCGCGACCTCGATCCGCAAGCTGATGCACGCCCATAACAAGCGCGCGCATCTGTGGGAAAATGTGAAGGCGCTGCACGGCGGCCTCAAGAAACTCGGCTTCCGCCTGCCGACCGAAACGCCTGAATCCGCGATTGTCACGGTGCTGTTAGACGATCAGGAAACCGCGATTACCATGTGGGACAAGATGATCGATCTGGGCGTCTATGTGAACGTCGCCCGCCCGCCTGCCACGCCTGCCGGGATATTCCTGCTGCGCTGCTCGCTGTGCGCGGAACACACGATGGAGCAGATCGAAACGGTGCTTGGCCGCTTTGCCGAAGCGGGCCGATATTCCGGGGCGATTGCCTAACCGTAAAGGCGCAGGCTGACCGAAGCGAGATAGCTTTGGGCCGCAGCGGCATCCACGCGTTCGCATCCGGCGGCATCGCGCATGGTTTCCAGATAGGGGCCAACCATGACGCCGCCATCCGAGGCAGCGAGCGCGCGCTCCAGCCCGCGTGCGAGCGATTCCAGCGGCAACAGCCCGTTTTCGCGCGCGAGGCGGCGGATATCGTCAATCTGTCCGGCAAGCTGGCCCAGCGTCAGATCGTGCAATTCACTGGCGATCCGGTCAATCCGGTCGCACAGTTGCGATCGGGCCTGCATCAACGCGTTCACAGCAGCGGTCATGATCCTGCTCCCTGGTTCCCTGAGACGCAGCATGGACTGAAATCGTTACGGCCCTGTTAACGCATTGTGGATTTGGGATAGGCGGTCGAAGCCTTGGACAAGGCTTCCGATGTAACAGGATAGCCAAAGCCTTCGGGGATGCAGAGATGCGGTTCCCCATCGCGCACTTCCATGAAAGGCGAAATCATGTCGGACGGAATGGCGCGCGCCTGTGCTTCGGCAGCAGCATAATCGGGAAACAGCGCGAGGCGTTCGAGATTGCGGCGGGTGGGGAAGATCACTGTGACCCGACCGGCATCGGCGGCTTCGATCAGCGCAGGCGCGCTTGCCCAAAAGCTGGAGACATTCTCGGTCGCATCCACCACCGGATCGGGCGTGTCGGGGGGAACGCTGCCGATATAGAAGCGCGTGTCGAACACCCGCGCTTCCCGGTGTTTGGGCCGCCACCGGGCAAAGGGCACCAATTGCTGAAGATCAAGCGCCACACCTGCTTTGGCCAGCATCGGCCCAAAGGGTTCATGCGCGTGCAGCGCCGCGCGCGCCTCGGTGATCCAGCCAGTGTCCGGCGTTTCGGCAAAGCCGAATATGATCCCGCTTTCCTCCAGCGTTTCGCGGATCGCCGCCACGCGCGCGGCTGCTTCCTCACTATCCAGCCCGTCGCTTCCCAGCGCGCGGCGGGCGTCGGCAGCAATTGCGTGGTCATCGGCATCGATCCGTCCGCCGGGAAACACCACCGCCCCTCCGGCAAAGCGCATCTTGGCGGATCGTTCCACCACCAGCAGCTCGGGATGGCCGACGCTTGCGGGCCGGAACAGCACAAGAGTGGCGGCAGGGATGGCGGGCGGAATCTCGTCTCCGAACTCTAGCTTGTCATTCATGGGCTTGTGACTATCCTGTCTGGCGGGCTTGTCAAACAGCCCGGGTCGTAAAGCAGGGGAGGGGCTATGGGCATCCTCGAAATACTGGGCGTGGCAGGCAGCGTCAGCCTTTTGGCCGGATGGCGGCTATATCTGTGCGTCTTTGCAACGGGGCTGGCCATGCGGCTGGGCTGGATCGATGCGCCAGAACATCTGAGAAGCCTGGACGTGCTTGCCAATAACTGGGTGCTGGGCGCAGCAGCGCTGGGTGCGATTGCCGAATTTTTTGCCGACAAGGTGGTCTGGCTCGATTCGCTGTGGGATGCTGTGCACACCGCCGTGCGGCCCATTGGCGGCGCGATTCTGGCGCTGGCGCTGGTCGATTCCGGGGACCCGGTGTGGCAGGTGGTGACGCTGCTGCTGGGCGGTGGCGCGGCGCTTATGAGCCACGGCGCCAAGGCCGGTACGCGCGCCGTGGTCAATGCCAGCCCGGAACCGTTCAGCAATATCGCCGTTTCGTCGGGTGAGGATGTGGTGACCGGCGGCCTGCTGTTCCTCGCTCTGTCTCACCCGGCGCTGGCGATTGTCGTGGCGCTGGTGCTGATTGTGGGCGCGCTGATCGCGATCATGGTGGTGCGCCGGGTGCTCAAAAAACTGTTCACGCCGGAAGTGGTGAAGAGCAAGGCAGCGGGCTGAGGGATTTCGTCATTTTGGCGAACGCCGGAATGACTGGCTAACTGGTCAATCCCGGCTTCACTTCGTATCGAACGGATTCTTCGAGGACCGCATCGACAGCCGCACCGGCACTGCCCCGAAGCCCAGTTCGCGGCGGATCCCATTAACCAGATAGCGGCGATAGCTTTCGGGCAGTTCGTCCACCCGGTTGCCGAAGATCACGAATGTCGGCGGGCGGGATTTGATCTGGGTGGCGTAGCGCAGCTTGATGCGCTTGCCACCCGGCGCAGGCGGCGGGTTCTTTTCGATGGCGTCTTCAAACCAGCGGTTGAGCTTGCCGGTTGTCACGCGCTGGCTCCACGCGGCACGGGTTTCGAAGGCGACTTGCAGCAAAAGGTCAATGCCCTTGCCAGTGGCGGCGGACACAGTGAGGAGCGGCACGCCCTTCACCTGACTGAAGCCTTCCTCCAGCGCCCCGCGCACGCCCTGATACAGGGCAGAGCCTTGCTCAACCGTGTCCCATTTGTTGAGCGCGATGACGAGCGCGCGGCCTTCGCTGAAAATCTGATCGGCAATGCGCAGGTCCTGCGCTTCGAGCCCGCGCGTGGCATCCAGCAGCAGGACGACGACTTCGGCAAAATCAATTGCGCGCTGGGTATCGGCCGCGGAGAGCCGCTCCAGCTTGTCATCCACTTTGGATTTCTTGCGCAGTCCCGCCGTGTCGATCAGCCGCACCTGCCGCTCGGTGCCGTCGGCATCGGCCCATTGCCAGTCAATGCTGATCGAATCGCGCGTGATTCCGGCTTCAGGGCCTGTGATCATCCGGTCTTCGCCGATCATCTTGTTGACCAATGTCGATTTGCCCGCATTGGGCCGTCCGACAATGGCGAGTTTCAGCGGCGCGTAGGGATTCTCGTCGTCAAAGGGTTCGGGTTCTTCCACCTCGTCGCGCTCGATATGCGGCAGCAGGCCTTCGAAAAGTTCACTCAGCCCCTCGCCATGTTCGGCGCTGAAGGCAATCGGATCGCCAAAGCCTAGGCGGTAGGATTCCAGAATCCCGTTTTCCGCTGCGCGTCCTTCGGCCTTGTTGGCCAGCAGCAGCACAGGTGTTTTCGATCCGCGCAGCCAGCGGCCGATTTCCTCATCCATCGGCACGATTCCGGCCCGGGCATCGACCACGAACAGGGCCACGTCCGCGCTATCCACGGCAGCCTGGGTCTGCGCGCGCATCCGGCCGGGCAGTGTCTGCGCGTCTTCATCCTCAAAACCGGCTGTGTCCACGAGGCGGAATTTCAGGCCGAGCAGTTCGGCCTCACCCTCGCGCCGGTCACGCGTGACGCCGGGCCGGTCATCGACCAGCGCGATCTTCTTGCCGACAAGGCGATTGAAAAGCGTCGATTTCCCGACATTGGGCCGCCCGATAATGGCTACAATGGGAAGTGTCATGCTTGGGCTTCCATTCCGAATATCCTGAGTAGCCATTGAGCTTGTCGAAATGGCGTAGCGAAGGGCGGGGTGCGTTCCTTCGATACGGGTCTTCGTCAAGCTCAGCCCCAACTCAGGATGGTCGGGGTTTAATCAGTCATCGCCAGGCGGTCAGGTGACCGTCGTTCGTCAGGATGTACATCGTGCCGCCGGCCACCACAGGCGGCAGGAACATTGGCGCGCCCGCCTTGGTGACGCTCTGCAGCTTGCCGTCTGCCGGATCGATATTGGCAAGCTGGCCCTGCGAACTGCCAACGATCAACCGTCCGCCTGCCAGAACCGGGCCGGTCCAGGTGATCGGGCCGTTTTTGGACTTGTCGCCCTTGTACCGGGGAAGCTGGGACACCCAGCGCACCTTGCCGTTGGAACGCGCGATGCAGAGCAGGCGAGCTTCATCATCAATCACGAAAATCCATTCGCCTGCCACCCAGGGGGTGGAAATGCCCGCCACATTGATTTCCCACAGGCGCTGGCCGGTGACCAACTCCATGCTGACCATGCGGCCACCCTGGCCAATGGCAAACACCCGGCCCCGATCGATCACGGCGCTGGCATCAACGTCCGTCAGGCTGGCAACCGAAGTGGAAATGCTTGTCCGCGAAAGGGCGTCGCCCCACAGATCGCGGCCATTCTCGTAGCGATAGGCGTTGAGCTCGCCCGATGAAAAGCCTGCAACGACCGTGCCTTGCGCTGCCGCAGGAGCTGCCACGCCAAACACGCCGGACAGTTCGACAGAGCCAGCCGCCGTCCAGACCGTGCTGCCGTCACCACCCGAAAGGGCAATGATCTGGTTGTCATTGGACATCACATAAACATTGCCATTGGCAAGCGTAGGCGCGCCGCGAAGGGGCCCTGCGGGGCGGACTTTCCAGACCTTCTTGCCGTCTGCCGCCGTGAATGCCTCGACATCGCCCAGACCGTTTGTGGCAAACAGGCGCCCGCCATCATAGCTGACGCCACCGCCGAACAGCGAACCCCGGTTGCCGGTCATTTCGCCCGACCAGAAGCTGATGCCGCCCTTCACATCCTTGTCTTCACCAATCTGGACAGTGTACACTTCCTTGCCTGATTTGGCGTCAAAGGCATGCAGGCGCGCGAAGGTATCGACCACAAAAACCTTGCCTTCAGCCACAATGGGCGATGCGGCAAGGCGTTCATATTTTGTGGTGCCGGAGATTTTTGCCGACCAGACCGGGCCAATGGATTTGCCCAGCGCGACATTTTCCATCACCTTGTTTTCGTTGCCGCCGGGCTGGGGCCAATCCGCATTCTCCTGCGGATCGGGGATCAGCACCGCCACATCGGCAAGCGAAGGATCAAGTTCCGCATCGGATTCCGATGTCAGGATGGCAATGCGCTGGCCCAGAACGGCGGTCTTGGGCTTTTTCTCACCCTTGCCAAGGCCGCCAAGAACGCCGCAACCGGACAGGGCGACAGCGGCAACGCCCAGAATCAAGGCATTACGGAGAGACTTCATTGCGCTTTTTCCTTCGCTGGCGGCACGGCGTCCACCCCTAAAACACCGGCCATCTGGACAGCGCGTGAACGGATGGTTTCCGGCACCTGCTCATCCTTGGCAATTTCGGCAAACAATTTGGCAGCCAGTTCAGGCTTGCCGGCCTTCAGCCAGGCAATCGCGGTCATTTCGCCCGCGCTGCCAAACCAGGGATTGCCGGAAGCCGCCAATGGCTTCAACCGGGCAATGATTTCCTCTGGCTTCAGCGTATCAAACTCGGCAGCCGTCTTGCGCACCAGCGCCAGATCACGCCAGGGTGCGGCCACCGCCGTATCCGCCGCGACTTCGCCATAGGCTTTGGCCGCTGCCTTGGCATCGCCGCGCTGCAAGGCAAGGGCGGCATCCGCCATCCGTGCCGAGGCGCGATAGCCGTCAAATTTCGAATCCTTGAGATTCCGGATGGCCGGAGCCGCGGCACCGGTATTGCCCTGCTCCAGCGCCGACATGGCGGCGGACATGGCTTCCCCGTCCAGCCCCTTTGCCGCACTCTGGCGGCTCTGCCACCACAGCCATCCTGCCCAGAGCGCAAGCACGGCGATGATCCCGCCGACAAGCATCCGCCCCCAGCGTTTCCAGAATCCCTCAATCTGGTCACGGCGCAGTTCATCATCGACTTCGCGCAGAAAGGCTTCATTGACAGGGGGCTGGCTCGCCAAAAGGGGTCTCCGGGACGGTTAAACGGCGCTTCCTTAGCGGGCCGTTGGCCATAGGGGAAGCGCCCCCTGCTATTTGGGCTGGTAAGTCTGATCCGGGGTCGGAAAGGCGCGAGCGCGAACATCGGCTGCATAACGGGACGCGGCATCGCCGATTTCGTTGGCAACCTCATGATAGCGCTTCACGAAACGGGGCACACGTTCGAACATGCCCAGCATGTCTTCCGCCACCAGCACCTGCCCGTCACATTGGGCAGAGGCACCTATGCCGATGGTAGGGCAGGCAACGGCTTTGGTAATGTCGATGGCGATGGGTTCGAGCACACCTTCCACCACCATCGCGAACGCGCCCGCACCATCCACGGCCCGGGCGTCTGCCATGATCTTCGCCGCTTCGGCCTGGCTGCGCCCGCGCGCGCCATAGCCGCCAAGCTGGTTCACAGCCTGCGGGGTGAGGCCGATATGCGCCATCACCGGAATGCCGCGTTTCGAGAGAAACTCGATGGTTGGCCCCATCGCTTCGCCGCCTTCCAGCTTTACGGCGGCCGCGCCGGTTTCCTTCAGGATGCGTGACGCGCTCATGAACGCCTGTTCGGGTGAGGCTTCGTAACTGCCAAAGGGCATATCCACCACAACCACGGCATGATAACTGCCACGCACCACGGCCGCTCCGTGCGCGCACATCATTTCAAGCGTCACCGGCACTGTTGATGGCAGGCCATAGACAACCTGCCCCAGCGAATCGCCGACCAGCAAAAGATCGCAATGCGGATCAAGCAACTGCGCCATCCGCACCGTATAGGCCGTCAGCATCACCAGCGGCTCGCCGCCCTTCTGCTTGCGGATCGCCGGCACGGTCAGCCGCTTCATCGGTGCCGGCGTCGGATTGGCGCGGCTGGTGGAGGTATCGAGCGTAAAGGTTGTGGACATGGTGGTGACTTAGCGGGTCAGGCGGAGCACTGCCAGCAAATGTTCCCTTGCGCCGGCGCTGATTCGGATCGAAATTCGCAGGGTTCTGATGGCGCACACCCAAAGGAGAGTCGCCGTGCCCCGATCATCCCGCCTGCTCGTCCTGTTCGCCCCCCTCCTGCTCGCTGCGTCACCGGCACGGGAACATTATCACTGGTATCCCGCTGCAGCGGACAGCAAGCCGCGTCCCTGGGCAGTCCTCTTTCCCCGCGCGATGGGGATCGGCAAACTGGTGCCGGGCAACCAGTATGTGAATTTTGCCGAGTGGCTCAACATGCGGGGGATCGATGCGCTGGTGATTGATGATGATCAGGCCGCGAAACTCGTTCCGGCGAAGGGCGGCACGGGGCCGAAGCTCGCCGCGCTTGCGGCTGACGCACTCGCCGATGCCCGCGCGCAGGGGCGGATGGACATGCGCTGTCCCGGGCTGGCGATCGGCTGGTCGCGCGGCGGCGAGGGCGCTCTGACGCTGGCATCGGCAGCGGAAGGCGGGAAGACCGGGATCAGGGCGGCAATCGTCTATTACCCCTCCGTGCGCGGCCAGCCGGTGCCGTATCGGCAGTTGCATCCGGTGATTGCGCTACAAGGCACAAAGGACGGCCTTGCCCCGGCAGCCAGCCTCACCAAGCTCGCTGCGAGGCGCGTGCCGCAGGACATTCCTTTTGAGATTCACCTCTACGAAGGGGCCGGACACCGCTTCGACGTTACGCGCCCCGGTGATCAGTCCTATGATCCCGGTGTGATCCCGCGAGAGCATGATGCCGTGGCATCGTCTTCGGCCTTTCAGGCGATTGGCGCATTTCTGGACCGGCAGGGAATTGCGACAAACGCCTGCGCGCTGGACTAAGCGTCGTTTGCGATAACCGACAGCACCTCGCGCGCTTCGCCAAGCTGGATCACCAGATCGGCATGGGCGGGCATGTCCGTAGTGATGTGATTGGTCATCCGCTCATAATGGGCAATGAAGCGGGCAATCTGCGTGTCGCTCATCGCGGCGGGCGCGCCGGCGGTGCCTGCCCTGGCAATCAGTTCATGTTCTTGCTGGCAGCGCCATTTGTACACTACGCTGAACGAAGGCGGACGCAGATAGATCAGGCGGTCGATGCGGGAGAACAGCTCCCCGGTCGGGCCCGCCAGATGCGCGGTGAAAAAGTGCCGCCAGATGCCGTCCGCGTCCTCCTCGCGCTCCAGCGCGTTGACGGGCGGGACAAGCGCGGCTTCGGTCTGCGGGCGGGCACCCACGCACCAGCCTTCGAACAGGAAGATATCGCATCCCGCCGCAAGCAAGGGCCATTCGCTTTCCGGCAGCGGCTCATCCAGCGCTTTGGCGAAACGGGGCAGGCGGGTGGCCTCGCCCCGCCGCACCTTGTCCAGAACCGCGATGCCGAGCGCCACATCATGCGTGCCGGGCGGCCCGCGTGTGGCAAAGAGCGGATGAACGTCCGCCGCCAGTTCCCGCCGCTTCGCTCGGCTGAGATAGAGATCGTCGAGAGACATCACACCGACGCGCAGGCCTTGTGCCGTGAAATGGGCGGCGACTTGCGCAGAAGCCGTCGATTTGCCCGAAGCCTGCGTGCCGCACAGGCCGATAATCAGTGGCGCCCCGGCCACCCGCCAGCGGTCAATCTGCGCCGCGATCAGCGTCGCAATCGGGTTCATTTCGGGAATGCGGCGTCCCATTGATCCGGCTTGAACCCGATCAGCAGGCCGCCTTGATGTTCCACGACCGGGCGTTTGATCATTGACGGCTGCGCCAGCATCAGGGCAATCGCCTTGCCCTGGTCAAGCCCGGTCTTGTCGGTATCAGGCAGCTTCTTGAAGGTTGTGCCCGCGCGGTTGAGGACGGTCTCCCAGCCCAGCGCATCGCACCAGATGGCCAGCCTGCCCGCATCGGCACCGGCCTTTTTATAGTCATGAAAGCTGTAGGCGATGTCGCGCCCCTCAAGCCAGGTGCGCGCCTTCTTCACTGTGTCGCAATTGGGGATGCCATATAGCGTGATGCTCATACGCGCTTCCTTGCGGTCAGTTCGATTTCGATCTTCATTTCCGGCTTGATCAGGCCGCATACCACGCAGGTCGCTGCCGGACGGATCGCTCCGAAGGCTGCGCCGAGCACCGGGCCGATGGCATCCCAATAGGCAGCGTCTGTGATGTAATAGGTTACCCGTACCGCATCCTCCAGCGCGAACCCGGCTTCGGCGAGCGCGGCAGCGGTGACTTTCAGTGCATTGGCCGCCTGTTCCGCGACAGTGTCGGGCATGATGCGGGTTTCAGGATCATAGCCCGTAGTGCCTGCCACCCAGCACCAGTCGCCGTCACTGACGGCACGGGAATAGCCAACTTGTGTTTCAAAGGGAGAGCCGGAGGAAATGAGCGTGCGTTTCATGCCCATGCCCATGCCGGGGCAGGGCGCGGATGGCAAGATCGTGTCATTCCAAATCGAGTTCGGAATGACGAGACCTAATTCAGCAATGGCGGCGTCGCATCATCCTTGTCCACCCAATCGGGGAAGAAGCTCGGTTCCTGCAGAGACCAGCCCGGTGCCGTGGCAGCGTTTTCGCTGATCGACTGGAGCAGATGCAGGCGTTGCCCCGGTGGCATGTGCGGCAAGGAGGCCGCGGCGCAAAAGGCGCCGGGCAGCCAGGGGCGTGATGCTGCCCCGATCAGCCGTTCATAGAGGAAACGATAGGCGCTGAAGCTCGGCAGGCGGCTTTGCGCCAGGTCGAAGGCGCTTACGGAAACGAGCGGGGCCATGAACGGTTCGACCTTGTCCAGCCCGATATCGCTCGGCACGGCATCCCGGATTTCGGGCAGGCGCTCATACAGCCGCGTCTGCACAGAGATGCTGGCACTTTCGATCAGGTCACGCGACCAGCGCTGCTGCGCGTCGCGCCGGGCGAGGCCGACATCGAGCGAACGGCGGATATAGCGTTGCGTGCCCGGCGGAAAGGAAGCGAACTCCCGCATTTCCGCCACTGCCATCTTGCCCAGTACCGCGTCTGCCATGCCATATCCCCAACAAAGTGAGTTGTTCGCACTTGCAGCATAATTCACGCGTCCGAGTCACTTGGCAAGCGGAAAATGCGCGCGCTAGCCGGCCACTGGATCAAGCCGCAAAAGCCTTCCTTTTTCGCCATCTTCCAGCATCCAGATGGCCCCGTCCGGGCCCTGTTCCACTTCGCGGATGCGCGCGTCCATGGGCCAGACATCTGCCTTTGTGGCGCTGTCTCCCTGCAAATCGACCCGGATCAGCGCCTCGCCGCCCAATGCTCCGATAAAGGCATCGCCCTGCCATTTGGGAAACAGCGTGCCGGAATAGATCATCAGGCTCCCCGGCGAGATGGAGGGGTTCCACCAGATTTTGGGCGCCTGATACCCGTCGCCCGGCGCGTGATCGGGAATATCGCGCCCGTCATAATGGGATCCGTTGGACGCGCGCGGCCAGCCATAATTGGCGCTGCGGATGATCAGGTTCAGTTCGTCGCCGCCCTGCGGCCCCATCTCCGTTTCCCACAGGCGGCCGGCGCTGTCGAAGGCCAGACCCAGCGGATTGCGATGGCCCAGACTCCACACCTGCGCGCGCAAGCGGCCCTGATCATACCAGGGATTTTCCGAAGGGATCATGCCGCCGTCTGAAAGCCGCACGATCTTGCCCAGATTAATGTCCGGATTCTGCGCCGGATCGAACTTCTGGCGCTCCCCGCTGGAAATATAGAGCATCCCGTCCGGACCGAAGGCCATGCGGTGTCCGAAATGCCCGCGCCCCGCAACCTTGGGTTCCTGTCGCCAGATGACCTGCAGGCCTTCCAGCTTCGGCGCGCCATCGCCTGCGATCAGCTTTGCACGGCCCACAGCGGCGCCAAATCCGCCCTTTCCGGCTTCGGCCCAGCTAAGATAGATATAGCCGTTATTGGCAAAATCGGGATGGATAATGACATCGCCCAGACCGCCTTGCCCCCCAAACGCCACTGCGGGTGTTCCGGCCACGGTTTGTGCAGCGCCTGTGGCCATATCGACCAGCAGCAGCTTTCCGGCCCTCTCGGTGATCAGCGCCCGACCATCCGGCAGAAAGGCCATCGCCCAGGGTTCGTTGAACGTGGCTTTGGCCACAATAGTGAATGGCGGACTTGCGGGACTCGCGGGGGGCGTGCTGCCACAGGCGCTGGCAAGCAAGGCAGTCAAAAGCATGAAGCGGCGCATCGATCGTCTCCTGATCCGTGCTGGATCAGATGAACATAGGAAGCTCAGCTCGCGACTGCCAGCGTTGCAAAGGAATGTTTCACCCGGTTGCGCCCGGCGTTCTTGGCTTCGTAGAGAGCTTCGTCGGCCGCGATATACAACAGCCGCCAGTCCTGTTCGCTGGCGATGGCCCCTTCGGCCACACCGGCGCTGATGGTTACAGGCGGGCCATTCTCAAATGCCGGATTCTCAACCGCTGCGCGCAACTTGTAGGCAAGTTCGCCCGCTGCATCGGCAGGCACCAGCACGGCAAACTCTTCGCCGCCCATCCGGCCCACCAGCGCGCCACCGGGGCTGTGGGCTTTCAGGATGTTGGCCACAGCCACGATCACCTGATCGCCCACATCATGTCCATAACTATCATTGATCGATTTGAAGCGGTCAATGTCCACAAGGATCAGACGCTTGCCATGATTGCCTTGCCGGGCACGCTCAAGGAAGGCGCGCCGGTTGAGCAGGCCGGTCATGGTATCGGTTTCGGCGAGCGCGCGCAGCGTGTGTTCCAGCGCCCGGGCATCGTCACGCTCGGTGCGCAGCGCCCGGATGCGCAGCGTCATCCCGAGCGCACTGATCAGGGCTTCCATGACGAGAACGATGAACAGCCCGATATCGAACAGGGCGCTATAGACGGGGAACAGGCCCAGCGCCCAGAGCACCCGGGCGGCAGCAAAGACAAAGGGCACGACCCAACTGATCGCGAAGGTGTGGATAGCGCGGCTGCCGTTGCGCCACGCGACGATCCCGGCCCAGACCATGCCGGCAAGTGTGGAAAGTATCCCGCCATAAAACAGCACGTCAAACAATTGCCAGAGCGCTTCGGGCATCAGCATGCGCAACACGTTGACCGTGAGCGGCGCGACAGACATCGTCCGCAGCAGGCGTCCAAGCCGGAGCGGCACGGTGTCCGGCTCAAGGAAGCTGATCATGAAGCGGGGCGCTGTCAGGATCAGCGCGCTGATCGCGAAATTGTTGGCGGCGACCTGCCCGAAGGTGGTCAGGCTGGGTAACAGCGCGAAAATTGCCCCTGACCAGGTGCCCGCAAACAGCAAGGTGCAGGCCGTGAATGCGCAATAGCGCAGCAGGAAAGCATGGCGCAGCACCAGATACAGCATCAGGTTATAGGCAAGCATCGCGACCAGCAGCCCCGTGATAAAGCCGTAAAACAGGTGAAAGCGCGCGGTGGTCTGTGCCACGGCCGATCGCGTCTCGATCCCGGCGCGCGGGATCACGCCATGCAGGGAATGGAGATCGCCGACTCGCACAAGAATGCCGGTCACGGGTGCCGGCCAGTCTGGCAGGGCAAACCGCACATCGCCGCTGGAAAGGATTTGGCGGGCATCCATTGCGGACGTTGGCGATGGCAGGATGGTGCCGTCGGCATGGAGGAAATAATAGCTGTTCTGCGAATCCCGGACGAGCGCGTGGCGGAAAACCCACGGATCAGCCGGATCTCGCGGCAGGTTAAGACCGTCAATCAGCGCCCAGTTGGTGACGTCGAACTTGCCGGGCTTGGGATCACCGCAACGAAACTCCGTGCGGTGGGCCATTACCTCGTCGGGAGTGGCATCGGGGGCCGTCACCAGAAGGCAGGGATGCGGCAAATCGATAGACCGGGGCGCAGCGACAGCGAAGCCTGGCACTGCCGCGCACAGCAAAACCAGCATCACCGCCCAGAAGATGCGCGCGCATTTCACGCTGGTCAAAGTCCCGCTTGTTGCCCCATCCGCAATCCGATTAATCCAAAATGGTTTATGTCGTGTTGCGGGAAAGTGGAAAAATATTCAGCAATCTGAACTTGTTGGATGCTTGGGCGCATTGCGCTTTCGCTCGGGGCAGAAAAGGCCGAGGCGGTGCAGGCCAGTGCGGGCACACCACCGCATTCCCCCTTGCTCACGCGGCCAATCAGGGCTAAGGGCGCGGTGTTTCTCGACATTGTCATGCTGTTGAGGTCGGCCCCAACCGGGATCGGCGGCACCATCGCATGGCGCACTGCGGAGTTTTATGGCCGATATTGAAGCGCTGACCAGATTGATCGAACCCCATGCCCAGGCATTGGGGTTGTCGCTGGTGCGCGTCGCGATGTTCGGCGGCAAAAGCGATCCGACCTTGCAGGTGATGGCCGAGCGCCCCGACACGCGGCAGTTGACCATTGAAGACTGCACCGCCCTTTCGCACCTGATTTCCGATACGCTGGATGCCGAAGATCCGATCGAAGAGGCCTACCGTCTGGAAGTCAGTTCGCCGGGCATTGATCGCCCGTTGACCAGGATCGCTGACTATACGGACTGGGCCGGGTTTGACGCGCGACTGCGGCTGGCAGAGGCGTTTGAAGGTCGCAAGCAGGTTGAAGGCCGTCTGGGCGGGCTTGAGGGTGACGCTGTCATCATCACGACCCCCAAAACGCGCGAGACGCTGCATATTCCATTCTCGATCATCACCAGCGCGAAGCTGGTGCTGACCGATTCACTCATCAAGGCAACCGCTCCGCTTTCGAGCGACGGTGCTGACCTGATTTCAGAGGAGAGGTAGTTCCATGTCCACTGCGATTTCCGCCAACAAGGCCGAATTGCTTGCCATCGCTGATTCGGTGGCGCGTGAAAAGCTGATCGATAAGGCCATTGTGCTTGAAGCGATGGAGGACGCAATCCAGCGTGCAGCCCGTGCGCGCTATGGTGCCGAAAACGACATTCGCGCCAAGATCGACCCGCAGTCCGGCGATATGCGCTTGTGGCGTGTTGTCGAAGTCGTCGAGGAAGTGGACGACTATTTCAAGCAGGTCAGCGTCAAGGATGCGCAAAAGCTGCAGGCTGGCGCCGTGGTGGGCGATTATATCGTTGATCCGCTGCCCCCCATCGAATTTGGTCGTATCGCGGCGCAGGCAGCCAAGCAGGTCATCTTCCAGAAGGTGCGCGATGCCGAGCGTGAGCGCCAGTATGACGAATTCAAGGATCGCAGCGGGGAAATCATCACCGGTGTCGTCAAGCGCGTCGAATTTGGTCATGTCGTGGTTGATCTGGGTCGCGCCGAAGGCGTGATCCGCCGTGACGCGCAGATCCCGCGCGAAGTGGCGCGCGTCGGCGATCGCGTCCGTTCGCTGATCCTCAAGGTCGTGCGCGAAAATCGCGGCCCGCAGATTTTCCTCAGCCGCGCGCATCCCGATTTCATGAAAAAGCTGTTCGCGCAGGAAGTGCCCGAGATTTACGATGGCATCATCGAAATCAAGGCTGCCGCGCGTGATCCGGGCAGCCGCGCCAAGATTGGTGTGATCAGCCGCGATAGCAGCATTGATCCGGTCGGTGCGTGCGTCGGCATGAAGGGCAGCCGCGTTCAGGCCGTCGTCCAGGAAATGCAGGGCGAAAAGATCGACATCATTCCCTGGAGCGAAGACACGGCGACGTTCGTCGTCAATGCCCTCCAGCCCGCAACGGTCAGCCGCGTCGTGATTGACGAGGAAGAAAGCCGGATCGAGGTGGTGGTGCCTGATGATCAGCTTTCGCTTGCCATTGGCCGTCGCGGCCAGAATGTCCGGCTTGCTTCGCAACTCACCGGTTCGGCCATCGACATCATGACCGAAACCGATGCCAGCGAAAAGCGCCAGCGCGAATTCGTCGAACGTTCGGAAATGTTCCAGAACGAACTGGACGTTGATGAAACGCTGGCCCAGCTTCTGGTGGCCGAAGGCTTTGGCACGATGGAAGAAGTCGCTTATGTTGACGCTGCCGAAATCGCCGAGATCGAAGGCTTTGACGAGGAACTGGCCAGCGAGCTTCAGAGCCGCGCGCAGGAAGCCCTGGATCGCCGTGAGGAAGCCAATCGCGAATTGCGCCGTTCGCTCGGCGTCGAGGATGCGATTGCGGAAATGCCGCACCTGAACGAAGCGATGCTGGTCACGCTGGGCAAGGCCGGGATCAAGACGCTTGATGACCTGGCCGATCTGGCGACGGACGAGCTGATTCAGAAAAAGCGGATCGAACCGCGTCGCAAACCCGGCGCAGCGGAACCCAAGGGCGGTGTCCTTGCCGAATATAATCTGAGCGAAGAGCAGGGCAACGAAATCATCATGGCCGCACGCGCGCACTGGTTTGAAGACGAAGAGGGAGACGCGGATGCGGTCACCTCCCAATGAGTCGGCGCACGATCCCGAACGTCGCTGCATAATCAGCGGAGAGCATGGCTCCAAAGCCGCGCTGATCCGGCTCGCCCTTGGGCCGGATGGCGTTGTTGCGCCTGATGTTCGCGCGCGCGCCGAAGGGCGCGGCGCGTGGATTGGCGTGGATCAGCCGACGCTTGCCGCCGCGCAGGCCAAGGGCAAGCTGAAAGGCGCGCTGGCACGGGCGTTCAAGACGGGTGCGGTGACGGTCCCCGAAGGCTTGCCTGCCCAGATTGCCGCAGCGCTGGCCCGCAATGCACTTGACCGGCTGGGGCTGGAGGCACGTTCCGGCACGCTTCAGACAGGCTCGGAAAAGATTGCTGAAGCGGCGCGCCGGGGGCAGGTGGCCTTGTTGCTTCACGCCAGCGATGCGGGCGCGGATGGATCGCGCAAGCTGGATCAGGCATGGCGCGTAGGTACGGATCAGGAAGGCAGTGGCGCTGCGGGGTTGGTAATCGACGCCGACAGGTCTATATTGTCACAAGCGCTGGGGCGCGAAAACGTCGTGCATATTGCCATCACTGATCGCGCGGCCGCCGCGCGGGTGCAGGATGCGATAGGCCGCTGGCACAAATTTATTGGACGCGCGACCGTCGCCGCGCCTTGCGAAAATGCTTCGCAAGGTTCATCGGCGCACGGCGCAGAGCAGGCATGAAGGGCTTCAGGGCAAACAAATGAGCGATACGGAAAAACCGAAACTGGGCATGCGTGCGCCGCTGGGCCTGAAGCGGACAGTGGAAACTGGCCAGGTGAAGCAGAGCTTCAGCCACGGGCGGTCGAACACCGTCGTGGTGGAAGTGAAGCGCCGCCGCATCCTGGGCAAGCCAGGCGAGGCGGAAGCGCCTGAGGTGAAGGTTGAAGTCGCGGCCCCGCCGCCACCCCCGCCACCGCCTCCCGCGCCCAAGCCTGCACCGCAGGAATCCGCGCTGACGCGTCAGGAATTGCAGGCTAAGCTGCTGCGTGAGGCCGAGGAAGCGCGGATGAATGCGCTTGAAGAAGCGCGCCGCCGCGAAGACCGGATGAAAGTGGAATCTTCGGAAGAAGAAAAGCGCCGCATTGAGGAAAATCGCAAGGCGGAAGAAGCGGCTGCCGAACTCGCGCGTGTCGAGGCGGAAAATGCCGCGCGCCGTGCGGCCGAAGCGCCTGTTGCTGCGGTTGCGGAGCCCGAAGAGGCCGCAGCAGCGCCCGCTGCGGCACCGGCTGCTGCGGAAGAGGAACGTCCCCGCCGCCCCGGTGGTTTCCAGCCTGTCCGTCGCCCCGAACTGCCCGCGCGCCCTGCACGTGGTGGCCGTCCGGGTGGCGATGATCGCCGCCAGTCCGGCAAGCTGACCGTCACCAAGGCACTTGATGATGGCGAAGGGGCGCGTGCCCGTTCGCTCGCCGCGCTGAAGCGTGCGCGCGAAAAGGAAAAGCGCAGCCACATGCAAAGCGGCCCCGCCGCCAAGCAGATCCGTGATGTCTCGGTGCCTGAAACGATCACTGTGCAGGAACTGGCCAACCGTATGGCCGAGCGCGGGGCAGATCTGGTCAAGGCATTGTTCAAGATGGGCTCGCCCGTCACGCTGACCCAGACAATCGATCAGGATACGGCCGAGCTTCTGGTTACCGAATTCGGACACAACATCACCCGCGTATCCGATGCCGATATTGATATTGCGCATGACGAGGATGTTGACGCCCCCGAAACCCTGAAGGCGCGTCCGCCGGTCGTCACGATCATGGGGCATGTTGATCATGGCAAAACCAGCCTGCTTGACGCGTTGCGCGGCACGGATGTGGTGGCAGGCGAAGCCGGTGGCATCACCCAGCATATCGGTGCCTATCAGTTGACGATGAAGGACAAGTCGAAGATCACGTTCCTCGATACGCCTGGTCACGAAGCCTTTACCGAAATGCGCGCGCGCGGTGCGAATGTGACGGATATTGTCGTGATCGTTGTCGCCGCAGATGATGGGCCAAAGCCACAGACGGTGGAAGCGATCAACCATGTGAAGGCCGCAGGCGTTCCCATGATCATCGCGATCACCAAGATCGACAAGCATGAAGCCAATGTCCAGAAAGTGCGCGAACAACTGCTGCAATATGATGTGGTGGTGGAATCGCTTTCGGGTGATGTGCAGGAAGTCTCGGTTTCTGCGAAGTCAAAGGCCGGCCTTGATGAACTGATCGAGAAGATTCAGCTTCAGGCAGAACTTTCCGAACTGCGCGCCAATCCGGATCGCGCGGCTGAAGGCAAGGTGATTGAAGCCAAGCTCGACAAGGGCAAGGGGCCGCTTGCGACGATCCTCATCCAGCGCGGCACGCTGCGCACGGGTGACATTTTCGTGGTGGGCACCGAAAGCGGTCGCGTTCGCGCAATGGTCAATGACAAGGGGCAGCAGATCAAGGAAGCCACGCCTTCCATGCCGGTCGAAGTGCTCGGTCTGGGCGGTGTGCCCTCTGCCGGCGATACGCTGACCGTGGTGGAAAGCGAAGCGCGCGCCCGTGAAGTCGCGGCGTACCGTGCCAGCGTGGCTACCGCGAAGCGCACCGGCGGTGGCCCGGCTTCGCTCGAATCGATGTTCTCGGCGCTCAAGGAAAAGCAGGCGCAGGAATATCCGCTCGTCATCAAGGGCGATGTTCAGGGCCCGGTGGAAGCCATTATCGGCTCGCTCGCCAAGATTCCGAACGAGGATATCAAGGTGCGCATCCTGCATTCCGGCGTTGGAGGTATCACCGAAAGCGATGTCACGCTCGCCAGGGCCAGCGGCGCGCCGATCATCGGCTTCAATGTCCGCGCCAATGCCAAGGCGCGCGAAATTGCCGAAAAGGCTGGGGTTGCGCTAAAATATTATGACGTGATCTACGATCTTCTCGACGATATTCGCGCCGGCATGGCAGGCCAGCTTGGCCCCGAATATTTCGAAACGGTCGTTGGCCGCGCCGAAATCCGCGAAGTCTTTCCGGCTGGCAAGCATGGCAAGGCCGCTGGTCTGCTGGTCACCGAAGGCTATATCAAGAAGGCGCTCCGTGCCCGCGTTACGCGTGATGATGTCATCATCTATACCGGTTCGGTTTCCAATCTGCGGCGCTTCAAGGATGATGTGGCCGAAGTGCGCGCCGGTCTGGAGTGCGGCGTCACGCTGGAAGCGACGACAGACATCAAGAAGGGCGATTTCCTCGAAACCTTTGAAGTCGAGGAGCGCGAACGGACTTTGTGAGCGCAGTGAGATTGTAATTTCACGACGTTTCCGGTTATCACCTCCTCGCGGATCGCAACTAGCGTCCGCAAGGAGGTGATCCATATTGCATTAGAATCAGTGACAGCATTGGTTTTGGGTGTCGCGGCGCTAATCGTCGCGCTCATCACTTTGATGGTGAAGCTCATTGAGCTTGGCCGCAAATAAGCCAGTGCGGGGCTCGGCGCTAGAACGCTGGGCCCCAAATTTTGAGCCCGGGCGCTAGAACACCCGGGCTCAGGAGGTGAATGAATTGCAACATTCACAGTGACAGTTTCCTATATACCGACAATCCCCTAAAGATTCAATATGCCCCAGAATACCACGCCCGAAACCAAGTCTGTCCGCCTGCTTCGTGTGGGGGAACAGGTGCGCCACGTGCTGTCTGAAATCCTGGCGCGCGGGGATGTGCATGATGAGACGCTGGCCAAGCATATGGTCTCTGTCACAGAAGTCCGCATGTCGCCTGACCTGCGTCACGCGACAGTGTTCGTAAAGCCGCTGCTCGGCCAGAATGAAGCCGGGGTGCTGAAAGCGCTGCGTACCAACACTGCCTATCTCCAGCGTGAAGTGGCGGCGCGTGTGCGACAGAAATATGCGGCCAAGCTCAAATTCCTGTCTGACGACAGTTTTGACGAAGGCGGGCATATCGACAAGCTGCTAAAGGCCCCAAAAGTAGCCCAGGATCTTAAAGACGAAGGCTGATGGCCAAGCTCTATTTCTACTATGCCTCGATGAATGCAGGCAAATCGACCACGCTGCTTCAGGCGGATTTCAACTATCGCGAACGTGGCATGGAAACCATGCTGTGGACGGCGGCGCTGGACGACCGGTTCGGGCAGGGCCAGATTGCCTCGCGCATCGGATTGACGACGGAGGCCAACAAATTTTCTCCGGACTCCGATCTTTATGATGCCATCGTGGCAGAAAGCACGCGCCGTCCGCTGGCTTGTGTGATGGTGGATGAAGCCCAGTTCCTCTCTCGCGATCAGGTGCTGCAATTGGCCCGTATCGCCGACGAGCGCGGTATTCCCGTACTCTGCTACGGCCTGCGCACCGATTTTCAGGCGCAGCTTTTCCCTGGCAGTGCGGCATTGCTTGGCCTAGCGGATGCCCTGATCGAGTTGAAGGCCGTGTGCGAATGCGGGCGCAAGGCGACAATGAACCTGCGCGTCGATGAAAGCGGAAAAGCGGTTCGCGATGGCGACCAGACAGAGATTGGCGGCAATGACCGCTATATCGCCCTGTGCCGCAGGCACTTCATGGAACGTACCCGTGGCTGAGCTGTATGTGCGACTGTCGGATGGGGATCTGTCATTGATCCCGCTCGCCGAAGGGCACCGGGAAGCATTGCGGGCTGCCTGTGCCGAGGACCAGGATATCTGGATGATCTATCCCTTTTCCTATCTGGGTGCCGCTTTCGATCCACAGTTTGATGGCATGCTAAAATCAGGGCGCGTCCGCCAATGCTATGCCATTCTGAAGGGCGAGATCGTTGTCGGCATGACTGCATGGATTGAACATGGCGCGCCCGGCCACTCCATTGAGATCGGGAACACCTATATCGTCCCGCGGTTGCGTGGCAGCGGCTTCAACAACAGGCTGAAACGCCTGATGCTCGATCATGCTTTTGGCTGTGGGTTGATGCGGGTGGCATTCAAGGTGGACGAGATCAACCAGCGATCCCAGGCGGCCGTGCTAAAGCTCGGCTGCCAGAAGGAAGGCGTGCTGCGCGCCGAGCGGATCACATGGACTGGTCGGGTACGCGACACAGGCATCTTCTCGATCCTCGCTGACGAATGGCAGCGCGGCGCGGGCTGAAACAAGATCAAAGGAAAATTGGTCGGGACGACAGGATTCGAACCTGCGACCCCCACACCCCCAGTGTGATGCGCTACCAGGCTGCGCTACGTCCCGACCGATATGCAGGCACTACGCGCCGCAGCGCGCAGGCACAACAAC
>JANOAJ010000295.1:0-1752 GCA_031411035.1 Sphingomonadales bacterium
CGACTCCGCCAGCGCCTTGGCGTTGTCGGCCACGGCCTTGGCATAAAGCTTGAAGTCCGGCTTCATGGCTTCGGCAAAGCACACGGCCTTGGCAGCGATAATGTGCATCAGCGGCCCGCCCTGAAGGCCGGGGAAGATCGCGCTGTTCATTTTCTTGGCCATCGCTTCGTCATTCGACAGGATGACACCGGAGCGCGGGCCGCGCAGCGATTTGTGCGTGGTGGTTGTCACAACGTGCGCGTGCGGCACCGGGCTGGGATGGACGCCCCCTGCGACAAGGCCGGAGATGTGCGACATATCGACCAGCAGGACGGCCCCCACTTCATCGGCAATCTCGCGGAAGCGCGCCCAGTCCCAGAAGCGGGAATAGGCCGTGCCGCCTGCGATGATGAGCTTGGGTTTGCTCTCGCGCGCGATCCGGGCCACGTCATCCATGTCGATGATCTGGTCATCCCGCCGCACGCCATAGGGCACGGGCTTGAACCATTTGCCGGACATGTTGACCGGCGAACCGTGGGTCAGGTGACCGCCCGCTGCCAGATCCAGTCCCATGAAAGTGTCGCCGGGCTGGAGCAGGCCGAGGAACACCGCCTGGTTCATCTGGCTGCCCGAATTGGGCTGCACATTGGCGAATTCGCACCCGAACAGCCGCTTGGCGCGTTCGATGGCGATGGTTTCAATTTCATCGACATATTCGCAGCCGCCATAATAGCGGCGGCCGGGATAGCCTTCGGCATATTTGTTGGTGAGGATTGAGCCCTGCGCTTCCAGCACCGCGCGCGACGCGACGTTTTCCGATGCGATCAGTTCGATCTTGTCGCGCTGGCGGCCGAGTTCCTTGCTGATCCAGCCGGCAATCTCGGGATCGCGCTGGGCGAGGCTCTGGGTGAAAAACCCGTCGGACAGGTCATTGGCGGGCTGGATGCTCATGCGGCTACTTTCGAGAGCTGGGGGTGGGAGAGTTTCTCGACACGGCGGATATGGCGATCCCCGGCGAAATCGGTGGAAAGGAAAGTGGCAAGACAGGCTTTCGCCATATCGATCCCGGTAAGGCGCGCGCCCATAGCGATGACATTGGCATCATTATGTTCACGGGCAAGCCTGGCTGACAAGGGTTCGGAAACAAGCGCCGCGCGGCACGCCGGGTTGCGGTTGACGGCGATGGAAATGCCAATGCCCGATCCGCACAGGGCAACGCCGCGTTCCGCCCGGCCCTCGGCCATCGCATCGGCCAGTTTATAGCCATAATCGGGATAATCGACGCTGCCAGTGTCAGCAGGGCCAAGGTCAATCACGTCATGCCCTTCATCGCGAAGCCACTGGGCAAGGGACGCCTTCAGATCGAAAGCGGCATGATCGGAAGCTATCGCGATACGCATTTGTGCGGCCACGTCCCTGTCTGGGTGAATCGGAATACGCGCCCCATAGGCGATGGGGGCAGCGATTGCCACAAGGGATTGTGGGTCAGGCCGCTTTCCGCAGTTCCAGCCTTGACCAGATTTCGGTGAGCGCGCTGGTGAGTTCGATCATCATTTCTTCGGTATGTGCCGGACCGGGCGTGAAGCGCAGCCGTTCGGTGCCGCGCGGGACGGTGGGGTAATTGATCGGTTGCACGTAAACGCCATATTCTGCGAGCAATATGTCGCTGATCTTCTTGGCCTTGACCGGATCGCCGACCATCAGCGGCACGATATGCGTCGTCGTGTCCATCACTGGCAGACCGGCGTCCGAGAACAGCGATTTCAGCATCGC
>JANOAJ010000296.1:0-12446 GCA_031411035.1 Sphingomonadales bacterium
GTTTCCTCACCGGGCTGGACTGGAGCCCGCAATCGATGGCGAACAGCGGCGCGGATGATGCGTTCGGGGCCGTGCCGCTTTTCTGGGGCACAGTTTTCATCGGCGCGATCATTGCAATGCTGGTGGCTGTGCCGCTGGGCCTGATGAGCGCCATCTACCTCACCCAATATGCCGCGGCCGAAGTGCGGAAGTGGATGAAGCCGATCCTTGAAATTCTCGCCGGGGTGCCCACAGTGGTCTATGGCTATTTCGCGGCTCTGACCGTTGCGCCTGCCGTGCGGGATTTTGCCAAGCTGATCGGGCTGGAAAACCCTTCGTCTGAAAGTGCGCTTGCGGCAGGTGCGGTGATGGGCATCATGATCATCCCGTTTGTGTCCTCAATGGCCGATGACTCGATCGCTGCTGTTCCCCAGTCGATGCGCGATGGATCCCTCGCAATGGGTGCCACGCCTTCGGAAACGATCCGAAAGGTGCTGCTGCCTGCCGCCCTGCCTGGCGTGGTCGGCGGCGTGCTGCTCGCTGTCAGCCGCGCCATTGGCGAGACAATGATTGTTGTCATGGCGGCAGGCCTTGCCGCAAATATGACGGCCAACCCGTTCGAAAGCGTCACCACCGTTACCACGCAGATCGTCCAGTTGCTGACGGGCGACCAGGAATTTGACAGCGCCAAGACGCTTGCCGCCTTCGCGCTCGGGCTGGTGCTGTTCGTTGTGACGCTGCTCCTCAACATCGTCGCCCTGCGCGTCGTCAAGAAATACCGGGAGGCGTATGAATAGTCCCGCACAGAGCCGCACACCGACCGACTGGAAGTCGGACGAGATGCAGCGCCGCATCAGGCGTCGCTATGGTGCCGAAACCCGCTTCAAGCTGCTTGGCCTGAGTGCGGTGCTGATCTCGGCTGGCTTTCTTGCCTTCCTGCTGATCACAATGGCCTCCAACGGCGTTGGCGGCTTCTTCCAGACACGCGTGGCGTTGCCTGTGACTATGGCGACGGCGCCTGCCTTGGTTGACCCAGCCACGCTCAAGGCACCCGATGCTGAAAATCTGCTCGCCAATGCCGGTCTGGATGGTGTGATTGCGGACGCGGCAACCAAGGCATTCGGCCCCGCCGGACCTTCGCTTGTATCGGAGTCCGGCTGGACTGCGCTGCGCACGGCCATCATCTCCGATCCGTCGCTGCTGGATAAGACGGCGGTGATCCAGGTGCCCATTTCATCTGATCTGGCCGAAGGGCTTGCCGGTGAAGGCGCGCCGGAAATGATTGCAGCGGCGAAAAAACTGAAGGCGCAAGGCAAGCTGACTTCAAGCTTCAATGGTGCCTTCCTTACCGATAGTGATGCGACTGATCCCACACAGGTTGGCATTTGGGGTGCGCTCAAAGGCTCGTTGCTGACAATGCTGGTGACGATCGCGCTTGCCTTCCCGATTGGCGTTCTCTCCGCTGTCTATCTTGAGGAATATGCGCCGCGTAATCGCTGGACCGACCTGATTGAAGTTTCGATCAACAATCTGGCGGCAGTGCCTTCAATCATCTTCGGCCTGCTTGGTCTCGCCGTGTTCCTGAATGTCATGGGTATGCCGCGCTCCGCGCCACTAGTGGGCGGATTGACACTGGCGCTGATGACCATGCCGGTTATCGTCATCGCCGGGCGCAACGCTATCAAATCCGTGCCGCCCTCAATCCGCGACGCCGCGCTGGGTGTTGGCGCGAGCCGGGTGCAGGTGGTGTTCCATCACGTTCTGCCGCTGGCCCTGCCCGGCATTCTGACCGGCACGATCATCGGCATGGCCCGCGCGCTCGGAGAAACCGCACCGCTGCTCATGATCGGCATGCGCGCCTTCATCGCCACGCCTCCGGGCGGGATCACTGATCCGGCGAGCGTGCTGCCCGTGCAGATTTTCCTCTGGTCAGACGAAGTGAGCCGGGGGTTCGTTGAAAAGACGAGCGCTGCCATCATCGTCCTGCTTGTCTTCCTCCTCGCGATGAATGGCATCGCCATTTATCTTCGCAACCGCTTTGAAACCCGCTGGTAAGGGCTCTGATGACTGACGCTTCCACCCTGAAAATGACGGCACGCGATGTGTCGGTCTATTACGGCCCGAAACAGGCTATCGACAAAGTGTCGATCGATGTGACGACCGAGAATGTGACGGCCTTTATCGGTCCGTCCGGCTGCGGGAAATCCACCTTTCTGCGCACACTCAACCGGATGAATGACACCATCCCGATCTGCCGGGTTGAAGGCCAGATCGAACTGGACGGGGATGATATCTACTCCTCCGGCATGGATGTGGTGCAGTTGCGCGCGCGGGTGGGTATGGTTTTCCAGAAGCCCAATCCCTTCCCGAAATCGATATATGAAAATGTCGCCTATGGCCCACGCATTCACGGCCTGGCCAGCGGCAAGACCGAGATGGACGCGATCGTGGAGAAATCCTTGCGCCGTGCGGGCCTTTGGGATGAAGTCAAGGATCGACTGAGCGACAGCGGCACGGCCCTTTCCGGCGGGCAGCAGCAGCGACTGTGCATTGCCCGCGCGATTGCGGTCAGCCCGGAAGTCATCCTGATGGATGAACCCTGTTCGGCGCTTGATCCCATCGCAACGGCCAAGATTGAAGAATTGATCCACGAACTGCGCGGACGTTATGCCATCGTCATCGTCACGCATAATATGCAGCAGGCCGCGCGGGTTTCGCAGCGCACGGCCTTTTTCCACCTCGGCAATCTCGTCGAATATGGCGTCACGTCGGAAATTTTCACCAATCCTCGTCAGGAAAAGACGAAGGATTACATCACGGGCCGCTACGGCTGAGGACGGGCATGATGAACACACATACAGTCAAAGCCTTTGATGATGAGCTTTCGCAACTGCGCGGACTGATCTCCGAAATGGGCGGGCGGGCGGAAGCGGCCATCGATGGTGCCATGAAGGCGCTGGTAAAGCATGACAGCGCAACAGCCGAACAGGTCATCGCGGATGACAAGCTGATCGACGCGCTGGAAATCGAGATCGAGCGCATGGCGATCCAGATCATTGCGCTGCGGGCGCCGATGGCGAACGATCTTCGTGAAGTGGTTGCCGCGCTGAAAATCGCCAGCGTGCTGGAACGGATCGGCGACTATGCGAAGAACATCGCCAAGCGGACGATGCTGATCGGCAATCTCGGCAAGATCGAACCGCTGGTGCTGATCCCTGCCATGGCCGACATCGCCCGCGAAATGGTGAAACAGGTTCTTGATGCCTTTGGCGCGCGCGATGCCCAGGCCGCTGTCCGCGTTACCGAAATGGACATCAAGGTGGATGGCTTTTTCAACAGCGTATTCCGTTCGCTTGTCACCCACATGATGGAAAATCCGGCAACGATCAGCGCCGCCGCGCATCTGCTGTTCGTCGCGCGCAATCTGGAAAGGATCGGCGATCACGCCACCAATGTTGCCGAAATGGTCTATTATGCCGCGACCGGCGAACATATGGGCGAACGGGAAAAGCTGCCCGATTCGGATGCAGGACAGGCAGGCTGACCTTATGACATCCGCAAAGATGCTGCTGGTTGAAGACGATGCGGCACTAGCCGAGCTTCTCGTCTGGCATTTCGAAAAGGAAGGCTTTGATGTCCGCCAGACACCGGACGGTGAAGAGGCCCTTGTGATGGCGCGGGAAACGACGCCGGATATCGTGTTGCTTGACTGGATGCTGGAGAGCCTGTCCGGCATCGAAGTCTGCCGCCGCCTGCGCCGTATGCCCGATACTGCCAATGTGCCGATCATCATGCTGACCGCGCGCGGGGAGGAAGAGGATCGCATCCGTGGTCTGGAAACGGGCGCGGATGACTATGTCACCAAGCCCTTCAGCCCGCGTGAGCTGGTGGCGCGGGTCTCGGCTGTATTGCGCCGGGTGCGCCCTGCCCTTGCCGGCGAAAATCTGGCCTATGCGGATATCGAAATGGATCTTGTGGGCCATAAGGTGCGGCGCTGCGGCAAGGCCGTGGCGCTGGGGCCGACGGAATTCCGCCTGCTGCGCCACTTTCTGGAGCATCCGGGCCGCGTCTTTTCACGTGAACGCCTGCTGGATTCGGTCTGGGGACAGGATAGCGACAATGAGCTCCGTACCGTTGACGTCCATATCCGCCGTCTGCGCAAGGCCATCAACGATGGTGACCGGCCCGACGTGATCCGGACGGTGCGCTCGGCAGGTTATGCCCTTGATGCCGAAGGGCGCCTTTAGCACCTGAACGGCAAGCCAGCCCTTGACCTTTTTCCTCCACGCTAGGACAGTGACCATTCGTCATGTGCGAAGGAGGGATCTGTGAGCGACTATCCGAAAACGGTAAAATGTGGCGGTCGCCCGATCCTTCTCAAGGATTTCGAAACCAGCGATCTGGGGGCAGTGAAAGAATTCGCCACTGCGCTGCCCGCGCATGACCTGTTGTTCCTCGCACGCGACATCCAGCATCCCAAAGTGATCGCTGCCTGGGTCGATGCCATTGCGGACGGAACGATCCAGAGCGTCCTGGCCATGGCCGGGGATCATGTGGTCGGCAGCACGGCCATCGTCCGTGATTTGCGGGGATGGTCACCCCATGTCGCCGAACTCCGGCTGCTGATTGCGGAGGAATATCGCGGCAAGGGATTGGGGCGTATCCTGCTCAACCATTGCTTTGCCGACGCCGTGGATGCGGGTGCTGAAAAACTGATTGCCAGAATGACCCCGGATCAGCGGGGCGCGATTTCCCTTTTCGAAGAAATGGGCTTCCGCGCCGAAGCGATGCTGCGCGATCATGTGAAGGATCATGACGGCACCGTGCATGATCTGGCTATACTCAGCCTTGATGTCGCCCGCCAGGGTGCCCAGCACGGGGCGCTGGGGTTTGCCGAGGCGGGCTGATATCTTTCTGCGTGACACCGCTTTACTTGCATCGCTGACTCGTAGTAGCCACGCTCAATAGGGGGAGAGGTGTTCATGCGTGGAGTGTTGCTCGCTGCGGCTTTTTTTGCGTCCGGAGTAGTTTCTGCCCAATCCCAACCAGCGCCTTCCACGCTGCCGCCGACGCCTTCTGCCACTGTTACACAACCTCTAATCACTTGTTGCGCCATCCCGGCGCTGACGGTCGTCGATATCGAAATCCTCTCGACGTTGAATTCCCAAGCCAATCATATCGGTGAGAAATTCGCGATCCGGCTGGCCCATTCGATTGTCGTTGACGGCAAGGAACTCGTTCCTGCGGGTGTTCTCGGGTCTGGCGATATCGTTCACGCGGCGAAATCCCGATTTGGCGGCAAGCCCGGCGAAATGATCCTCGCGGCGCGTTACCTGGAATATAATGGCGCGCGTATTCCCCTGCGTAGTCTGAGGGCAGGCTCGGGCCAGGGGAAAGACAACGGTGATACAGCCACAGTGGTCGCAATAGCCGTTGGCGGAGCCGTAGGTGGAATGCTTTCAATGTTTATCACAGGCGGAGAAGTGAACGTTCCTGCTGGCACGATCATGAACGCAAAAGTTTCCGCGGAAATCACCATACCTGCCGCAACGCTGGGCCAACAAATCACCAAGGAAGGAACAAGCACACCATGATAACGTCAAAATCCATGCGTCTCGCGCTCCTGTCTGCGCTTGCCACACTTCCCGCCGCTTCGGCTTACGCGGCGGCCGATGCGCCGAAAACCCCGGTTGCCGTTCCCGCGCCGCCCGCTGGCAAGGGGCAGGTTGTTTTCTTTCGCCCGAGCGCGATGGGCATGGCGATCCGCTGCACGATCCGCGAAAATGGCAAGATGATTGGTCGCGTGGGTAACGGCAAATACATGATCATGACGGCTGACCCTGGCCCGCATAAATACACCACCAAAACCGAGGCCACCGACGAGTTGAACCTCGAGGTGGAACCAGATGAAACAACCTATGTGAAGTGCAAGATCGCCGCCGGCATCATGGCGGGCCGTCCTAACCTTTCGCCTGCGACCAAGGCTGATTTCGATGCGAAGTCAGCGAAGCTGGAAATGCAGGATATGTCCAAGCTCGCCGAGCAAATTGCCGAGGATGAAGCCGAACTGGCGAAAGCCGGAACCGCAAAATAGTTATACCTGCATTCGGGACGCCCTTCATTTGGGCGTCCCGAAATCCTTCCCTCATTCCATCTCCAAAATCACCGCATCAACGGCCAGGCTTTCGCCTGCGCTGGCATTCACCTGCTTGACCACGCCTGCCTTTTCGGCGCGCAGGATGTTCTCCATCTTCATGGCTTCGACAATGGCAAGCGGTTGCCCCGCTTCCACCTTGTCACCCGCTTGCACATGCACAGCCGTGATCAGGCCGGGCATCGGGCAGATCAGGAACTTGGACAGATCCGGCGGGATTTTCTCGATCATATGCTCGGCGAGCGGCGAGATATGGGCAGGCAGGCACACGACGCTGTGCGATGCGCCGCGCGTGGTGACCTTGAAGCCCGAACCCGACTTCGCAACCTTCACGGCAATGCTTTCCGCGTCGGCAACCGCATGGATCAGCCGAGCGCCCGGCGCGTAATCGATTTCCAGCGGCATATCGCTGCCATCAACTGTGACCTTGCCGTTCTTGACGGTCACATCATGCTTCTGTTTGTCAATGGAGACCTGCCAGTGCTTCACCGGCTTGAGCACATCGCCCAACTGGCCATCCACCTGGCGCGCGCGATCCGAATTGCTTGTCGCGACAAAGGCGGAAATGGCGCACAGCTTGCGGATCCGGTCTTCGCTGGCAGGCGCGCCTTCAAAGCCTTCTGGATATTCCTCGGCAATGAAGCCCGTCGTCAGCTCGCCTGAGCGGAAGCGTGGATGCTGCATGATGGCCGAAACAAAATCGATATTATGGCCCAGCCCTTCGATCTCGAACCGGTCAAGCGCCGCAATCTGCTTGTCTGCGGCTTCATCGCGCGTCTTGCCCCAGGTGATCAGTTTGGCGATCATCGGATCATAGAACATGGAGACTTCACCGCCATCCATCACGCCATCATCGACGCGGACGCCATCCACGCCGCGAATGGGATCACCCGTCCAACCCGGCACAGGCGGATTATACCGCACCAGACGCCCGGTTGAAGGCAGGAACCCGCGATAGGGATCTTCGGCATAGACGCGGTTCTCGATGGCCCAGCCGTCAATCTTCACGTCTTCCTGCGTCATGGCAATTTTCTCGCCATAAGCAACACGGATCATCTGCTCGACCAGATCGACGCCAGTTATGCACTCCGTAACGGGATGCTCCACCTGAAGCCGGGTGTTCATTTCCAGGAAGTAGAAGCTCTCGCCGCTTGGATCAGCACCCGAAACAATGAGTTCCACCGTGCCTGCCGAAAAATAGCCCACGGCCTGCGCCAGTGCGACGCACTGTTCGCCCATCGCCTTGCGCATCTTGGACGTGACAAAGGGCGACGGCGCTTCTTCCACCACCTTCTGGTGGCGACGCTGGATCGAGCATTCGCGTTCGTTAAGGTACAGAATATTGCCGTGCTTATCGCCCAGGATCTGGATTTCGATGTGGCGCGGGTTGAGGATGAACTTCTCAATGAAGACGCGATCATCGCCAAAACTGTTAAGCCCTTCGCGCTTTGTCGCTTCGAAACCTTCGCGCACATCCTTTTCATTATAGGCCAGCCGCATCCCCTTGCCACCGCCACCGGCAGAAGCCTTCATCATCACCGGATAGCCGATCTCATCGGAAATCCGCACGGCATGCTCGGTATCGTCAATCTCGCCGACAAAGCCTGGCACGACATTGACGCCTGCTTTCATCGCCAGTTTCTTGGATTCGATCTTGTCGCCCATCGCGGCAATCGCGTTCACCGGCGGGCCGATAAATTCGATGCCTGCTGCCGCCAGCGCTTCGGCAAAGCTGGTGCGTTCGGACAGGAAGCCATAGCCTGGATGGACGGCCTCGGCCCCCGTTTGCTTGCATGCCGCAATGATCTTGTCCGCAATCAGATAGGACTGTGCGGCAGGCGAAGGCCCGATATGCACGGCTTCATCCGCCATCTGCACAAAGGGTGCCCGCGCATCGGCGTCGGAATAGACCGCAACCGTCGCGATCCCCATTTTCTTGGCAGTGCGGATGATCCGGCAGGCGATTTCGCCCCGGTTTGCTATGAGGATTTTTTTGAACATAATTGCCCCTATTCAGCCGCTTCGAGCGCGCGCGCCGGCTCTGGTGATTCCATCGGTTTCAGCCCCAATTTTGCAAAGAGGGCCGCATCCTTGCTGTCCCCGGCATTGGCCGTTGTCAGCAGGCGATCGCCCGTGAAGATCGAATTCGCGCCTGCCATGAAGGCGAGCGCTTGCGTCGCGTCGGACATGCTCTCGCGCCCGGCAGACAGCCGCACCATGCTTTGCGGCATGGTGATCCGCGCGACGGCAATGGTGCGGATGAATTCGATATCGTCGATCTTCGCCAGCGGCGTACCGCTGAGCATATCGCCCAGAACTGTGCCCTTGATCGGGATCAGCGCATTGACCGGCACGCTTTCAGGGTGCCGGGGCAGCGTTGCGAGCGCGTGGATGAAGCCTACCCGGTCAGCGCGGGTTTCGCCCATGCCGACAATCCCGCCACAGCATACCGCAATCCCCGCATCCCGCACTTCCGCCAGTGTATCAAGCCGATCCTGAAAGATGCGCGTCGTGATCACGTTACCGTAATTTTCCGGCGAGGTGTCGATATTGTGGTTGTAGTAATCAAGGCCCGCCACCGCCAGTTGCTCGGCCTGCACCTTGCTGAGCATCCCCAGCGTCATGCAGGTTTCCATGCCCATCGCGCGCACGCCTTCCACCATTTCGACAATGGCGGGCATATCCCGATCTTTGGGATTGCGCCACGCCGCACCCATGCAGAAACGCTGCGATCCCGCTGCCTTGGCATCCCGTGCGGAGGCCAGCACGGCCTCCACGTCCATCAGCTTTTCCGCTTTCAGGCCGGAATCCGCTGAACTGGATTGCGAACAATAGCCGCAATCTTCCGGACAGCCGCCGGTCTTGATCGAAAGAAGTGTGCACAACTGCACTTCCCCTGCCGCATGATGCGCCCGATGTGTCGTCTGGGCACGATACATCAGGGCATCGAACGGCAGATCGAACAGGGCGGCAATTTCGGGACGCGTCCAATCCGTGCGAATAGTCATCATTCAAAATCCAATCACGGGAGAAATATGCAAACGTCTCAAAGGTTGTTCCGCGTCTCCGCGTCTCCGCGTGAACCTGCCATATTGAGGTTCACGCGGAGACGCGGAGACGGGGAAAAATAATGTCATTCTGTGCCCACAGGCGGCATGTTGTGGCCCAGCAAGCGCAGCACGTCGGCTGCGGCTTCCACCACATTCGTGCCCGGACCGTATATTCCCTGTACCCCGGCATCGCGGAGATAGTCATAATCCTGGGGCGGGATGACGCCACCGGCGATCACTTTGATGTCATTGCGTCCCGCATCGCGCAGCCCCTTGATCAGTTCCGGGATGAGCGTCTTGTGGCCCGCCGCCAAAGAAGAGGCACCCACCACGTCCACATCGGATTGCAGCGCCAGTACCACGGTTTCTTCCGGTGTCTGGAAGAGTGGCCCGGAAACAATGTCGAAGCCCATATCGCCAAAGGCAGAAGCGATCACGTTTGCGCCGCGATCATGGCCGTCCTGCCCCATTTTGGCGACCATCAGCTTGGGCTTCCTCCCCAGACGCCGCTCGACCGAAGCCACGCCCTCAAGCACCTGCAACCAGCGCGGATCAGCGGCATAGGGTGCGCCATAGACGCCCTTTACTGGCGTCGGCTGCGTGCCATAGCGCCCGAATACGGCTTCCATCGCGGAGGAGATTTCACCCAAAGTCGCCCGTTCGCGCGCGGCATCCACAGCCAGCGCCAACAGATTGCCATCACCCTTTGCACCCTCGGTCAGCGCCGTGAGCGCGGCCTGGCATTTGGCTTCATCACGCGCAGCCTTCGTGGCTTTCAGCCGCGCGACCTGCCCTTCGCGCACTTTGGCGTTATCCACTTCTAGCGTTTCCAGCGCGTCCTCGGTGGCAAGGCGATATTTGTTGACGCCGACTATCACATCCTCGGCCCGGTCAACCCGCGCCTGACGGGCAGCGGCTGCCGTTTCGATCATTGCCTTGGGCCAGCCTGCCGCCACGGCCTTGGCCATGCCGCCTTCGCTTTCGACGCGCTCGATAATCTCCCACGCCTTATCGACCAGTTCCTGCGTCAGGCTTTCGATATAATAGCTGCCCCCCAGCGGATCGACGACATTGCACATGCCGGTCTCTTCCTGGATGATGATCTGGGTGTTGCGGGCGATCCGCGCGCTGAAATCTGTCGGCAGCGCGATTGCTTCGTCGAGCGCGTTGGTGTGGAGCGACTGCGTGCCGCCCAGCATCGAAGCCATTGCCTCAATCGTCGTGCGGATGACATTGTTGTAGGGATCCTGCTCCTGCAAGCTGACACCTGAGGTCTGACAATGGGTGCGCAGCATCTTGGAACGTTCGTCCTGCGCACCGAGCTTGGTCATCACCCGGTGCCACAGCACCCGTGCCGCGCGCAACTTGGCCACTTCCATGAAGAAGTTCATGCCAATGGCAAAGAAGAAGCTCAGCCGGCCCGCAAACTTGTCAATGTCCAGTCCGCTGGCAACGCCATATTTTACATATTCCATACCGTCCGCGATGGTGAAGGCCAGTTCCTGCACCTGCGTGGCGCCAGCTTCCTGCATGTGATAGCCGGAGATGGAGATGCTGTTGAACTTGGGCATTTCGCGGCTGGTGAAGCCGAAAATGTCGGAGATGATCCGCATCGAAGGCTCGGGCGGATAGATATAGGTGTTGCGAACCATGAACTCCTTGAGGATGTCGTTCTGGATCGTCCCGTCGAGCAGCTTGCGCTCCACCCCCTGCTCCTCACCCGCAACGATGAAGAAAGCAAGGATCGGGATCACCGCGCCATTCATCGTCATCGACACCGACATCTGATCAAGCGGAATGCCATCGAAGAGGATTTTCATATCCTCGACGCTGTCGATCGCGACGCCTGCCTTGCCGACATCGCCCACCACGCGCGGATGATCCGAGTCATAACCCCTGTGCGTCGCCAGATCGAAAGCGACAGATAGTCCCTTCTGCCCGGCGGCGAGGTTCCGGCGATAGAAGGCGTTGGATTCCTCGGCCGTCGAGAAGCCGGCATATTGCCGCACAGTCCAGGGCCGCCCGGCATACATGGAGGCGCGAACGCCGCGCGTGAAGGGCGCAAAACCCGGCAGGCCCGGATCGCTCGCATCTTCTGCCGTGTAGAGTGGCTTGACAGTGATGCCTTCGGGGGTTTCCCAGTTGAGATCCTTGCCTTTCACCTCTTTGGTGGCGGCGGTTTTCCAGTCTTCAATATCAGCCATCATTCAATCCAAATCAATTCTCAGCGGTCTCAGCGAACCTCCGCGCACTCTGCGTGAACCCGATCTTGTTTTGGTTCGCGCAAAGGGCGCAGAGGAAAGCGAGACCGCTAAGGGTTATTTCCCCTGAAAATTCGGCTTCCGCTTTTCCAGAAACGCCATGCCGCCTTCCATCGCGTCGCTCGAGCCACCCGCAATCCGCTGTCCCTCAGCTTCGGCGAGCAACTGTTCGGAATAGCTGTTTTCCAGCGCGGTCAGGATGTTCTTGCGCATCACGGCGTAGGACAGGGTTGGCCCATTGGCGAGGCGCGTGGCGAGCGCGCGGGCTTCGCTCAGCAAGTCTGCATCCTCCACGCATTTGTAAATCATGCCCCACTCCGCAGCCTTTTCGCCGCTGATCTTTTCGCCCAGCATCATCATCTCTGTGGCGCGCGCCTTGCCCACCATGCGTGGCAGCATCCAGCTTGCGCCCCCATCCGGAACCAGCCCGATATTGACGAACGCCTGAAGGAAATAGCCGCTCTTGCCGGCAAACACGAAATCACCGCACAGCCCGATCGAACAGCCCACACCCGCAGCAGCCCCATTCACAGCCGTGATCACCGGCATGTTGAGCCGCGCTAGGTTCATCATCAGCGGGTTATAATGGCGGGTCAGGGCGATATAGCTGCCCTCCCCGCCCGAAATCGAACGCGTGCCCCGTGCGGACAGGTCGGCACCCGAACAGAAACCACGCCCCGCACCGGTGATGATCAGGCAGCGTGCGTCACCCAGTTCGGCAAGCGCATCATTGATCTCGCCCGCCATTTCAAGCGAACAGGCGTTCATCCGCTCTGGCCGGTTGAGCGTGATCGTGGCGATATTGTCGCTGATATCGACGGTGATGGTTTCGTAGGTCATGTTAGATCCATTTCTAGCTTGGCGAACTTTGTGCCTTCGTGGCGTTTTTGGGGGAAAGCGGTGTAGCACAAAACCCCCAAACCACAAAGAAAGGTGAAATAGCCCCCCAAGGCGGTTACATAAAATAAGATTGGAAGCCCGCCCAAAACATGGGGTGGGGGG
>JANOAJ010000297.1:0-10224 GCA_031411035.1 Sphingomonadales bacterium
ACCCCGCCAATCAGGCAGCCGAGATCAGCCGGATGAAGGGGCGCGTTGTCATTGTCGGGCTGGTAGGCATGGCGCTGGATCGTGAGCCATTTTACAAGCGCGAACTCGATCTGCGGCTTTCCATGTCCTACGGCCCCGGCCGCTATGATGCGGCTTATGAGCAGGACGGCCATGATTATCCTTTGCCCTTTGTCCGCTGGACAGAACAGCGCAACATGCAGGCGTTTCTGGAACTGATTGCGGCAGGCAAGGTCACGCCGTCCAAGCTTGTTACCCACCGTTTCCCGATTGCGGAGGCAGAAGCGGCCTACAAGCTGATGGAATCAAGCGAACCCTATCTGGCGATCCTGCTGACCTACGCACCCGATGTGCCAGTGGCCCGCAGCGTGGCGATAAAGCTGGCCGGGTCTGGCGAAGGCAAGGGGAGCGGGTTTATCGGGTTTGGCAACTACGCCAAATCGGTGCTGCTGCCCGCGCTCAAAAAGGCCGGAGAAACGCGGTTGACGGGCGTTGTCACTGCCACGGGCCTGTCTGCACGCAATGCTGCGGAGAAGGCGGGCTTTGCCCTTGCCGCGACCGATCCGCAGGAATTGCTGACGCACGATGATACGGACTGCGTGTTCATTGCCACCCGGCATGACAGCCACGCCACGCTTGCCGTTGCGGCACTAAAGGCAGGCAAGCACGTGTTTGTTGAGAAGCCGCTGGCGCTGAGCCACGCCGAACTGGCCGATGTAGGCGCAGCAGCCGAAGCCAGCAGTGGAATCCTGACGGTGGGGTTCAACCGACGCTTTGCCCCGATGATCATCAAGGCGCGGGCGGCACTCGCCGCGCAGGGCGGGGTGTGTAACCTTACCTACCGGATCAATGCCGGGCATATTCCAGGTGATAGCTGGGTTCATGCCAGCGAAGGCGGCGGCCGTATTGTGGGCGAAGTCTGTCATTTCGTTGATACCCTATGCTACCTTGCCGGTTCGCTTCCCGTCAGCGTTCAGGCCATCCGCCCGCAAGGCGTGGACGATAGTGTTTCAGCGCTTCTGAGCTTTGCAAACGGCTCGACCGGCACGATCCTTTACAGTTCGCTGGGCGACAGTTCGATCCCGAAGGAAAGCATCGAAGCCTTTGCGGCGGGCCTTGTGATCCAGCTTGATGATTTCCGCCGTCTTGCGATTACGCGCGGCGGCAAGACTGTGGAAACCAAATCCTCCGCGCAGGACAAGGGGCAGGCGGGACTGGTAAAGGCATTCCTCAACGCGGCGCGCACGGGAACACCCGCGCCGATATCGCTTGAGGAACTATACTCGGTCTCGGCGGCGACGCTGACAATTGCGGGTTTTACAGCTGAATGAAGCCCTCCATCACGGCCATCATCCTCAGCTATAATGAGGAAATCCACATCCGGCGCTGCATCGAGCGTTTGCAACCGCTGGTGGAACGGATCGTGGTGGTGGACAGTTTCTCCACTGATCAGACGGTGGCGATCGCCCGCGAACTGGGTGCGGATGTTCTCCAGAACCCCTGGAAAAATTATGCAGCCCAGTTTCAATGGGGACTGGATAACGCAGCTATCACGAGCGACTGGACGATGCGGGTCGATAGCGACGAATATCTTGAACCCGGGCTTCAGTCGGCAATCATGGCAAGGCTTGCGAATGCGCCCGACACAGTCACCGCGTTCGATTTCAAGCTGAAGGTTCTGTTCAAGGGGCAGTTCATCCGCTGGGGTGGTTATTACCGCAACTGGCTGACGCGGCTGTGGCGCACGGGTGTCGGGCAGATCGAGCAGCGCTGGATGGATGAAAAGATAGTGATCGCGCGTGGCGAAACGCAGCGCATCACCGGGGGCGATCTGGTGGACGCCAGCCTGAAAGACATTGGCTGGTGGACAGACAAGCACAATGGCTATGCCACCCGCCAGATGATCGACTTCATTGCGCGCGAACATCATCTGTTCGACACAGACGACCGCATCGAGGCTGCCGGAGAGCGCACGGCGCGCTGGCGGCGCTTCCTGCGCAACCGCGTTTATGGCGGTGCGCCGCTTTATCTCCGCGCGGTACTCTATTTCTTCCAGCGCTATTTTTTGCGACTGGGCTTTCTTGACGGACGGCTAGGCTTTGTCTGGCACTTTCTGCAAGGCTTCTGGTTTTTCGTGCTGATGGATGCCAAGATCGACGAAGCCCGCGCGCACATCGCCGCGCACGGAATCGAGAGTTTCCCAGACTATCTGGCCACCCGGTACGGCATTCGCGATATCGCGCCGGGTGGCTGAGCAGTGGCACGCAAGCCCATCATCGCCGTAACGCTGGGCGCATTCTGGCCGGGCCATGAATCGACCGGCCCCAACCTCAGCCAGATGGCGTTGTGCAAGGCGCTGGCCGACGAATTTGATTTCCGCATCCTGGCGCGCGACCGGCCCTTTGGGGCGAGCGCGCCGATGGTGGACAATGACCGGTGGCACGATCTGGACTATGCCAAAGCCCATTATCTGACGGTCGGCCCGCTGGGGGCGACATCCCTTCCGGCAGTTCTGCGGACGGCTTCCCCCGATTTGCTGGTGATCAACAGCTTTTTTGACCGGGAGTTTTCAACCGGCGCACTGTTCTGGCGACGCTTCGGAGGGGGACGCCGCGTGCCGACGCTGGTTTCGCCACGCGGCGAATTTTCGAGTGGCGCGCTTGGACTGAAGGCGGGCGGCAAACGACTGTATCGCGCCGGGGTTGCCGCCCTCGGACTGATGCACGGCGTCCATCTGCACGCCACCAGCGTGGCAGAGCAGGCCGATCTGCAGCGTGCCTTTCCCGGCCTTCCCGTGACGCTGGTTTCCAACTTCCGTCCGCTGTTCGATCTGCCTCCGCACACGCCTCGCGCGCCGGGAACGCCGCTGCGGTTGGCCTTTGTCGGACGGATTTCGCCCGTCAAGGGACTGGACTTCGCGCTCGACATTCTGGCCCGACTGCCCTTTGCTGTCGATTACACTATCTACGGCCCGCCAAGCGATGCCGCCTATTGGGCTGCCTGCCAGCGAAAGATTGCTGCCCTGCCGCCGCATATTCGGGTGACGCATCGCGGGGAAATCGCCAATGATCAGGTAGCTGCGGAACTCGCGGGCAAAGACGGTCTGTTCCTGCCTTCAAAGAGCGAAAATTTCGGCCATGCCATGTTCGAGGCACTGGCCGCTGGTACACCGCTGATCATCGGTGACCAGACGCCGTGGCTACATCTGGAAAAAGCGAAGGCGGGCTTTGATCTGCCGCTCGATCAGCCGCAGGCGTTTATTGATTCGCTTACCCGGCTGGATGCCATGACTGATCCGACCGATTGGCGGCTTGGCGCCCGTGCCGTGGCTGAAGCCCATGTCGGGAGCAGCGAAGCCCCTGCGCAGATGCGGGCGCTGTTCCGCCCGTTGCTCAGCCCGGCGTCTTCCTGACGAACATACACAGCGATGTAGCAAGGGCGTAAGGAAAACCTGTCGACGCCCTATTCACAATGGACTGTTTCAAGAAAACCCATGAACAACCAGCTCCGGACGATCAATGGCCGCCCGGCATCCCGCCATGCGGATCACCGCCGCCTTGCTGGAGCTGCTGCATTTGCTGCATCTGCGCCTGAAGCGCTGCCATATTCTGGAAATCGATCAGATCGACATCGAAAACAAGCGTGGAATTTGCCGGGATCGGCCCCGTTTCCTTCTCACCATAGCCAAGTTCGGGCGGAATGCAGAGCTTGTAGCTGCCGCCCTTCTGCATCAGCTTCAAACCTTCGGTGAAACCCGGAACAACCTGAGCGACCGGGAACGGCACGCGCTCACCAGCATCGAACTCCTTGCCGTCCAGCAACCTGCCCTTGTAGTTTACCAGAGCCACATCGGCATCCGTAGGTGAAGCGCCTTCACCCTTTTTCGTGACTGACCAGCCCAGACCCGACGCAGTCTTTGTCGTGCAGCCTCCGGCCGTCGCCGGCTTCGTGCCAGCCCAGGCCATGCCGCCAGCCGCCAATACGGCAAGCGCGATACCGCCCCACAGCTTCACAAGCGTACCCTTTTCAACCGGCAGAATCGGAACAGCAGTGACAGACATGGGAGGCCCCTTTGAAATTGTTGCGCGGGAAAGACCCTAGACGCGCAAATGGCGCGCGTCAGCACCCAATTTACTTGACGCCGTCGCGTTCCATGCGCTTGCGATCCATCTTGCGGGCACGACGGACAGCCGCAGCTTTTTCACGCGCGCGCTTTTCAGACGGCTTTTCATAATGGCGACGAAGCTTCATCTCGCGATACACGCCTTCGCGCTGGAGCTTCTTCTTGAGGGCCCGAAGCGCCTGATCAACATTGTTATCGCGCACGATGATTTGCATAAAACCGCAAAGCTCCAGTCAACAGAAAAGGGTTCGCCGCGAAACGCTTCGCGTCGATTCCGCGTCGCCCTATCAGTGGATTCGCGAAAATTCAAGCGCCAACGGATTGCCCCGGCTATCAAGGCCGTGCCATAAACACCCATCGCAGTTCGCTGACGCAGGGAGAGAGCCATGGCCACAGCATTCAAAACCCATAATCGCTATAGCGAAGCCGAATGGGCTGCGCGGCTGGAACTTGCCGCCTGCTATCGCATTTTTGCGATGTTTGGCTGGGACGAACTGATCTTCAATCATATCACGGTGAAAGTGCCGGACGAAGACGGATCGTTCCTGATCAATCCCTATGGCATGCATTTCGGTGAAGTGACCGCCTCCTCTCTGGTGAAAATCGATGCCGATGGCAACAAGGTTGATCCGGACAATCCCTGGCATGTGAACAAGGCCGGCTTTGTCCAGCACAGCCTGTTCCACAAGGAACTGCCCGACGTTCATGCCATTATCCACACGCACACGACAGCCACTGTCGCCGTCTGTTCGATGGAAGGCGGATTGCTGCCAATCAATTTCTATGCCTGCAACTTTGCCGGGCAACTGGCCTGGCATGATTTTGAAGGCATCACCGTGCGCGAGGAGGAAGGCGTGCGCCTGCTCGAAAATCTGGGTGACAAGCGCGTGCTGATGCTGAAGAATCACGGCCCGGTCGTCATGGGAAAAACGCTTGCCTCCACATTCCTGAAATACTGGGTGCTGCAGCGCGCCTGCGAACACCAGATGGCGACGCTGCAAATGGGTCAGCCCATCATGGTGCCGCCGGAAGTGATTGCCGTGCATCAGCGCGATCAGGTGCTTCAGCAAACTCCCGGTATCGAACCGGGACGAATGGAATTTGATGCAATGGTGCGCAAGATTGATCAGATCGACAAAAGCTGGCGCGATTGATCTTGGCTGCACGTCATTGCGAGCGGAGCGAAGCAATCCAGATTGTCTGCCGCTTCCACTGGATCGCTTCGCTGCGCTCGCAATGACAGAGCGGGTTGAGATACCCCGGAATGCGTTTGGAGTGAAAAGAGTTTGACCCAGTTCACCGTGAACAACCAGCCGGTCAAATACCGGATGGATCCCGATACGCCGCTGCTATGGGCACTCCGCGATGCCTCCAACCTGACGGGCACGAAATATGGCTGCGGCACGGGGGATTGCGGCGCCTGCACGGTTGATATTGACGGGCGCGCGGTGCGATCCTGTCAGGTGCCGATCAAATCCATCGAAGGGGCCTTTGTCACCACCATTGAGGGGCTTTCGCGGGATCGCAGCCACCCGGTGCAGCAGGCCTGGGCCGCCGAAAGCGTCCCCCAATGCGGATTCTGCCAGCCGGGCATGATCATGGCGGCCACCGTGTTGCTCAAGGGCAAGCCCAATCCGAGTGACGCGGAGATTGATGCGGCGATCACCAATATCTGCCGTTGCGGCACCTATCCCCGCATCCGCCGCGCTGTCCGGCGGGCAGCGGCCATGCTGGCAGGCCGTGAAAAGGTGATTGGCGCGCCACCTCCGGGCATTTCCCCTGAAGATGCAGCCAAGGCGGTCCCGGCGCTGACACCCGTCATCCGCTGATATCACAGCCAGAGCATGACGCGCCGCTTCCGTCTTGCCCTGACGATCTTCCTCTTCTGGGCCAGCCCGGTCTTCGCGCAACCGCCAGCGGGATCTTTTGGCGCGTCGGTTTCCGTCCGCTTCAATGCAAAGCATTTCGGGGCCATCGAAACCCGCGGCCGCGCCGATCCGTTCACCGGGCGCGCTGTCACCGCCGATGATCCGGTGCGGATTGCCTCTGTATCAAAACTGGTTGTGGCGCTGGGCGTTATGCGCCTGGTGGATTCGGGGCACCTTGATCTTGACCGGGATGTGTCTGACTGGCTTGGGTGGAAGCTGCGCAACCCGGCCTTTCCCGATGCCCCGATCACGCTGCGCCTGCTGCTGTCGCATCAATCGAGTCTGACGGACGGAATCGACTATGCCCTGCCGCTTGGCCAATCTTTGAAAGCGGCGCTGGCCGATCGCCAAGCATGGGACGCAGAACACGCCCCCGGCGAGTATTTCCGTTACACCAACCTGAACTTCCCCGTGATCGCGACTGTCATGGAAGCGGCAACGCGGGAACGGTTTGACCGGCTGATGGCGCGGATCGTTTTCACGCCCCTCTCGCTTGACGCCTGCTTCAACTGGACGACGTGCAATGATGGCGCAGTCGCGCGCGGCGTGGTGCTGACGGACGATGCAGGCCTTGTCAGGCGTGACCGGTTGGAGGGCAAGCGCCCATCTTGCCCGGTGTTGCCGGATGCTTCTGGTGGCTGCGATCTTTCGGCCTATCAGCCGGGCACCAATGGCGCGCTGTTCAGCCCGCAAGGCGGTTTGCGGATTTCCGCGCGTGATCTCGCCCGCATCGGGCAATTGTTGGCGCGGCGCGGGCGAGGGTTCCTTTCCGCCTCGTCCTTCCGCCTGCTGGTCACACCGCAATGGCGTTTCAATGGCAGCAATGGCGATACCCAGACCGGTTTCTTTTGCACCTACGGGCTTGCCCTGCAGACGCTGGCCACGCACCGGCAAGAGTGCCGCGATGATCCGTTCGGGGACGATCATCAGCGCATTGGCCATGCGGGCGAAGCCTATGGTCTGCGTTCCGGGCTGTGGCTTGATCCGGCAACCGGCAGAGGCGTTGCCTTTTTCGTCACTGCCATCGCGGACGCCGCTCCCAAAGGGAACTCGGCCTTCACTGCTGCTGAAGAAGCAATACTCATGCGTAGCCGTCGATAGTCAAAAACTCCCGATCAGTGCCACGGCCACGCCGCCCCCCACAAGCAGCAGACCCAGCACTTCGCTGCGCTTGAGTGGTTCCCGCAGATAGAAATGCCCGAAGGCCAGCGTGAAAATCACTTCCACCTGCCCCACGGCCCGCACCAGCGCGACGGGCGCGGTGGCAAAGCCGGTGAACCAGAAGGCCGAGCCAAGGGCTGCCAGAACCCCGACTTGCCCTGACACCCGCCAGCTTCGGAACACTTTGGGGATTTCGGTGCGCTCCCGCCACAGCACATAGGCACCCTGCATCAGCGTCTGGCTGGCCTGCACCACGACCAGCACCAACAAGGCCGCCAGCACCTTGTCCGCCGAGAGCACATCCAGCGTGGCCGCTTTCACGAAGATCGAGGTGAGCGCGAACAGGAAGCCAGCCCCCAATCCACATAGGGCAGCCGGTTGCACTATATCGGCAAAGCGCAAGCGCGCACCGCCTGACGAGATCACCATCACCCCTGCGACCCCAATCGCAATGCCACCCCATGTGACGGGCGAAAGCACTTCCCCCAAGGTGATCATCGCGAGGATCGCACCCTGCACCGCTTCCGTCTTGGCATAGGCCGTGCCGACGACATAGTTGCGGTAGCCAAAGGCCATCAACAGCAAATTCGTCGCCAGAATCTGCGCGAGGCCACCCAGAACCGAAAAGGGCAGGAACCCGCTCTGCAGTTCCGGAACCGGCACGCCCCGCCAACCCAAATAGGCCGCAAGCAACAAACACCCCACCGGCAGCCCGTAAAGATAGCGCACCAACCCCGCCGCATTCACCGAAAGCGTCGCCCGCACCCGCTGCTGCACAGCCGTCCGCCACGCCTGAAACAGGCTGGCAATCAGGGTGGCAGGGAGCCAGATCATGGGATGACGGTCGGCTTGTTCATGAAAGTGCGATACGCTATGTTGCAACAGTTGCAACAATTTGGAGTGCGCACAATGGGCGTGATATCGATCCGCGAATTCAACTCAAACCTTTCGAAAACGCTCACGCGCGTTGAAGCAGGCGAGACAATTCGAGTGACCCGCAACGGAAAGGTGATCGCCAATATCGTTCCTGATCGCAAGAATCTGATGGACGATCCCGAATACCGGGCCGCTCATGAAGAAATGATGATGCTCTTTCGCGGCGGGCTGCCCTATCTGGGCGGTGGTGCGAGCTATGAGGAGCGTACGGAGCGTTGATCGCACTCGATACAAATATCCTGATATATGCCGTCACCGATGACGAGGCTGACGGACGTCACGGATTGGCTTGTGACTTGCTTGTCAGACTGGCGCCGATTCCCGTGATCTTGCCTCTGCCGGTTGTCGGCGAGTTTCTGAATGTCTGCCGCAAGCGCAAACAATCCTCGTTCACCGCGGCGCTTGAACGCGCCGATAAAATGATCCGCGTATATAATTGCGTCGCGGCGATGCCACCCGACTACCTGAGGGCTGGAACAACCTCGCACCGCTATCAAATTCAATTTTTCGACTCCCTGATCCTCACGGTGGCCGCAAGAGCTGGCGCTACGATCTTGTTGTCAGAAGATATGCAGGACGGATTGGTGGTGGAAGGTGTGCGGATCGTCAATCCGTTCATCCCGGTGAATGACGCCACGATTGCGGCGGCACTGGATCAAGAACTTTGATCGCGTCCCCTCACACCCCCTCCAGCAACCGCTCCTTCCGGATCTTCTCCCGCCACACGAGAGGCGCGGTGACATGGACATTATCCCCAGCGCTATCGACGGCCACGGTCACCGGCATATCCTGCACGGTGAATTCATAGATCGCTTCCATCCCGAGATCGGCAAAACCCACAACCTTTGATTCCTTGATCGCGCGGGCGACGAGATAGGCAGCACCGCCCACGGCCATCATATAGGCGGACTTGTGGTTGGCGATGCTTTGCGTGGCGGCTGGCCCGCGCTCTGCCTTGCCAACGCAGGCGAGCAGGCCCTGATCAAGCATCATGTCCATGAACTTGTCCATCCGCGTCGCCGTTGTCGGTCCGGCAGGCCCGACCACTTCATCGCGCACCGGATCCACCGGGCCGACATAATAGATCACCCGCCCCTTGAAGCTGACGGGCAGTTCCTCGCCTTTGGCCAGCATATCCTGGATCCGCTTGTGCGCGGCGTCGCGGCCCGTGAGCATCTTGCCATTGAGCAACAACCGGTCGCCCGGTTTCCAGCTCGCGACGGTTTCGGGCGTCAGCGTATCGAGATCAACCTTGATTGCCTTCGCGTCTGGCGCCCAGTGAACGTCCGGCCATTCATCAAGCTTGGGCGGCTCCAGATAGGCCGGGCCGCTGCCGTCCAGATGGAAATGCGCGTGGCGCGTCGCGGCGCAATTGGGGATCATCGCAATCGGTTTGGAAGCCGCGTGCGTGGGATAGTCGATGATCTTCACGTCCAGGATGGTGGAAAGCCCCCCCAACCCCTGCGCGCCGATGCCCAGCGCATTGACCTTGTCGAAAATCTCGATCCGCAGCTTTTCAATATCGGTCTGCGGCCCGCGCTGCTTGAGTTGCGCCATATCGATATCGCCCATCAGCGATTCCTTGGCCATCGTCATCGCTTTTTCAGCCGTGCCGCCAATGCCGATGCCGAGCATGCCGGGAGGACACCAGCCCGCGCCCATTTGCGGCAGCATTTCGAGCACCCAATCGACAATCGAGTCAGACGGGTTGAGCATCTTGAACTTGGACTTGTTCTCGCTGCCCCCGCCCTTGGCTGCCACCTGCACGTCCACATGATGCCCCGGCACCATTTCCACATTCAGCACGCAGGGCGTGTTATCCTTGGTATTCTGCCGCCCGAACGCGGGATCGGCGACAATCGAGGCGCGCAGCTTGTTTTCGGGAGCATATAGGCCTGGCGCACGCCTTCATCGACCACATCCTGCAGGCTCCTGTTCGAATCCAGAACGCATTGCTGGCCCCATTTGATGAAAACGGTGACGATGCCGGTATCCTGACAGATGGGCCGGTGCCCCTCGGCACACATGCGGCTGTTGGTAAGGATCTGCGCGATCGCA
>JANOAJ010000298.1:0-2875 GCA_031411035.1 Sphingomonadales bacterium
CCCGACATGGTCGTGAAGCTGTCACGATTGGATTTCAGATTCCCGGCCACCAGCGCGAACAGATAGGCCGGTTTGGGGAAGGGGTCATTCCATTCCGCCCAATGCTTCCCGCCCTCCAGATCACCACTGCCAACCGGATCACCATTGCACAGCAGCACCGGATAGGCAGCCTTGTCCGCCGTCATCCGCACATGATAGCGGCTGAGCACATCAGGTCGGTCAGGGAAGAAAGTGATCCGCCGGAACCCTTCCGCCTCGCACTGGGTGCAGAGCATCCCGCCTGACGCATAGAGCCCCATCAGCTTGGTGTTGGCGGCAGGCGCGATATCCACTTCGGTTTCAACAATGTGCGTGTCGCCGGAAAGCGGAATGACAAGATCACTGCCGTCAAGCGAATGGGCCGCGGCAACATTGTCAACCTTGACGCTGACCAGGGTGGGGCCATCGCCATCAAGCCGCAGCGGTCGATCGTGGCTGCCGTTGCGCGTCACCGTCATCGTGGCACGCACCCGCGTCCGTTCCGGCTCCAGCGCAAAGTCCAGCCGGATTTCGGGCACCAGCCAGTCGGGCACGCGGTAATCCCCGCGATGAATGACGGAAGGGATGGCGGGCGCGTTCTGGATGTCTAGCATGAGTCGCAGCCTAGGCCCGGGCACGGGCTTGATCAATGCGGTTCACGGTGTATTATCTGGCTATAACGGGGAGATTTTTGATGCGTCGTGCGCTGCTTCTGACACTCATCTTTCTGCCGCTTGCCGCGCATGCCGCCCCCTTCGATCCCGAAGCCGCGACGCAGGCCTATCTCGCTACGCTGAAGGGCGCGGCGCGGGCCAAGTCCGACGCCTATTTCGAAGGCGGCTACTGGCTGCTGCTCTGGGGGACCCTGGTCAGCATCCTGATCGACGGGATCATTCTTCGCACTGGCTGGTCGGCCCGGTTCCGTGACTGGAGCGAGCGGGTGACCAGAAACAGGTTCCTCGGCGCGATGCTCTGGACAGTCCCCTACATGCTTGTCTCCACCATATTGGGGGCCGCCTGGGCGATCTACACCGGCTATTTCCGCGAAAAACAATATGGTCTTCTGGATCAGGGGTTCGGCGGCTGGGCCGGGGAACAGGCCATCGGGATGGGCATCAATCTGGTGCTGTTTTCGGTGATCATAGCGATGGTGATGGCGGGCATCCGGCGCAGCCCCAAACGCTGGTGGCTGTGGGGCACCGGGCTGGCAGGCCTGTTCATGGCCTTCTTCATCATGATCGCGCCGGTGTTCATCAGCCCCCTGTTCAACACCTATACCGAAATGGCGCCGGGCCCCGTTCGTGACAGGATCGTGGCGATGGCGAAATCGCGCAATATCCCGGCTGACCATATTTATGTGTTTGACCAGTCAAAGCAGCACAAGCGCATTTCGGCGAATGTGTCCGGCCTTGGCCCCACGATCCGGATTTCCCTTAACGACAATCTGCTCAACCGCACGACTCCGGCGGAAATCGCTTCGGTGATGGGGCATGAAATGGGGCATTATGTGCTCAACCACGTGATTATCCTGACGGTCGGTTTCGCGCTGGTATTCGGTTTCAGCTTCTGGGTGGCGTCGCTGGTGGTGCCGGGAATGGTAAGGCGATGGGGCCGCGGCTGGAGCGTGCGCGGCATTGATGATGTGGCTGCCTGGCCGATCTACTCCATTGTGATCTCGGTGCTGATCCTGCTGATGACCCCGGTGCGCAACACCATCATCCGTGTCAATGAAAGCCAGGCAGACGCCTTTGGTCTCGATGTCGCGCGGGAACCGGATGCCTTTGCCAATGTGGCGATGAAGCTATCCGAATATCGCAAGATCGAACCCGGCCCGGTTGAGGAGATGCTGTTCTTCGATCACCCTTCGGGCCGCACGCGGATTCGCATGGCGATGGCGTGGAAAGCCAAGCATCTGGCAGAGCTTCCTGCCGGTCAACCCGCTATGCCAGCGACTGCTGCGCCTCAGAAGTAACGGGCAAGGGCAAAGGCCACGCGGTGCCGGGCGCTGTCATACAGCGCCAGAGATGAGGCACTTCGTGTGTAGCTGTAGGTAATCGAGGGCGAAAAGCCGAACCAGCGCATCTGGCGCAATCCCATATTGGCGCGTGCGCTCAGGCGCGTGTCGCGCCGGGCCTGGCTGGAGAAAATGGAAAAGGGCGCGTCGAACAGGGCCCGTGAAACCCCGCCGGAAATCCCGGCCGTAATGCCATGCGGCAATTCACCCCCGAACCCCAGATTGGCACCGAATTCGGTGCTGGAATAGGTCGCGGATTTCAGGGCTTCCCGCCTGCCAAACAGCGTGGCCGACGCGATGAAGCGCCGCCCGACGACCTGTTCAAACGTGGCATAACTGCCGAGCTGCCACCCCGAATAGCTGCTCGCAAAACCCGAATTGCTGTGCCGTGCGTCGATCGAAACACCCACGCGGCGGGAATTGTCGATATTGAGCTGAAAGCTCGCCCGCCCGCCAAGGCCGGTAGCCGCCCGCTTGCCGCCATAATAGCGCTGGCTGCCCAGCGCCTGCACGGTCAGCGTGGTATCGTCGGATAGCTGAAAGGCCGGCCCGACAGCCATCTGGCCGCTGAAATCATCAAATGACTTTCCCTTGTAATTGACGCCCTGCGCGTCGCCATCGATCACCAGCCTCGTGTCGCCACCCAGGTTCAGCCGGGCGGTCCCGCCCGCGCTCAGCGTCTGTCCGGTGCCTGATTTCTGGCGCGCCGTGTTGCTCAGCGTCAGGGGAATGGTCTGTGATCCGAAAGTGGCGTCGACCGTGGTCGCGTTGGTGCCGTTCGAAATGTTCGTATCCGGCGCCAGCCCGAAATCGAGATTGAAGCTCCACTGGCGCTGGTTGCGC
>JANOAJ010000299.1:0-14748 GCA_031411035.1 Sphingomonadales bacterium
TCAATATCGCTGCGCTGGGCGAGAATCTGCAACGCAGCCTCACCATTCTCGGCAGTCACCACTGTGTAGCCGTTCCGGGACAGCGCTCGTTCGGCAACGGCACGCACCATATCCTCATCCTCGACAAGCAGGATTGTGCCGCTTCCCCAGGATTCGGCAGGTTTTTCCTTTGCCTTCACGCGTGCCGGGGCGGCGGGTGCTTCAGCCCGGTGGACAGGCAGGTAGATGACGAAGCTCGTCCCTTCCCCCGGCTTGGAATCGGCAAAGATGAACCCGCCCGATTGCTTAACGATCCCGTAAACGGTGGAAAGGCCAAGCCCGGTGCCCTTCCCCACTTCCTTGGTGGTGAAAAAGGGCTCGAATATCTTGGGCAGCAGTTCGGGCGCAATGCCGGTGCCCGTATCAGACACGCTGAGCGCGGTATAATCCGCGATTGGCAGGATATCGCTGCCCAGTTTGCGCACTTCGGCGATCGGCACGCTATAGGTCTGGATGGTCACGGTGCCGCCCCGTGGCATCGCATCGCGGGCATTGACCGCAAGGTTGACGATCACCTGTTCCAGTTGCCCCGGATCAGCGCGCACCGCACCCAGATTGCGGCCATGCTTGACTGTCAGCACCACCGTTTCACCCAGCAAGCGCTGGAGCAGGTTGGAAATTTCCGAAACAATATCCGGCAACTGCAATATCTGGGGCCGCAGCGTCTGCTGGCGGGAAAAGGCCAGCAATTGCCGCGTCAGGCTGGCGGCGCGATTGGCATTGCTGCGGATCTGCTGGATGTCATCATAATCACTGTCCCCTGGCGTGTGGCGCATCATCATCAGATCACAATGGCCCAGAATGCCGGTCAGGATATTGTTGAAATCATGCGCCACGCCACCCGCAAGCTGGCCGACAGCCTGCATCTTGGTGGCTTGCGCAACCTGTTTCTTGAGGCGTGATTCCTCGCTGTTATCCTTGATGGAAAGCAGCACCGCCGCTTCCCCCAGCCCGCGCGCGCCTGCAATGGTAAGGGCAACCGGCTCTTCAGGCTGATCCCTCAGGCGCACGGCAATATCCCCCGTCATCGCCTGCCCCGTGGCAAATCGGCGTACCGAATCGGCGACAGCGGCCTTGTCTTCCCGCACCACCAGATCACCCGGATAGATGGGCCGGGAGCCCGCTGGCAGATTGACGGCGCGACAAAAGGCGTCGTTCAGGAACAGGAAGCGGCCATCGCGGTCCGCCAGAGCCAGCCCAAGAGGCAGGATCCCGAGAAGCGACTGGATATGGGCAATGCCGCCGCCCGTGCCCGTGGGGGACGCATCATCATCGAGGATCAGGACCAGCGTGGAGGTTTCCGGATTATCGGGTTCAAGGGGTATCTGCATCAGCCGCAAGGGTGCGCCCTTTGCCCCCTCTGCCGAAAACCGCACTTCGCCTTCCTGGCTGGTCGCAAGCAGGCTCACAAAGTCGCGCCCGCCAAGGGGGGCATCCGCCCGGCCCGCCGCACGCAAGAGCATCGCCCGCGTCGCACTCTGGACGCGTCCATCAGCCCCAATCAACACAGCCATGATCCCGGCTTCACCCAGCCGGTTGCCCGCTTCGCCTTCGATCAGCCGCCGCGCTTCGGACGCCATGTCAAACGCCCGGGCCGCAGTGAAGCGCCAGATCAGGTGATCCTCGTTGCGTCCGCCCCTGATCACTTCCGCACCGAAATGCAGATGATCGCGCTTAAGCCCGCCAGCGCTGGCCCTGCCATCGCGCCACGCGGCCCGGCCCGCCGCGCCAAGACTGGATTCCCCGGCATCGCCCAGCCCCAGCGCAGGCGGCGCAGTTGGTCCGCCAAACCAGCTTTCGTGCAAGCTGTTGGCGCAAACCAGCCTCCCTGCCCGATCGGTTACCGCAATGGCCGCTTCATCATTGTCTGCCGCTTCCCGCACCAGCGCCCAGTCAAACTCGATCCGGGCCTGCGCCGCAGGACGAAAGAGCGACCGCGCGACGTGCAGGACGGTCGCAAATATCATCGTTGCGGCCGCGAATCCCGCTGCCAGCACCGCATCATGTGCGATCCACAAGACGAGCGCCGCAGACAGAAGGGAGACAATCCCGACAAGCACCAGCAGCCCGCGTTCCGACGATTTCACAACCCGGGCAAATGGCGATGGCGGTTCCATATCAGGCCACCTTGCGGTGGCGACGGCGCCATTTGCGGCCGATCCACAATTTCCAGAGGAAAGACGATACCAGATAGCCAACGGCCGCAAGGATCGTTGCCATCACCAGCGTGCCAAGCGCCAGCGGGCCGGAGGTGGCATAGAGCCACTCTGCCCAATGCTGCGCATGTCCAGTGGCTGCATGGGTTACCTGCGGCACGGGTGAGATGCTTTCGAGCCTGAGCAGCGCTTTCCCGACATTATAGGCGGAGTAATAGAAGAAGGGGATCGTCAGCGGATTGATCAACCAGGTGATTGTCGCGGCAATCCAGACATTCGACCGTGTCGGCACCGCCGCAAGCGCTGCTACCAGTGTATGCGCCACCGGGATGACCGGGGCGATCAACAGTCCGACGGCCACAGCGCGGGGCACCGAACGCCGGTTGAGGTGCCAGAGATCAGGGCGCAACAAATGTTTGGCGAACGGCTTCGTCCAACGATTCGATGCAATCGATTCGCGCGTCGGGACGTGTCCGCGCAGCCAATTCACCAGCGTGCTCATCCGCGATCCTTCAACAGGCGCGCCGCTTCCCGCTTCCAGTCCTGTTCCTTGATATGTTCGCGCTTGTCATGGGCCTTGCGGCCCTTGGCGATCGCAATCTCGATCTTGGCGCGGCCCCGCTCGTTGAAATAGATTGATAGCGGCACCAACGTCATGCCCTGACGCATCACCGCGCCGTGCATCTTGTTGATTTCCCGCTCATGGAGCAGCAGTTTGCGCGGACGTTTGGGTTCGTGATTGAAGCGGTTGCCATGGCTGAATTCGGGCACGTTGGAATTGATCAGCCAGACCTGACCGTCCTTCACCTCCGCATAGCTTTCGGCAATCGAGCCTTCACCACCACGCAGCGATTTCACTTCGGTACCCGTCAGCGCGAGCCCGGCCTCATAGACGGTATCAATCTCAAAATCGAAGCGCGCGCGCCGGTTCTCGGCGACGGTTTTCACTTTGGTACCATTGGTGCGGGGACGTGCCATCAGATAAGACCTGCGGCCTCCAGCCCGGCATCCACAATCTTGCACGCGGCGTGAGAAGGCGGCGTCATTGGCAGGCGCACATCCGCCACCATCCAGTCCACCAAACGGGTCATGGCATATTTTGTCGGCCCCGGAGACGCATCGGCAAAGAGCGAACCATGCAACGGGTGAAGCTGGTCATTCAGGATGCGCGCACGCGCAAAATCACCGTCCTGACATGCCTTCTGAAAGTCCGCGCAGAGGCGCGGCGCCACATTGGCCGTCACCGAGATACACCCCACACCGCCTGCGCCGTTGAACGCCAGCGCCATATCGTCATTGCCCGAAAGCTGGCAGAAATCGGTGCCGCAGCCCAGCCGGTGCGCACCCACCCGCGCCAGATTGCCGCTGGCATCCTTTATCCCGACAATCGAGGGTATCGCAGCAAGCCGTGCCATGGTTTCGGGCTGAATATCCGTCACCGTACGGGCGGGCACGTTATAGACGACAATTGGCAGGTCGCTATTGTCCGCCAGATGGGCGTAGTGCGCAAAAATGCCATCCTGGTTGGGTCGGTTGTAATAGGGCGCGACCACCAGCGCCGCATCCGCCCCCGCATCCTTTGCAAAAGCCATATGACGCACTGCCGTTGCGGTATCGTTTGAACCGCATCCGGCGATCACCGGCACCCGCCCTGCTGCCTGCTCGATACACAGTTCGATGACGCGATAATGCTCTTCATAGGAAAGCGTCGCGCTCTCGCCTGTGGTGCCGCACGGCACCAGGGCGGATGATCCTTCGGCGATTTGCCAGTCCACCAGACGCCGGAAAGCCGCTTCATCAATCAATCCGTCGCGAAAAGGAGTCACCAGAGCCGGTATTGAGCCCGAAAACATGCGTTAAACCCTTCACCTTGGCACCATCACACGCCATATCAGCGTGATGATGACAAACATTTCTGCAAGCCGCGCAAATAGGGGCGCACACCCCGCCCTGTCCAGCGGCGCGATGCGCTTAATTTTGGCCATGTCAATGGCCGGTGCCGCCATGGCCGCCACGGCGGCTTGTGCGCAGCCCGCACCATCGGGCATCAGCCCCTATTCATTCGGCAACGGCACCGCGACAGACCCGATCGCCAATGCGGTATATGAATGGCGGACACTCAGCCAGTCGGACAGTTTCGCGTTTGCGTCCTATGCCAGCTTTCTGATCAGCCACCCCGGTTTCCCCGACGCACTGGCGATGCGCAAGAATGCCGAAAAGATGCTCCGGCCAGGGCTGGAATCCAATGATCAGGTGATTGCTTTCTTCCGCAAATATCCGGCCCTCAGCCCCACGGCAAACCTGCGCTTTGCCGAAGCGCTTTCGGCTCGTGGATTTCGTGACGAGGCCCGCGCTGCTGCACAAGCTGCCTGGGTAGGCGGAGCGCTTGCTCCCGAAGATGAGGCGCGCGTGATCAACAGCTTTGCCGACGCCATCCAGCCGGGCGACAATGACGCGCGGATGGATCGTCTGCTGTGGGATCGCGCCACAACCAACGCCGCGCGGCAACTGGTTCTGGTGAGCCCGGCGAAACGCGCCATTTTTGACGCGCGCCTTGCCATGCTTACCAAGGCCCCTGATGCCGCCGCCAAATCCGGCATCGTTTTCGACAACGCCCGGAATGACGCGGGGTTCCTGGCGGATCGCAACTGGTGGCAACGCAATACCGGCCAACTACCAGCGTCGCGAGAGTTGCTGGCGGCGCCACGGGCGCTGTCCGCGCCCCCGCTTGACCCTGACAAATGGCTGGCAACGCTTTATGTTACCGCCAAGGCGGCCAATAATGACGGCCAGTTCTCGACGGTCTATAGCATCGCGCGGCAGTTGGGCGATGCCTACCCGGCAGGCACGGACATCAGCACCAAGCCTTTTTCCGAACGGGATAACTATACCAATGTTGCCTGGCTTGGCGGTCAGGCTGCGCTGACCCAGCTTGGCAGGCCGCAAGATGCCATTGCCCTGTTTGCGATGTACGGCAACGCCGCGAAATCTGCCCAGACCCGTTCCAAGGGCCTCTATTGGGCCGGTCGTGCAGCGCAAGCGGCCGGGAACAAGGCACTCGCGACCAGCTATTATGAAAATGCGGGACAGTATTTCGACCAGTTCCACGGACAGCTTGCCCTTGAACGTCTGGGTCGCCCGGTGGCACCGCCGCTCATCCAGCGGACCGTTGAAATCTCGGGATCCCAGCGGGAAGCCTTTGAAAATTCATCGCTCGTGAAAGCGGTCAAGTTTCTGGGTATGCAGGGCCAATGGCTTGATCAGACCAAATTTGTCCGCGCCATCGCCAACAGCGCCAGCACTGACCTCGATTCGGTGCTGGCGACCGAATTGGCCCAGAAGATCAACCGCCCAGATCTCGCCGTGATGGTGGGGCGCAATGCCCGCTCTTCCGGGTTGGGCGATTATTTGCGCACGGCTTTCCCGCGCCTGTCCGTGCCGGATGATGTTGCCGGAAGCTGGACGATGATTCATGCCATCACGCGACAGGAAAGCCAGTTTGACCGCCAGATCATCAGCCATGCCGGTGCGCGAGGCCTGATGCAATTGATGCCCGGCACGGCGCGCGAAACGGCAGGCGCCGCCGGGGTTACCTACGACATTGGCAGCCTTTACACCCCGGACTATAACATCCGGCTTGGCGCAACCTATTTCGGCCAGATGATGGACCGGTTCGGCGGATCATATGTATTGGCCGTTGCTGCCTACAATGCCGGCCCAGGCAACGTGAACAAATGGCTGGGAACCATAGGCGATCCCCGCTTGCCCGGCGCTGACGTGATTGGCTGGATCGAGAAAATCCCGCTGTCCGAAACGCGCAACTATGTGCAGCGGGTGCTGGAAAATGCGGTGGTCTATGATCTGGTCAACCCGCGCCGCAATAATCGTGCGCCGGTAACGCTGGCGTCCTATCTGGGACGTTCCGGCGTGGAATATGGCAGCCGCTGAACAGAGTGGACGCGCCGAATTACATCACGTCAGCCGGGCTCGAAACCCTGCGCGCCCGGTATCGTTTCCTGATGGTGGACGAACGTCCGAAGATGGTGGATGTCGTCAGTTGGGCAGCGGGCAATGGCGACCGTTCGGAAAATGGCGATTATCTCTACGGCAAGAAGCGCCTGCGGGAGATCGACCGCGAACTGGGCTGGCTTTCCAGGCGGATGAAAGCGGCGCGCGTCATTGATCCTGCCGAACAACCTGACAAAAGCCGCGTCTGGTTCGGCGCGACCGTCACAATTGCGGACGAGGATGACCGCCAGCGCACCATAACGCTGGTGGGCGATGATGAAACTGATACGAACGCAGGCAAGATCGGCTGGAACGCCCCCATGGCCCGCGCCCTGAGAGGTGCCGCAGTGGGTGACTTGCGCAAAGTGACGCTGCCGGTCGGCGAAATTGAATATGAGGTAATGGCAATCGCCTATTAGCGACTGGCCCTATTCACAGGGCGGCTCCCACAATTCGACCGGATTTCCCTCCGGATCGTGAATGCGGGCGAATTTGCCGGTCTCTGGCGAATTCCAATCCGGACTGGTGATAACCTCAACCCCGGCGTTGCGCAGGTCTGCGATCAGCTTGTCGAGTTCCGTCACGCGGAAGTTGACCATCCATTGTTTGTCCGCAGGAAAATAGTCCGTGTCGCGCGGAAAGGGCATAAACAGGGTTGGCCCGGATTGCTGCACCCAGGGAGACGCGTAATCAACCGCGATACCCAAATGTTCCTGATACCATTTTTGCAGGGCTTCAGGATCATTTGCCCGGAAAAAGATGCCGCCAATACCCACCGCAGACATGAAATCCTCCCGCTTTTGCGTGCGGGCGCAACATCCGCAAATCTCCGAAACATGCAAGGCCAAAACCTGAGCTGATCTGCGACGCGGCAGTGGAAGGGGTTGCGCTACGCATACGCAATGCTACCCACCCGCCATGATCGAATCCATCCTGACCTGGCTCGCGGCCTTCACCACTGGCGTCATTTCAGCGGGGGGCTATGCGGGCGTGGCACTGCTGATGGCTATCGAATCGGCCTGTATTCCCTTGCCCTCCGAAATCATCATGCCCTTTGCGGGCTATCTCGTCTCGACCGGGCGTTTCGGCCTGTTTGAAGTGGCAACCGCAGGGGCGATCGGGTGCAACCTTGGCTCAATCATTGCGTATGAAGCCGGCAAGCGCGGTGGGCGTCCGCTGATTGCCAAATATGGCCATTATCTGCTGATCGGCGTCGATGAACTGGACAAGGCCGATCGTTTTTTTGCCCGCTATGGCAGCCTGGCCGTCCTGATTGGGCGACTATTGCCTGTCATCCGCACCTTCATCGCATTTCCTGCAGGCGTGGCACGAATGCCGCTGGCCAAATTCCACCTTTATACCTTTGCGGGATCATGGCCCTGGTGTTTCGGCCTGGCATGGATTGGGATGAAGCTGGGCGCTGCGTGGAATAATGACCCGCGCCTGAAGGCCGCATTTCACAGCCTCGACGCGCTGATCCTGCTGGTGCTCGTCGCTGGCGGGGCGTGGTTCATCTGGCACCGGCTGAAGAACCGGCCTGCCGCCTAATCGTCGTCACCCGCTTTCTCCACGATCGCCCCGCCCAGCGCCGCTTCGGCCAGCGCCACCACTTCGGGATCGGCAGGCAAAGGCTTCATATCCACGCCTTTCTCAAGGCTGTCCGCAATCGCGCTCAGGGTCGCGATCCGGGCGGCCTTCTTGTTGTTGCCGTCAATCACCGTCCAGGGTGCCCAGCGCGTGTCAGTGCGCTCAAACATATCGGCATAGGCTTTGAGATAATCCGCGCGCCGCGCTCGGTTGCGATAATCATCCTTGCCGGTTTTCCAGCGTTTCCAGGGACTCTCGAGCCGGTCGCGGAAGCGTTTATCCTGTTCTTCCTGCGTGATGTGGAGAAATATCTTGATTAGGGTCACGCCGCTATCGCGCTGCTGCGCCTCGAATTCGTTGATCTCGTCATAGCCACGCTTCCAATCAGCTTCGCTGCAAAAGCCTTCCACGCGCTCGACCAGAACCCGGCCATACCAGGTGCGGTCAAAGATGTTAATTTCGCCCTTGCCGGGCAAACGCTTCCAGAAACGCCAGAGAAAGTGCCGAACCCGCTCTTCCTCAGTCGGCGCTGCAATCGGCCAGACCTGAAACCAGCGCGGATCCCAGCCTGCCACAAGCCGCGTATGCGCCCCGCCCTTCCCAGAAGCATCCCAGCCTTCAATCGCAATGATTGCGGATTTGCCGTGGATGATGTGCGCCACCTGAATCCGCGCGAGCCGTTCCTGCAAGGCAAGCAGATCGGCTTCATAGTCGCCATCATATTTCTTGCCGGATTCGAAGTCGGATAATTTGATCGTCATGGCGCGTTCCTGTCGTATCCCAACCAGCCTAACAAACCAGAGCCGCTATTGCGAACCGGTTAACTCCGTTCTGCGGCCATCCCCTCCGCAATCAGTGTGGCCATACGCTCGGGCGCTTCCATCGGGATGAAATGACTAAGCTCAGGCCAGTGCATATCCCGTCCGTCCCGGAATTCCGCAGCCAGTCCCGGCCATGTGGGGCTTATGGAAAAATCGAGCGGTGACGCGCGCTCCGCGTAGCGCGCTCGCAGTACGGTCACGGGACAGGTGATCTCGCCCAGCAACGGATAGGGATCGCTTTGCGCCGCGCCGATATAGGCCGAGGCTTCCAGGAATGGCGGACAGGCCAGTTCCAGCCCTTCTTCCGTCTCCGCCGCGACCAGACCATGCCGGCAATAGTCTGTCAGCACCTCGTGGCGCCACTGGCTGTAGGGTGTCCGCGTACTGAATTGGACGGCCATCGCTTCGGCGCTGGCCCATGCGTTGCGACGACGCGACACAGGATGATCGAGCGGATCTGTACCCCTGGCAAAGGGCGGATCGCGATATATCTCCGATGGTACAATCACTGGATCGACCAGGAGCAGGCGGGAGAACCGGTCTGGCAATGCGGCCGCGACGCGCGCCAGCACCGTGCCGCCCATACTGTGGCCCACACCGAAAACCGGCCCGGGCATTTCGCTTTCCACCAACGCAGCAATATCTGCCGCTGTCCCTGCCCAGTCCATCAGCGTTGCCGGGCGATAGCTGCGCCCGTGGCCGCGAAAGTCCGGGGCAATGACGTGCAGACCAGATGGCAGCGCCGCCACCACCTGATCCCAGCAACGCGCATGAAATCCTGTTGCGTGGAGCAACAGCAGCGTGGGCCCTCTCCCCGCCGCTCCCCATTCAAACCAGCATATCTCCCCTGCAGGCGCAGCGAAGCGATGTTGTGCGGGTGTGATCAGGCTCATCCCGCCTTTGTCTGCTCCACCGTCCGGATATTCAGTTCCCGCAACTGCTTCAGTGACACAGGGGCAGGTGCGCCCATCATCAGGTCTTCGGCCTTCTGGTTCATCGGGAAGGTGATGACTTCGCGAATATTGGGTTCGTCGGCCAGCAGCATGACGATACGGTCAATGCCTGGCGCGGAGCCACCATGCGGGGGGGCACCGAATTTGAAGGCATTGATCATGCCTGCGAAATTGGTGTCCACATCTTCCTGGCTATACCCGGCAATTTCGAATGCTTTGTACATGATTTCGGGCCGGTGGTTCCGGATCGCACCGCTGGAAAGCTCAACGCCGTTGCAGACGATGTCATACTGGAACGCCAGAATGTCGAGCGGGTTCATCGTTTCCAGCGCATGGAGTTCGCCCTGCGGCATCGAGAAGGGGTTGTGCGAGAAATCGACCTTTTTCGCGTCCTCATCATATTCATACATCGGGAAATCGACGATCCAGCAGAATTTGAAACTGCCTTCTTCGATCAGGCCCAGCGTCTGCCCCACCCGGTTGCGGGCAGCGCCTGCCAGCTTGGCCGCCTGCAATTCCTTGCCTGCTGCGAAGAACAGCCCGTCATCCGGACCAAGGCCTAGCGCGGCGTAAATGGCCAGCATGCCTTCCTCGCCATGATTCTTGGCGATAGGGCCACCGAATTCCCCGCCCTTGCGCGTGACATAGCCAAGACCTGCATGGCCTTCGCTGCGTGCCCAGTCGTTCATTTCGTCAAAATATTTGCGGCTCTTGTCGGCAGTATTGGGCGCTGCAACCACGCGCACGACACCGCCATCCCCAACAATACGCTCAAACAGCCCGAAGCCCGATGCGCGGAAATGTTCCGTCACATCATGCACCAGCAAAGGGTTGCGCAGGTCGGGCTTGTCCGAGCCATATTTCAGCATCGATTCGCGATAGGGAATGCGCGGGAATGGTGCCGGGGTTACTGTCTTGCCGTTGGCAAATTCCTCAAACACGCCATGCAGAACAGGTTCGATGGCATTGAACACATCATCCTGCGTCACAAAGCTCATTTCGAAATCGAGCTGATAGAATTCCCCGGGCGAACGGTCGGCCCGCGCATCTTCATCACGGAAACAGGGCGCGATCTGGAAATAGCGGTCAAATCCCGCGACCATCAGCAATTGCTTGAACATCTGTGGGGCTTGCGGAAGCGCATAGAATTTTCCGGGATGCACCCGGCTGGGCACCAGATAATCGCGCGCGCCTTCCGGGCTTGATGCCGTCAGGATCGGGGTCTGGAATTCCATAAAGCCCTGATCAATCATCCGCCGCCGGATCGACGAAATCACGTTGGAACGCAGCATGATATTGGCATGCAGGCGTTCACGCCGCAGATCAAGATAACGGTATTTCAGGCGAATTTCCTCAGGATAGTCTGCTTCGCCGAACACCGGCAGGGGCAATTCCTGGGCACTGGACTGCACCACCACGCTCCGCGCATGAATTTCAATCTCGCCCGTTTTCAGATTGGGATTGATCGTGGCGGCATCACGCGCGACCACCAGGCCATCCACCGTGACCACAGACTCGGCGCGCGCACCATCTAGCACGGCAAACACGTCTGATCCGGCGGCGGCAACGATCTGCGTCAGGCCGTAATGATCGCGCAAATCGACGAACAGCACATTGCTATGTTCGCGCTTGCGGTGAATCCAGCCGGACAGGCGGACGGTCTGGCCAACATTGGCGGCGCGCAACTGGGCGCAATTGTGGCTGCGAAAGCTGTGAAGTTCAGTCATGCGCGCCTAACACAGGGCAAGCGCCTATTTGTCAAGGCAATGCAGCGCGCTATGGGGGGATGATGCACATTCACCCGCTTATCGAAGATTCGGAACAGTTGGCCGCGCTCTGCGCCCGGCTGGCGCAATCGCCCTTTGTCGCTGTTGATACCGAGTTCATGCGGGAAAACACCTTCTGGCCGGAACTTTGCCTGATCCAGATCGGCGATGCGGACGAAGCGGCGGCAATTGATCCGATGGCACCCGGCATTGATCTTGATCCGTTGCTGGATTTGCTGGTGGATAATGAGGATGTTCTGAAGGTTTTCCATGCCGGCAGCCAGGACATTGAAATCGTCTATAATCTGACCGGCAAGACGCCCCATCCGCTGTTCGATACGCAAATTGCAGCAATGGCTTTGGGACAAGGTGAACAGATCGGCTATTCCAATCTGGTCGAATCACTGCTCGGCATCCATCTGGATAAGGGCGCGCGCTTTACAGACTGGGCACGCCGCCCGCTCGACAAGCGCCAGATCGATTATGCCATTGGCGATGTTACCCATCTGGCGACGCTGTTTCCCAAGATGCTGAATAAACTTCGCAAGCTTGATCGCGGCCATTGGCTGGATCAGGAAATGGAACGGCTCGCCGAACCCGGTGCCTATTCCAACCCGCCGGAAGAAGCGTGGAAGCGCATCCGCGTCGCGGGCCGAAAGCCCGAATTGCTCGGGCGGCTGAAATCACTGGCTGCGTGGCGCGAACGGGAAGCCATGAGCAAGAACCTGCCCCGAGGGCGCATTGTGAAGGATGAGACGATTGCCGATATCGCTTCCCATCCGCCCAAAAGGCAATCAGATCTGCCAAAGGTGCGCGGCCTCTCCCCCGGCTGGGCGACCAATGACATCGGGGCGCGGATGATGGTCGTGCTGGAAGAGGCCGTGCCGCTTCCCGATAGCGAACTGCCCCCTCGTGAGGATCGCAAGCCCGGACTGGGCAAGGAAGGCGCGCTGGTGGCCGATCTGCTGAAGCTGCTGCTCAAGATCCGCTCGCGCGAAATCAATGTCGCCTCACGGCTGCTGGCCCGGTCAGACGAACTGGAACAGCTTGCTGCGGGACAGCGCGAAGGACTGGCTGTGCTCGAAGACTGGCGCTTCGATCAGTTCGGTCGCGATGCGCTGGCGCTGGTGGAAGGCAAGCTGGGTTTCGCTGTCAAAGGCGGCAAGCTGATCATGACAAGAACCGAAGACGATTGACGGGTTAAAGGGCCGGCCCGCTCTTTACCGAAAAGGCTAGACCCAGCGCATTACCAAGCTGACGTAGCCGCCGTTCCACAGCTTCCCCGCCGAGCGCCGCAATCTCGGGTTCCAGCGTCAGGGTCAGGCGCCCCCCCGAAACAGATAGCCGGCTTTGCGCCAGTGGCCCTTCAACACCGCCGCCAAGCCGCTGGCCAAGGCGGATCGCCAGTCCCCAGGCACGGGCGCGATCTAGATCCTCGATACTGGCCAGCTTGGTGAGAATGTCAGGCCGCACTGATCCCCCGCCAAAGGCTGCAAACAGCGCCTGACCCACGAGTGCGCGCCCTTGCGGCGTCATCGCCAGCCAATTGCCGTGCAGCGCCATTTCCAGACCGCGTTCGGCACGAAAATCCGGATTGGCCGCCCAGCCGATATCGCCAAGCAGGCAGGCGACGTGCCGCAACCGTGACTGTTCGGCGCTTTCCCCGCCAAATAGGGGCGCGATCCAGCGGTTAAGCGCATCACCATGTTCGGCAAATCGCCCCTGCCGCGCACCTTCGGCCCGTGCCGAAACGATCAGAGGATCTTCTGCCCGCACGGCCTGCGGCAATTGATCATAGAGCAGGCCTTCACGCAGGCCGGTGGCGGAAACCACCAGCCGGTCTGGTTGCAACGCATGAACAAGCGAGGACATCATGGCAGCGGCATCGCCCAGCGCTGGCTGGCGCGCGCTCGAAACAATGCCCAGCCCTTTCATCGTCACACGATCAATCCGGGACACGGCCCGCACCAACCGGGTCGCGGCTTGCGGCGGCATGGCATAATGATGGAGGATGGGCAGCGGATACTGGGTCAGATGCATATGGATCCGCGCCAGCGCGCGCCACGATCCGCCGACAAGATAGAAGGGCAGCCCCTGCCCCGCCCCCAGCCAGCCTTCCGCCTTGAGTTGCTTGAACACCTGCCGTTCAAAAAACGCCTTGCCCTTGGCACGGAGCGCCGCAATCCGCAGTACGCCCAGCGGAAACGAGGCGCGCTTGCCAATCGCACCGCCACTCACCCGCACCAGTTCCAGACTGCCACCGCCCAGATCACCAACGATGCCATCGGCATTGTCAAACCCTGCAATCACCCCGCGGCCAGCGGCTTCAGCCTCTTCCGCGCCCGAAAGAAGGCGCACGGGCAAACCGCTTTCACGGATTTGCGCAAGAAACGCTTCACCATTGGCCGCCTGACGCACGGCAGCGGTCGCCACCGTCAACGGGCTTCCAGCCCCCATTTCCGCTGCCAGCAAGGCAAACCGGCGCAGAGCAACCAGAGCGATCGCCATCGCGCCTTCGTCCAGAAGTCCGTCCGCCGAAACGCCGCGCCCCAGCCCGGCCATCACTTTCTCGTTGAACAGGATCGTCGGTGCACGCAGGGGCGCGCCATAAACGACAAGGCGGATCGAATTGGAACCGATATCGATAACGGCAAAGCGATCGGGGGAATTCATCTGCTGGCAACCACGGGTACAGTCCCTTCAGGGACTGTACCCATTTGTTGGAACCTAGGGACAGTCCCTGAAGGGACAGTCCCTCTCACAGAACCTATTTTCCGCGCACGAGGCTTAGCTTTGGCACGCCCGATCGCTTGTCGAACGAAGCCCCCCGCCCGGAGAGCGACGGGTTGGTCATGAAATAACGATGGAGATTGAATGGCTTGTCTCCGGGTGCGACGCGAACATAGCGGCCATCGGCCTGCAATTCCCAGCTTTGCTCACTATCAAGCAGATTGGCAACCATCACTTGATCCAGCACCTGATCATGAACAGTCGGATTTTCGATGGGCAGCATATATTCCACACGTCGATCAAAATTGCGCTGCATCCAGTCGGCGGAGGAAATCCACACCCGCGCCTTGTCATTGGGCAGCGCGCCGCCGTTGCCGAACGCCCATATGCGGCTGTGTTCCAGAAAACGACCGACAACGGACTTCACCCGGATATTCTCCGACAAGCCCGCCACGCCGGGCCGCAAACAGCAAATGCCGCGCACGATCAGATCAATCGGCACGCCTGCACCGCTTGCCTCATACAGTTTCTCGATAATCGCGGGATCAACGAGAGAATTCATCTTGGCCCAGATGCCCGAAGGCTGGCCCGCGCGCTGGTTGGCAATTTCGGTATCGATCAGATCGCACAGCGAAGAGCGCAAAATACGCGGGCTCATTTTCAGCAGTTCGAGCGCACCCGGTTCGAT
>JANOAJ010000300.1:0-4131 GCA_031411035.1 Sphingomonadales bacterium
ATGACACGCCCCACCCCAACCCCTCCCCTGAAGGGGAGGGGCTTGCAACCGAAGCGCAGCGAGCCAGCATGACAAGGTTGGAAAGGAAATTCGATCACGATTCTGATCCGCCGAATCCATGCCCGTAGTGATCAGACCATATCTTCATTGCCTGCATCAGTTGGCCGTCATCCCGTTCCTTCGGCACCGAAAAATGCAGCTTCGGAACCCCAGCCTCAATTCCCCGAACATAGATGATGCCGTTCGCTGCCTGCTTGTGCGCCAATTCGGCTTGCCGTTTCGCATTCCCGCGATAGGCACTCGAAATAGGCAGTCCGACGGTGCGAAACTGCTGTCTCACTTGCATCGCAACAGTTTCAAATTCTGGCTTGTCCGCGATTATGGCAAAGCCAGATTCCTGAAACGGCAAATCAATCATCATCCCCAACCGCTCAATCCCGGCAGCCCAGCCGACCGCAGGCGTGAGCGGCCCGCCCAGACTTTCCATCAGCCCGTCATAGCGCCCGCCGCCCAGCACGGTGCCTTGCGCGCCCAGCCTGTCTGTCACAAATTCAAACGCCGTGTGCCGGTAATAATCCAGCCCGCGCACCAGCCGGGCATCGCGCGTCCATTTCACGCCTGCGGCGTCCAGACCTGCCGTGACCGTATCGAAAAAGTCGCGGGCTTCGTCGGTCAGGAAGGTGTCGATATCCGGCGCGGCATCGGCAATCGGGCGGTCACGCGGGTCTTTGCTGTCCAGGATGCGCAGCGGGTTTTTGTGGAGGCGTTCAAGACTGTCTTCGGAAAGGTCCGCCCGGTGCGCCTCGAAATGCGCAATCAGCTCCGCGCGCCACGCCTCGCGCGAACCGCCATCGCCCAGGGTGTTGAGCTTGAGCGTAATGCCGTCCGCGATCCCCAGTTCCTTGAGCAACTGATCAGCAAAGCAGAGCAGTTCCACATCTGCCGCCGGTTCGGCAGCACCGATCACTTCGGCATCAAGCTGGTGGAACTGGCGGAAGCGGCCCTTTTGCGGGCGTTCGTAGCGGAACAGCGGCCCGTGCGTCGCGACCTTGAGCGGCGTATATTGTTGCCAGCCTTCGGTAAGGTATGCCCGGCAAATGCCCGCCGTAAATTCGGGCCGCAGAGTGAGCGAATCCCCGCCGCGATCCTCGAACGAATACATTTCCTTGGAGACCACGTCCGTGCTTTCGCCGAGCGAGCGGGCGAACACGGCCGTGCTTTCAAACACCGGCACTTCGATCCGCCTGAAGCCGTATAGGCGGCGCACGCGATCAAAGGTTTCCACCACATGATGAAACCGGTCTGCGTCTTCGCCTAGCATTGACTGAGTGCCGCGGATGGGGCGGGGTGTTTCGATTTTGGCCATGATGCGCGGGTCTCTAGGCGAGGGCGGGGCAAAACGCTACACCCGGTGCATGGCGTCTCCCCGGAAACAAACCCTTGGCAACCGCATCGCGCCCGCGCGGTTTCTGGCCTTCCTGCTTTTCTTCACAGGTGCGGGAACGGCAATCCAGTTCATGACAACCAAATGGCATTATGCGGTGATGGGCGGATTTGATTTCGCGGCTGTCCTGTTTCTCGCCTCGCTATGGCCGCTGCTCAAGGATGGTGACGCCGCATCCATCAAGCGCCACGCCGCCGAAAATGACGCCAACCGGGCGATGCTTCTGGTCATCGCGGCTGTGATTGCGACCGTTCTGATGATCACAATCTGGGCGGAACTCTCCGGCCCGGGAGAGCCACTGGCTTCGCTGATCATCGTGACGCTGGCGATGGCCTGGCTGTTTGCCAACACGCTGTACGCGCTGCATTATGCCCATCTGTTTTACGGGAAGGGCGATGGCGGCAAGAGCCTGACCTTTCCCGACACCAAGACCCCGGATTACTGGGATTTTGTCTATTTCGCCTTCACGCTGGGGATGACGTTCCAGACATCCGACATCCTGATCAATGGCCGCACCATGCGCCGGGTGGTGCTGGCGCAGTGTGTGGTGGCTTTTGTTTTCAACATCGGCATATTGGCCTTCACGATCAATACGCTGGGCGGAGGATAGGTTTGAAGCGGTTTGTTTTTGCGTTGGCGTTTGCCCTGCCTGCCCTTCCCGCGACTGCGCAGCAACTGAGCAAGCCTCAGGCGGTCCCCTATACCGACACCATCCCGCCCGCGCGCGACATTCCCTTTCCCGGCACGATCACCCTTTCCGTGGACGCCACCGATACCGATCGCGGCATTTTCCGCGTGAACGAGACCATCCCCGTTCCAGCACCCGGGCCCATGACTCTGCTCTATCCCAAATGGCTGCCCGGCAACCACGCCCCGCGCGGGGAAGTGGAGAAACTGGTGGGCCTGACGATCAGGGCAGGCGGCAAGCCGATGATCTGGAAGCGCGACGTGCTGGATGTCCACGCCTTCCACATCGATGTGCCCGAAGGGGTGAAGGTGCTGGAGATCAGCTTCCAGTTCGCCTCCGCCACGGAGACGGATCAGGGCCGCATCGTGATGACGCCCGACATGCTGAACCTGCAATGGCAGTCTGTCTCGCTCTATCCGGCGGGCTGGTTCACCCGCAACATCCCCGTGCGCGCGCGGGCGCGGTTTCCGGCGGGATGGCAGGCGGCAACAGCGCTGCGCCAAATCCAGGCGGGGGCCAGCCCCGTGATCTTTGATACCGTCAGTTATGAAACGCTGGTTGACAGCCCCGTCGTCGCGGGCCGGTGGTTCCGGCGTGAGGATCTGGGCCACGATGTCGCGCTCAACATCATCGCCGATAGCGAGGCAGGCCTTGCCGCCACGCCCGAACAGATCGAGGCGCATCGCCGCCTTGTCGATCAGTCCATCAAATTGTTCGGCAGCCGCCATTTCGATCATTATGATTTCCTGCTCTCCCTCTCCGACCAGATGGGGAGTATCGGGCTGGAGCATCACCGATCCTCCGAAGACGGGGCGAACCCGGAATACTTCACTGAATGGGATAGCGGGCCGGGCCGTCGCAATCTGCTGCCCCACGAATTCACGCATAGCTGGAACGGCAAATACCGCCGCCCCGAGACCATGTGGACGCCCGATTTCCGCACGCCGATGCGCGACGGGCTGCTGTGGGTGTATGAAGGACAGACCCAGTTCTGGGGCTATGTGCTGGGTGCGCGTTCCGGGTTGTTCAGCAAACAGGATACGCTTGACGCGCTGGCCGCCAGTGCTGCCAATCTCGATATCCGCAAGGCGCGCGAATGGCGCAGTCTGGATGATACCACCAACGATCCCGTCATCACGGCGCGCCGCCCCAAGGGCTGGCTCAGCTATCAGCGCAGCGAGGATTATTATGCCGAAGGGATGCTGCTATGGCTGGAAGCAGACACCATCATCCGCGAGGCAAGCAAAGGCACCAAATCGCTTGATGATTTTGCCCGCGCCTTTTTTGGCCCCGTCGATGGCGACTGGGGCGTTCGCACCTATGATTTTGGCGAAGTCATAAAAACGCTGAATGATGTCAGCCGCCATGACTGGGCCGGGTTTTTCGCGACACGGCTGAGCGAGAAAGCAGCAGGTGCACCGCTGAACGGATTGACTAGGGGCGGCTACCGGCTGATCTATACCGACACCCCCACGCTTTTTTTCCGCGACGCCGAAAAGCGCGCCAAGCAACTCGATCTCAGCTATTCCCTGGGGATGACCATTGGCAAGGATCGCCACCTGAACAGCGTGATCTGGGGAAGCCCCGCCTTTGATGCCGGCCTGACAACGGCTGCCGAAATCATCGCGGTCAACGGCACAGCCTATACTGACGATATTATGAGAGCGGCAGTCACTCAGGCGAAGACAGACATGCTGCCGATCCACCTCAACGTCCGGACGGGCACCCGGGTGCGCGATGTGGATCTGCAATGGACAGGTGGCCTGCGCTATCCACGGCTGGAAAAGACCGGCACGGGTGAAAGCGGGCTGGATCGGCTGTTGAGCCCGCTGCCTTAGACTGTTTCCAGTTCAGGGAACCACCTCCGTCATTCCGGCGAAGGCCGGAATGACGGAGGTGGTTCCCTGAACTGGAAACAGTCTAAGGCAGCGGGCTCAACAGCCGATCCAGCCCGCTTTCACCCGTGCCGGTCTTTTCCAGCCGTGGATAGCGCAGGCCA
>JANOAJ010000301.1:0-1934 GCA_031411035.1 Sphingomonadales bacterium
CTTTGGTTTGTGAAAGCAACGCACGAAGATCATTTCCCAAAATCAATTCTCCCTTGCGTTAACCTAAGCAATTTCGGGGACACAAACACCAATTAACACTGTAATCCCCAAACACCCCCTAAGCCGCCAACTTCCGCAGCACATAGTGCAAGATTCCGCCGTTCATGAAATACTCCACCTCATTGGCGGTATCGATCCGGCACAAGGCGTCGAAGCTAAACGTGCTGCCATCCGCCCGCGTCACATTCACCGTCACGCTCTGGCGTGGTTTCAGATCGGCAACGCCAGCGATGGTGAAGCTGTCATCACCCGTCAAGCCAAGCGATGTCCGCGTGTCGCCATTCTGGAACTGCAGGGGCAGCACGCCCATGCCGACCAGATTGCTGCGGTGGATGCGCTCAAAGCTTTCCACGATCACCGCGCGCACGCCGAGCAGGTTGGTGCCCTTTGCCGCCCAGTCGCGCGAGGAACCGGTGCCATATTCCTTGCCGCCGATCACCACGAGCGGCGTGCCATCGGCCTTGTGCTTCATCGCCGCATCATAGATCGACATGGTTTCGCCGCCATAGGAAGACATGCCGCCTTCGACGCCGGGCACCATTTCATTCTTGATGCGGATATTGGCGAAGGTGCCGCGCATCATCACGTCATGATGCCCGCGCCGCGCGCCATAGGAGTTGAAGTCCGCCTTCGCGACCTGATGCTCCATCAGCCAGATGCCCGCCGGGCTGTCAGCCTTGATGCTGCCTGCGGGCGAAATGTGATCGGTGGTGATCGAATCGCCCAGGATCGCCAGCGGCTTGGCGCCGACAATGTCACTCACCGGGGCGGGCGTCATGCTCATGCCTTCGAAATAGGGCGGGTTGGCGACATAGGTGGAACCGGCACGCCATTTGTATGTGTCTGATCCTTCCACCTGAATGGCCTGCCAGTGCTTGTCACCCAGATAGACGTTCGCGTAGCGCGCCTGGAACATTTCCCGGTCGATACACGCATTCATCGTATCGGCCACTTCCTGATTGGAAGGCCAGATATCCTTCAGATACACGTCGGTGCCGTCGGTTGCCTGACCGATGGGGGTGGTGGTGAAATCTTCCGTCACCGTGCCCTTGAGCGCATAGGCAACGACCAGCGGTGGCGAGGCCAGGAAGTTGGCGCGCACATCCGGCGAAACGCGGCCTTCAAAGTTGCGGTTGCCCGAAATCACCGAGGCCGCGACGATATCATTGCCGTTGATCGCCTTGCTGATCGGTTCGGCCAGTGGCCCGGAATTGCCGATGCACGTCGTGCAACCATAGCCGACAAGGTTGAAGCCCACCGCATCAAGATCCGCGGAGAGGCCTGCGCGATCCAGATAGTCAGTGACGACCTGTGAACCGGGGGCGAGGCTGGTTTTCACCCAGGGCTTGGGCTTCAGGCCATAGGCATTGGCCTTGCGTGCCACCAGACCAGCGGCAACGAGGACGCCGGGGTTCGACGTGTTGGTGCAGCTGGTGATCGCCGCGATCACAACGTCGCCATCACCAATATCATGCGTCTTGCCTTCGACCGCGACGCGCTTTGCCGCGCGCTTCAGATCGCCGTTGAACACGTCATCGACCTGCGTCAGGATCACCTTGTCCTGCGGGCGTTTTGGTCCGGCAAGGCTGGGCACAACGGTCGACATGTCAAGTTCCAGCGTGGAGGTGAAGACCGGATCGGGCGCTGAGGGATCAATCCACAGCCCCTGCGCCTTGGCATAGGCTTCCGCCAGCGCGACGGCTTCATCGCTGCGCCCCGTGAGGCGCATATAATCGAGCGTCTTGTCATCAATGCCGAAGAAACCGCAGGTCGCGCCATATTCCGGGGCCATATTGGCGAGGGTGGCGCGGTCGGCCAGCGTCAGCGAGGCGAGGCCGGGGCCGAAATATTCCACGAACCGGCCTACAACGCCG
>JANOAJ010000302.1:0-6566 GCA_031411035.1 Sphingomonadales bacterium
CGCCGCAGCGGCAGCGGCCGTGCCGGCATTGGCGCGCAGGCGATAGACGGACTTGCCGTTCACATTGGCCTGCTCAACTGATTTGGACAGACGGCCAAGCGCAGGCGTCTTGGCAACCATCGCCCCCCAGGCCTGATCAGCGGTTGCCTGCGAACCGAACGCCCCAAGCTGCACGATGCCGCCGCCAGCAGTGGGAAGCGGCGCGGCGGCAAGCTTGCTTGCCACGGGTGCAACTGCCGCAGATACCGTTGCCTTGCCAACTGCCACCGGCTTGGCAGCGGCGGCTGCCGGTTCCTTCACCACAGCCACGGGCGCTTCGGGCTTGGCAGCCATATCCACCTTGCCATTGGCTTCCGCGCCTTCGGAGGCAGCAAAGGCAGAATCGCCCTGCCCTTCCACTTTCATCCCGCCAGGATCATTGGGCTTTACCTTGTAATCCCCTTCCTGGGCCGCGATCAGCGTGCCATCGCCCTTGGGGCCATCGCCCTGCGCGCGCAGCCACCAGGTGCCGCCGACAACCAGCCCAAGCGCCAGCAGCGCGGCCAACACAAAGCCCAGCATCTTGGTGTTGGAAACGCCTTCATCCTCGTCATCATGATCGACGGATTCGAGCCAGGGCAGACGGTCTTCGTCCTGCAAGCTCAATTCGCGGTCAGTATCAGTCATCGTTCACAACTCCTGCGCGGCCGCCACCCCCATGATTGACAAGCCGTTTGCGATAACCTGCCCGATTGCCGCCGCCATGAAAAGCCGCGACAGGGTTAATGCAGCGTTATTAACCACCAATATGCGCCTTTCCGGCCTGTCATTGCCCGCATTCCAGTGCGCGTGGAACGCGGCTGCCAGATCATAAAGGTAAAACGCAATCCGGTGCGGCTCATGATTGGCCGCTGCGGATTCGACAATCCGGGGAAACTGCGCTGCCAGCTTGGCCATTTCCAGATCCTCGGCATCCAGCAGGGCCAGGTCCGCATCGCCTGAAAATCCTGCTTCCGCCACCTTGCGTTTCAGGCTGGCAATCCGGGCATGGGCATATTGCACATAGAAGACCGGATTATCCTTCGATGCTTCCACCACCTTGGCGAAATCAAAGTCCATCTGCGCGTCGGCCTTGCGCGTCAGCATCGTGAAGCGGACAACATCCTTGCCGACTTCGTTCACCACATCTGCCAGCGTCACGAAATTGCCCGAGCGCTTGGACATCTTCACCGGCTCACCCCCGCGCAACAGCCGCACCATCTGCACCAGCTTGACGTCGAACGGTGTCTTGCCATCAGTCAGCGCCGCGACGGCCGCCCTGATCCGCTTGACGGTGCCCGCATGATCGGCCCCCCAGATGTCAATCAGCATGTCTGCCGATTGCGCCTTCTGATAGTGATAGGCCATATCCGCTCCGAAATAGGTCCAGCTTCCATCGGACTTCTTGATCGGCCGATCCTGATCATCCCCGAACCTGGTGGAACGGAACAGCGGCAGTTCCACCGGCTCCCAGTCCTCCGCCACTTCGCCTTTCGGCGCTTCAAGCACACCATCATAGACCAGATCACGCGCCCGCAATTCGGCCTCCGCCGCTTCCGGCTTTTTCGCCCGCTGCACTTCAGCCTCCGAAGCGAACACATCATGATGGATGCCCAGCAATGCCAGATCTTCCCGGATCATCACCAGCATCGCCGCAACTGCTGCTTCGCGGAACAGCACCAGCCAGTCGCTTTCCGGCTTGCTGACAAAAACAGCGCCATGCTCTGCCGCCAGCTTCTGGCCGACCGGGATCAGATAATCGCCGGGATACAGCCCCTCCGGTATCTCGCCAATATCCTCGCCCAGCGCCTCGCGGTAGCGCAAATGCACCGACCGGGCGAGCGTATCGACCTGCCCGCCCGCATCATTGACATAATATTCGCGGGTCACCCCATAACCCGCATATTCGAGCAACGAAGCCAGCGCATCGCCCACGACGGCCCCCCGGCAATGGCCCATATGCATCGGCCCGGTGGGATTGGCGGAAACATATTCGATATTCACTCGCTTGCCCGCGCCGACAGACGAGCGGCCATAAGCCACACCTTCCTGCGTGATTGTCCGCAATTCATCCCGCCAGGTATTTTCACCCAGCCGCAGGTTGATGAAGCCCGGCCCGGCAATCTCGACCGATTCCACTTCACCCAGCGCCGCAAGCTTCGCTTCCAGCAACCCCGCCAGCGCACGCGGATTGGTGCCTGCTCCCTTGGCCAGCACCATTGCCGCATTGGTCGCCAGATCGCCGTGAGACGGATCGCGCGGCGGCTCTACCGTCACATTCCGCCGATCCAGCGCGGCAGGCAGCGTGCCTTCGGCTTCCAGGGCATCAAGCGCGCTATCCAGATGGGCAGCAAAACGGGCGTAGAGAGTCACGGGGCAAACTTTCTGATGGAGAGGCGGAAGCGCGTAGCCGATTGGCGCGACTCCGGACAATATGGATTTCTAGCGAAACAGCGTGACGCTGTCAATAGGTATTTTCCTTCAAATCGACTTTTGCGTGGATGACGCCATCATGTCCCGGTTATGGTGGACAAACAGCCCCTGCATTGCCTCGCCAATACATGCTGACATCGCCGCAGCAACATCCGCCGCCGCAATCGAGCGATATTTGTCGAAGGCGCGCGGAGTGATCAGATCGGTGAAGGGGCTGAGCATCATCGCAATCCCTTCTCCGGGGCGGGAAGAGCCGCTGCGGTCACCGCGCAGCAAGCCGGGGCGGAACACATTGACGCGGGCAAAGCCCGCCCCGGCAACAGCGTCCTCCGCCTCGCCTTTCGTCCGCAGATAAAAGTTGGCGGCTTTCGCGCTCGCCCCGACGGACGACACCAGCATGAACTGCCCTGCCCCCGCCACCCGTGCGGCAGCGGCAAAGGCGGCAACCGCGTCCCGATCCACTGCTGCAAACGCCGCTTGCGACCCCGCCACACGGATCGTCGTGCCAAGGCAGGAGATCGCCACATCCCACGCGCCGCCTGCCATCAGCCGGGGCCATTCCTCCATCGGGCCGGTAAGCTGCGTGGAACCGGCGGGCGCGTTCGAAACGTCACGCCGGGCGATCAGCGTCAGATCATGTCCGGCCAGTCTGGGAAGCAGCAAGCCCCCGACAAGTCCGGTTGCCCCCGCGATGATGATCCGCATGTCTAGAACCCTTCCGGCATGTCTATCGGCCCCACCAGTTCCCGGTAGCGCGAAATCGCGAACCGGTCTGTCATGCCGGCAATGAAATCGGCGATATGCCGGGCACGATAGGGGTTGGCGTCCGGCAGGGTCTCGCGCCAATCGGCAGGCAGGCTGGCAGGATCGGCCGCATAGGCCGCAAACAGCCCGGCGACCACAACCCGCGCCGATTCCGCCACCTCCAACTGGCGGGGATGATGGTAGAGCCTGGCATACATGAAGGTCTTGAGCGTCGTTTCCCGTTCCGCCATCTCATTTGAAAATCCGGCAAGGGCACGCCCGGCCACCCGGACATCATCGGGGGACCGCACGCCCGACGCCGCGATATTGGCGCGGGTCGTGTCGATCACATCGTTGACCATCAGGCCGATCTGCTGCCGGATCAGTTCGGAACGCAACCGCTGGGGCGCGACATCGGGATAGCGGGAGAGCACCCGATCCCAACCTTCCCGAACCAGCGGCACTTCCAGAAGCGCGTCGAAATCCAGCAACCCCGCGCGCAGGCCATCATCAATATCGTGATTGTCATAGGCGATATCATCCGCCACCGCCGCCACTTGCGCTTCCAGGGCCGCACGGCCTCCCAGCGCCAGCGGAAATTGCGCGTCCGCTTCTGCCATCGCCCAGCCAGGGCCGGACACCGGGCCATTGTGCTTGGCCAGCCCTTCCAGCGTTTCCCAACTGAGATTGAGCCCGCGCCAGCGCGGATAGGGGGCTTCCAGCTCCGTAAGCACCCGCAGCGTGTGGCCGTTATGATCAAACCCGCCTGCGCCCGCCATTGCGTCTTTCAGGGCATCTTCCCCGGCATGGCCGAAGGGCGGATGACCAATATCATGCGCAAGGCAGAGTGCTTCGGTCAGATCCTCATCCAGCCCCAGCACGCGGGCAATGGTGCGGCCGATCTGCGCCACTTCAAGGCTGTGCGTCAGGCGGACGCGGAAATGATCCCCATCAGGCGCCACGAACACCTGCGTTTTGTGGCGAAGGCGGCGAAAGGCAATCGAATGGATAATCCGGTCCCGATCGCGCTGGAACGCAGTGCGCGCGCCGCGTGTTTCGCCAACAGGTTCGAGATGGAGCCTGCCCCGGCTGGCTGCGGGATCACTGGCCCAGGGTGCTTTGGGCGTCACTTGCCGCCTATTCTGGCGACTTCCTGCCCGGCATCGCTGGAGAAGGTCGTTCCCTGAATACCGGCCTTGCCCATCGCGTTGACCAGTGCGCGCGCTTCCGCCTGGCTTTTGAACGGACCGACCAGCACGCGGTTGGTGGCCTTATAGGGCACAACCGACGCCGATTGCCCCTTGAATACATCAGGCGCCTTTTCCTTCAGCTTCTTCCAGGTTCCGGCAAGGCCCGCTTCATTATTACCGGTTGCCACCTGCACCCAGACACGCGCCGGGTTACGCTTGGCCTTGGCCGCAGCTTCAGCGGCAGCGGCTGCTTTCGCGTCCTTCTCCGCCTTGATAGCCGCTTCGGATGCGGCCTTTTTCTGCGCGGCAAGCCGAGCCGCGCGCAATTCAGCAGCAGAGGGCAACGGGGCAGCCCGGCTTTCCTCTTCCGGCACGATGGCAGCAATGATCGAGGACAGGCCCGCCGCAGGAGCGACTGCCGGAGGCGGGTCAGCCTTGGCCATCACCACAGGCGCAGCTGCGAAAGGCTCAGGCAAGGCAGCCGCCGGAACCAGTCCCGCATCGGCACGACTGGGGCCGGAGGCCGGAACTGATGCCAAAAATGCAGGGGGCGGCGGGGGCGCGATCGTTGGCGGTGGCGGCGGAGATGATGCGGTCGCCACAAACACCGGCTGGGGCTCCGGCGTATAAATTCTGACGGGCGGTGGCGGCGGTGGCGGCGCGACAAAGACCGAGGCAGGCGGCGGCAGCGGAGACGCCATAGTCGTCGCTGGCAATGTCACCGGCCGGATTGTGACAGGCGGCGGCGCAGGCTTTGCGGTGGCTGGCATCGGGATCTCAAACACCGGAGCGGGTGCCTGATCTCCGCCTGCCGCGCGCTGATCCTGTTCGGCCGCCAGGCTGCGTTGGGCCACAGGAGGCGGGGGCGGTGGCGGCGGTGCCATTGCCACTCTTGTCGGTGCGGCCCATGTCTGCGCAGCTGGTGGCGGTGGCGTCAGCGCCGCGCGCACCTCCGGCGGCAGGCGCGATGGATCAATAGGCGCCAGGCGCGTGTCGATCCGTGTATTCAGACGCCCGTCAAACCGGGCGTCTGCAGCGGCCTGAGCAGGCGCTTTCTGTTTCGGCTCCGGCGAAGGAATGGGTTCACGCGCCGCAACGAGCGTTTCATCCCTGCCGGGGCGACGGCGCGGTGCCTTGGAAGGCTTGCGCTTCTTTCCCGCATTATCATCCGCCACCGCGACGGGCGCGGGTGGCGGCTCGACCGGCATCAACCGGCTGGCCATGCCGGGATCAAGCGGGCGGAACGAAGGATCGTCTGCACTCCGCATGGCCGTCCGCACGCCGCTATCGGGCATCGTTCCGAAATTGACCGCGCGCGCGCGCTGGGCCGGGGTCAGGCTCGCCAGGCGCCGCAGGAACGGGCTCATCGTGCTGCCCATGCCCGGTGGCATGACCTGTTCGACAATCCGTTCGGCATCGCATTCATTGCCGTTCATCGCCAGAATGAACGCGCGAGCCCGCCACGCGGCCTGATCCTGCTTCTTCAGCAGGGGATCGAGCAGTTTCAGCCCCTGATCCCTGTCGCCTGAAATGCCCAGGGACAAGGCAAGGCGGCGCGTAATCTCATCATCATTGCCCTGACGCAGGGCCACGGCATAATCACGCTGCGCCCGCCGTGGATCCCCTGTAAGATCATAGGCAAGGCCGCGATCCTTCGCGATCAACCGTTCAGGATAGCCCATCATCGTCGCTTCGCTGAACAGCTTCAGCGCTTCGTCGGGCTGCTCGATCATCAGCAGGGCGCTGCCCAGATCCGCCTTGATGCTGGGATCATTTGGGGACAAATCTTCCGCACGTGCCAGAAAGGACAGCGCGGCATTGCCATCGCCAACGGCAATCGCACTTTTTCCGGCATCGCGCAGAGCCGTCAGATCGCGGGGGTTGCGGGCCAGAATCTGCAGGTTCGCAGCAAGCCGGTCTGCCGGATCAGCCGATGGCGGCAGGGGCGCCGCGAACACAGGCCCGGTGCTGGGACCCGAAGGGGAAAATTGGGCGTAAAGCGGAGCCGGAATTGCCGCTCCAGCAGCCAGCACCCAGCGCATACGCCGCGCCAAGTTAATCATCTTCATTCCCGCTAGCTACAGGCGGCCGCCCGATTTTCAAGCCCGCTCGAGACGAATAACGACAAGACGTTGGCCGCCCGCGCTGTGGCGGGAGACCAACGTCCCGTTTTGGAACAGT
>JANOAJ010000303.1:0-20631 GCA_031411035.1 Sphingomonadales bacterium
ACACGCCATGATCAGGCGCAACGCCTCGGGCTTTTGCATCCTTACGGATCTGGGCAGCCGTAACGGCACCCGGCTCAATGGCCGGCCAATAACCACGCCGACGCAGCTCAAGGATGGCGATGTCGTCCAGATTGGCGAACACAAGCTGGCGTTCACCCAGGATGAGATGCCGCTTGAAATCAGCCCGGCTGCTGCAGGCGCGGCAGCAACGCAGTTCGTTCTCTCGCAATCGCTTATCACAACTCTCGTCATCGATATCCGCGGCTATACGATCCTGTCGCAGATTCTGGGTGAGGAGCGGATTTCCGCGCTGATGGCCGATATCTTCCAGGCGGCTGGCGAAGTGCTCTACCGCAAGCGCAGCTGGTCGCAGAAGTTTATCGGGGATGCGATCATGGCCGTTTGGGTTCATGTTGATGATCGGGTTTCGGGCGCCGAGCTGCTCAATATTTTCGACGTTATTTCGGAATTTGAGGAAATCTTCCGCCCCCTCCAGCGCAAGTTCGATCTGCTCAACCCGCTGCGTTTCGGCGTGGGTATCAACACCGGCCATGCTTCGATAGGCAATATCGGCAGTGCATCTTCTGCCGATTTTACCGCGCTTGGCGATTCCGTGAACAAGGCCTTCCGCCTGGAAACGGCGACGAAGGAAACCGGCCACGATATCCTGATGGGGGAAAGTGTCGTCCAGTTCCTCTTTCCTACCCTACCGCCTGAACGGCGGCCTGCAAGCATGCTTGTCAATCTGAAGGGTTATGACGGTCCAGAGCTTGCCTATCCACTGCAATTTGCGGAACTGGGTGCGTTTTCAGATCAGTTGGCAAAGAACGAGGCGCGCGCGTGAAGTAGAGTTTAGGCGGCTGGTCCGAACGAAGATTTCGCAGGGGAAAGAAAGCGCATGGCTGGCTCACAATCGAACGTAAAAGGGCCGCACGGTTCGGCCCGGCTTAGCTGGTTTCTCGCGTCCGTTGCCGCGCTTGGCGCTGTGAGCGAGCGAGCTGCGGCGCAAGCCGTGCCTGGCGGAAACACACCGCAGGCACCCTCGCGCGAAGAAGTGGAACCGATGCGGCAAACGCCCGCCGCGCCTCCTTCCACAGTGTCAGTAGAATCCAGCAAGGCCATCGAGACCGGGCCGTGCCCCCTGCGTGATTCCAATGTGCGGGTAAATTTGCAGAGCGTGAAATTTGTCGGGTCGGCAGATCAGCCGCTTGCTCCTGAACTCGCCGCACTGCTTGGTTCGATCCGCCCTGCCGTAACGGGCGATCAGCCGATTGCTGCTGTATGCGATCTGCGTGATGCGGCGAACACGGCACTGCGGCGCGCCCGGTATGTGGCGTCTGTCCAGATTCCGCCGCAGGAAATTGGCAACGGAGAACTGCAACTGGTCGTCGTCGCCGCGCGCATCGTCGAAGTCGTCGTCAGCGGCGATGCAGACCGATACAAGAATGCGCTTCGGCCCCGCATCGAACAGCTCAAGGCGCTCTATCCGATCAACGAACGTGACGCGGAGCGCATCCTTTTGATCGCGGGTGACGTGCCGGGAATTGATGTGCAGTTGGTGCTTCGTTCGGCCGGAACAAAGCCTGGCGAGGTGATCGGCGATATGACCGTGATTTCCTCGCCCGTTCAGGTTATCGCGAACATTCAGAATCCCGGCTCACGCCAGCTCGGTCGGGAACTTGGCACGATCAGGGCAGACTTCTTTGGCCTCACAGGCATGTCGGATCGCACATATCTGGCCTTTTCCAACTCGGCCCAGTGGAAGGAACAGCATGTCATCCAGGGCGGGCACGAGGTTGGCATTGGTGCCAGCGGATTCCGTGCGGGCGTTAGGGCAAGCTACGCGCTTTCACGGCCTTCGATTCCCTCGGTTTCCCTGAAATCCAGAAGTATCATCGCGGGGCTTGATCTGTCTTACCCGATCGTCAAACAGGTGAACAGCGGCCTGACGGCGTGGGCGGGGCTGGAATATATCGATCAGGAAACCAATACGCTCAACGGCGGCACGCCCCAGCCATTTACGAAAGACCGCTATACCGTCGCCTATGCCAGGCTGGACGGATATGCTGGCAAATTGCGGCCTGACGGGAGCTCGTACTGGAGCGTGCAGGGCGGGCTGGAGTTCCGCCAGGGCCTGAATCTGTTCAACCCCACGCCGAAGGGCTTCGATGCCAGTTCGGGATATTCCGCTTCGCGTATCGACGGCGACGGCAGGGCAAGTGTCTTGCGCGGGACGCTGGAAGCCAGCGTGTCTCCTGCGAAAAATGTCTGGCTGAATGCGTCTGCCTTTGGCCAGTGGACCAATTCGGCGCTGCTCAATCTCGAGGAATTCTCGCTTGGCAACCTAACCTATGGGCGTGGCTATGATCCGGGGGCGAACGGTTCGGACAAGGCGGTGGCTTTCCGTGTGGAGCCGCGCGTCAGCATCACCGGCAAGGGGACTCCGCAAAAACCGCTCAAGCTTCAGGCGGAAGTGTTTGGTTTCTATGACAATGTCCACATCTGGAACAAGGACACGGGCACCTTTGAAACCCGGCGAACGCTGGATTCCATCGGCGGTGGCGTGCGGCTGATCTGGGCCGGGCGGATGATCCTCGATGTTACCTATGCAAAGCCGCTCAAGCGGGCGCTTGCCCTTGATATGCAACGCCCGACCGACCGTTTGTTGGTTTCGCTGACAACGAAATTGCTCCCATGGAGGGCCAGGTGATGCGCAGTATGACGAAGCCTGCTTCACGGCGCCGCTTTGGCGCTTCGCGGTTCTTGTGGACCACAAGCCTGGTTGGTTCGCTGTTTGGCGGTGCCGGTCAGGCAATGGCGCAAACATATCCCGGGTTTGGAACCGTGGACAGCACTGCCGTGTCCAACATCATCGGCGATGTTGCGCCCACCATTTCATCCACGCCCACTGCGCTTTCAGTCACCCTCGACGCCAAATCAACCGTGATCAACTGGCAGGACTTCAATGTTCCAGCCATGACGGTTGCCGATTTCAATTCGGCGCGCACTGACCAGATTACCGTGCTCAATCGCGTGATTGGCAACGGGGGGCCGCCAACGCTGACGCAGATTGACGGGCTGCTTACGTCTTCGAATAGCGGGTTGAACAATATTTCGCTGTTTCTGGTCAATCCGTCGGGCGTGATGTTTGGCGCCGATGGCAGTTACAGCGGCGGCAGTCTGGTGCTTTCGACGCTTGATATCACGCCGACCGATTTCAACGATCTCGATACGAATTACCGGATATTTGGCGGTTCCACTGGCGCGCTGACGCTTTTGAATGGTGGCGGCACAATTGCTGTCACGAACGGTTCGTTCGTGGCGGTTGGTGAAACACTTTCGATTGACAAGAGTGTCACGGCAACCGGCGGCGATGTGGCTCTGGTGACGGCTTCAGACATTGATCTGTCGCTTCAGACCAGCAGTCCGCTGGCCATCAAGATCAACGCAGGCACAACCCTGGGCACGGCCACAATTGGCGCCAATGGCCAGTTGACGGGCAATTCCGTGATGTTCGCGGGCGCGAGCACTGCCATGGCCAGTCTGCTGAACGTCGATTCCGGGGCAACGCTAACGGCGACTGATGCAAATGGCCGGGTCATCATTTCGGCTGGCAAGGGATCGGACGTTCCCGCCACTGCAGCGGGGCAGGCCGTTGTCAGCTATGATGCGGCGCTGGCGACCAGCACGGACAGCGCCTCCTTTGCAGGCACGATTGTTTCCCCCGAACTGGTGGCAAAGACTTCGGGCGGGTTTTCCGCGACCAGTGCCCTTGACGCGAGCGGGGACATTGATGTGTCCGCTGGCACCACAGCCTCTTTTGCAGACAAGGTAACAGCCGGAGGAAATCTGACGATTTCGGCTGATACCGTCTTGTTGGGGGATGGCGCAGACGATGACACCCAGACGGCAGGCGGCGATGTCGCCATAACTTCCGGGGTCGGCGGAATCCAGGTTGCGAGCAGTTGGCAACTGGGCGCGGTGCCGTTGAGTGGCGCGGTAACTTTCGATGGAGACGTGACTGCCACGCAGGATTTCCTGGTCAACACAACCGGCACCGCCAGTATTTTGGGCAATGTTTCGGCGGGTCGGAACTATAGCGTAACCGGTGGTTCAGTCACGCTCGGCAACAGCGCGGCGGCGGTTACCCAGCGCGCCAATGGTTCTGTTTCGATTACTTCTTCTGCGGGCGGCATCACGGGAAGTGCGCCATCTGGAACCGGCATAACGCTCAATTCCGATTTTAATGTCTCAGGGGCGGAAGCATTGTCCGTCAATGCTACGGGTGGCGCAATCGATCTGGGCGCGGCCTCAACGCTGGTTGGCACCAGCCTCGGTGATCCCCGGGCCAATGTTTTGCTGGAGGCGCACGGCGATGCCACTGCCGTTGGCGCGATCTATGCCGACCAGCTTTTCGTGGGCTCGACGGGTGACTTCACTGCGGGCGGCGGGATCGACACGCTTCAGAGTCTGGTAATTTCGACTGACGGCGCGGTCAGCCTCAAGGGCATCAATGTCCGCAATTCGGATGCGATTGTTCTCGTCAAGTCCACCGGTGCCGGAAAAGACGTTTCGATTGATGGCAACATCACGGGGCCATCGGTTTCCGGGGCTTCGGGACCCAGCCTGGTGATTGTCCAGGCCGGGACTCCCGCCACGGGCGGCAAAGCGACGCTTACCGGAGGCGTGGCCTCACGAGGCGGTCTGCTGGTTGAAGGCGGCAGCGTGGAGCTGGGCGGTTCCGGTTCCATACTGATGTCAGCCGTTGAAGGTATCGCCATCAATGCGGGTTCAGGCGGCGTCAAAGGAAATGGCTTCCTCACCCTCCAGTCAGATCTGGGCGGAACAACCTCGGCAAGCGGGAATACCAACCGGTTGCAGATTGACTCCGCAGGGGATGTGAATCTCGGCGCCGATTCTCGCCTGGTAGGCGGCACGTCTCCCGCCGCGTCCAACGACGCGCGCCAGGCCAATGTGATCATCAATGCACCGTCATCGGCGGTTACCGTCGGGCGGATCGAAGGCTTCAATCTCAACATCAACGCTGCAGGCGGTGTGGCAAATCTGGCGGGCGCCGTTTCGACGCTGAATGACGTGTCGGTTTTGGCTGGAACCATCAATCTGGGCGACGGCACCGGAAGCGACAGCATATTGACGGGCCGGAATCTCACTGTTTCGGCTGGGAGTGGGGGCACGCAAATCGCGTCCAACTGGAACCTCTCGCCGGTTCCCGGAACGATCACCTTTGACGGGGCAGTTACCAGTGCGTCCACATTCATAGCCCAGGCCGACGGCGCGGTCATGGTTGGAGCGGTAACGGCAAATACCGGCGGCATCACGCTGCGCAGCAATGCGGCGAGTGTCACTGCTTCGGGCTCGCTTTCCGCGCCAGGGGATATTAACGTCCTTGCTGCCACGAGCGCCAATGTTCAGTCAGACGTCTCGGCGGGGGTCAGCTATCTTGTCAACGGGCAGTCGGTGCTGCTGGGCAATAGCGGTAGTGCCAGCCAGACGGCCAATACCGGCGTCAGCATTGTTGCGGGCAGTGGTGGCGTCAATGCGCTTGGCACGTTTACACTCCAGTCTGATGCCGATGGAAGCGCAGTTCCCGGCAGCGCCACGGATCGATTGCAGATTGATTCCGGCGGATCGATTGACCTTGGCGCAACTTCGCATCTGGTAGGAGGGGCAACGCCAGCCGGACTAACCGATCAGCGTCAGGCGCTGGTCATACTCAATGCGCCGACTGGTTCAGTCCGCGTTGGCCAGGTCGATGGTTATGGTTTGCAAGTGAACGCCACTGCGGGTTCGGCAACTCTGGCGGGCCCCGTTTCGGTGTTGGGCGATCTTGATGTCCGGGGAGCCACTGTCAATCTGGGCGATGGCATCGGTGCCGATGATTTCACGATTGGCGGCGGGATTTTCGTAAAATCCGGCGTTGGCGGAACGAACCTAGCGCAAAGCTGGTCGCTCGGTGCCAGCCCGTTGACTGGCCCGGTGACATTCCAGGGTGATATTTTCGGTGATGCCAACTTCATCGTAAACACGGCGGGTGCCATTACGCTCGACGATGTCACACTGACTGGTGCCAATCATGATATAAATCTCGTATCGTCTGGTTCCACGATTTCCGCAGGCTCGCTTTCCGCGTCTCGTAGTGTGGCTGTTGATGCGCAGGGAACTGCAGCGGTCGCCGGGAATGTATCGGTGACTGCCGCAGGCGGGAGCTATGTGGTTCGCGGGGATTCCGTGATCCTGGGGGCCACCGGTCAGACTGTTTCCCAGACGGCAACCGGCGATGTCGTGATAACGGCGCGCAACAGCAGTTCCGATACGTCCGTACTTGGGCTCGGTACCGTTCGACTTGAAGCCAATTCGGACAGCACGGGTACCGAGTTGCTGCAGGTCAATTCGCTCAATGGCGGGATAGCGCTTGGCGGCTCGTCGTCGCTTGTTGCGTCTCGTGCGGTCGGTAATGGTTCAACCATTTCCGTTTCGGCTGCCAGCGGAAAAGCGATCAGCATCGGTGCTGCTGCGGGTGATCTGGTTCAGCTTGTTGGCAATGGCGACATCTTGGCGGCAGGCGCAATTGCCAGCAATCAGGGCTTTTCTGTTGCGACGGCTGGGGCGATTGACCTTCAGGGCGTGAATGTCACCGATCCGTCCGCAAACATCACGCTTGTCAGCAGTGGCGCGGGTGTCAAGACGGCTGGTGCTCTCGTGGCACCGGGCGATATCGTTGTCAGCGCGAACAACGCTGCTCTTGTGCTGGGCAGCGTCGCTGCTGGAGGAAATTACGGCGCTTCGGGCAGCAGCGTCCAACTTTCCGGGGTTAGCCAAAGCGCAAATGGGGTTATCCAGATTCAGGCGGGCGCAGGGGGAGTGTCATCGCTTGGCAATCTGACGCTTCGATCAAATGCGGATGGCTCGCCGGTTCTGGGTGAGCGTCTCGAGATCAATTCAGGCGGAAATGTTGATCTGGCAACCGCCGCCCTGTTCGGCGGCACCAACCGGCAATCCGATGTGATCATCAACGCGGCTTCCGCAAATTCGCTGACCATCAAGGGTGTGGAAGCGAACAGCCTGTTTGTATCGGCCCCCTCAGCGGCGATCACGGTAACGGACCCGATCAGAACCACCAACGCGTTGTCTCTGGTCACGAGTCAGGCCATCACGCTTGGTATCGTCGAAACGACGGATGCGGTGGCGAGCGTCAATCTTGAATCCGCCTCGGGTGATGTCACGCTGAACGGAAACCTCCTGGCCGGGGGCAATGTCCGGATTGTGAGCGGGGCGGACATCCGTTCGCAGGACATGACAAGCGCGAACGGCAGCATTTCGCTGACGGCCGCCGATTCCGTGTTCGGCCTGTCCGCAACGGAGACGTTGCCAGCCGGAGCTGGCGGAAACCGGGTCGATGCGGTGACCGCGGGCGGCGCGGTTTCCATCATCGCCAATCAAAGCGATGTGCGAGCCAGAAGCCTGGCGAGCGCCAATGGCGATGTAGGTATTACGGTTGCCGGTTCTCTCACTGGATTGGCAACGGGCGATCCGGGCAATGCGATCACGGGCCCGACGCTCACCACCAGCGCGAGCGGGGCGGGCGTCACGATTCAGGCGGGGAATATTGTCCGTCTGAACAGCGTGCAGTCCGCAGGCGCGGTTGCCATCAACCAAGGCAGCACCGGCGGCGTTGCGATCGAAAATATTACGGCAACGGGATCGGATGTTTCGGTCAACGCGGGCACATCCGGCTTTTTCCTTGGCTTGGTTGATACCGGCACGGGAGCAGGAGCGGTCTCCCTGACATCAGGCCTGGTCACGTCGCCGCTCGCCGCGCCACAATATGTGGCAGGTCCCGCGACCTTGATTGACTCAGGCTTTGGCCGCACGGCCGTGGCAGCAGGCGGATCAGTGTCCATCGGCGGCGCTTCGGGGCTGCTGCACCAGTTGGGTGCCGTCACTGCCGGTACCGGCGGTATCAATGTGACCGGACAAGGGTTTACCGCAACAACCCTGACGGCCGCCAACCCGGCTGCCGGGACGATTTCCATCACAGCCAATAATGGCGGCCTCTATTTCGATTCCGGCAGCGCAGGAGCGGGCATTTCGCTGGTCAAGACGGGCGGCACTGCAGCGACAACCGGCTTGCTTGGCGACGAGATTCGCGTCTCCGGCACGCTCACAACGGCGGCGGGTGATGTAAACGCGACAAGTGCGACCAATGCGCGCTTCGGCGATGTGACAGCTTCCAATGGCAGCGTCATCATTTCCGCAACCACGGGCGTTCTGAGCATCGGCAATGTGATTGCGGGGAACAGCATTGCCCTGGCATCTGCGGGCGACATGAATGTTCAGGATCTGACCGCAAACGAGGACCTCGGATTGCAGGCGGGCGGCGCGCTTGTGGCCCAGAATCTGGCGGCCGGGGATGATATTGTTGCTGCGGTTTCCGGCACGACGAATATTGTTTCCCTGAACCAGCCCGGCAACGGGGCGACACCTGCCAATGTGGATGCGCGGCGCATCGTGTTTGGTGGCGCGTCCCTGTCGGTTGCGAACGGGGAAGATGCGCAGCTTGGCCGCCGTAATGTCGTGATCGACAGCGGCGGAAACCTCACTCTCGGCACAGCGAATGCGACAGACAGCATGGCGCTGCGTTCGGGCGGGACGCTGATGGCCGGTTCCGCCGTCGCCGGCGAGGATTTCGCGGCGCGTGCGACGGGGAATGTCAGCCTTTCCTCAGTGCAGGCAGGCGATGATGCAGACGTGATTTCGACGGGCGGCAGCGTTTCGCTTCCACAGGTCGTAACGACGGGAACGGGCGACGATAGCCGGCAAACGGATCTGAGCGGGGCAGGGGTTGCTCTGGCGAATGGCGAACTGCTGGTGCGCAGCAACATCCTGGTCGATGCGGGCGGCAGCGTGACATTGGGTGTGGCTGATGCGAAGGCCAGCCTGGTTGTGCGGGCGGCGGGCACCGGTTCGATCACCGGCACGTCGCTGACGGCGGGTGAGGATATTGCATTCTCTTCGGGCGGGACGACGACACTCACGAACGCCACCGCAGGCGACGACATTGATGTCACAGCGGTCGGCGATGCCGCGCTGACGAACGCGCGTTCGACCGGCCTGGGTGCGGACGACCGCCGCGCGGACTTTGGCAATGCCAGCCGGATCGCGTTCGGCGCAGAGACACTGGGTCGCAGCAATGTGGCGGTGGTGACGGACGGCAACGCGACACTGGGAACAGTCGATGCAGTGGCGTCCATCGGCGTTCTGGCAAAGGGGGCGACCAGCACAATCACCGGAACATCCTTGACCGCCGGTGAGGATATTGCCCTCAAATCAACACTTGGGACGTCGATCATCACCGCCGCCTTGGCAGGGGATGATGTGGCCGTTCTCGCTGGAACGACAGCCAATCTTCCGACGACGATGACGACCGGGCTTGGCGCTGATGATCGGGAAGTGACGTTTACCGGCGGGATCGGCTTTGCCAATACGGATGGCTATGGCCGCAGCAATATTCTGGTTGATGCGGGCGGCAGTGTGGCATTGGGTATGGCTGATGCGAAGGCCAGCCTGGTTGTGCGGGCGGCGGGCACCGGTTTGATCACCGGCACGACGCTGGCCGCTGGCGAAGATATCGCACTGTCTTCAGGCGGGACGACGACGGTTGCGACCGCCACTGCGGGCGATGATCTTGACGTGACAGCCACGGGAGACGTCTCGCTTGCGGATGCGCGCACAACCGGCCTGGGCATCGATGACCGCCGCGCCGATTTCGGCAATGCGAGCCGGATCGGGCTGGGTGTCGAGACGTTGGGCCGCAGCAACGTGGCGGTGGTGACGGACGGCAACGCGACACTCGGCACTGTCAACGCAGTGGCGTCCATGGGCGTTCTGGCCAAGGGTGCCGGCAGTTCGATTACCGGCACATCCCTGACGGCCGGTGAGGATATTGCGCTGAAGTCAACGCTTGGAACGACGATCATCACCATCGCCAGCGCCGGGGATGACCTTGTTTTGCTCGCCGGAACGACTGCCAATCTTCCGACGACGATGACGACCGGGCTTGGCGCTGATGATCGGGAAGTGACGTTCACCGGCAGGATCGGCTTTGCCAATACGGATGGCTACGGCCGCAGCAACATTCTGGTTGATGCGGGCGGAAGCGTGACGCTGGGCGTCGCTGATGCGAAGGCCAGTCTGGTTGTGCGGGCGGTGGGCATCGGTTCAATCACCGGCACGACCCTGACAGCGGGTGAGGATATTGCACTATCTTCGGGCGGCGCGACATCGATTACCACGTCAACAGCGGGCGACGACGTTGATGTAACGGCCTCGGGTGACGCCTCGCTCGCGAATACACGCGCAAATGCGACCGGTGCGGACGACCGCCGTGCGGATTTCAGCAATGCGAGCCGGATCGGGTTCGGGGCGGAGACGCTGGGCCGCAGCAACGTCGCGGTCGTGACAGACGCCAATGCGACGCTGGGTACGGTAAACGCGGTGGCCTCGATTGCCGTGCTGGCAAAGGGCGCGGGCAGCGCTATCTCTGGCACATCGCTGACGGCAGGCGAGGATATCGTCCTCAAATCGACACTGGGTACAACAATTGTCACGTCTGCCCGGGCAGGCGATGACATCATTGTGCTGGCAGGAACAACTGCCAGCGTGCCAAATGCTGTAGCGACGGGCCTTGGCGCCGATAACCGGGAAGTCACTTTCGCGGGCGTGATCGGCTTTGCCAACACGGATAGCTACAATCGCGGAAACATTATCGCAGATGCAGGCACTGATCTGACTCTGGGTACCGCAGTTGCGACAGGTTCGGGTAATGCGGGGAGTGTCGTCGGCAGGGCAGGAGGCACTATCACAGCCAATTTTGTCTCTGCCACACAAGACTTCGCGCTGCGGGGTGGTGGTGATGTTACGGTCACCAAAGCCTTTGCCGGTGACGATATTGAACTGTCTTCTGCCGGCGGCAGCATCCGTTTTGATGAAGGCTCAGCCGGCGGCGGGATCAACGATGATACGCGCGTGGATTTTGGTGGCGCGAAGATCGCCATTGCGAGCAACGACGATCATCTGGGCCATAACCTTGTTGCGGACGCGCTGTCCAATGTCACACTTGGCACGGCGACGACGACAGTCGCAGCCCAGAACAGCCTTGCCGCGCGGGCGACCAATGGCAGCATCACGGGCTTTACCCTCGCTGCAGGTGAGGATGTTGCCACACGTTCCGGCGGTGCCACATCGATATCGGCCGTTCAGGCGGGCGATGATGTTGATGTGACGGCGACCGGCGACGTGTCGCTCACGGATGCGCGTTCGACCGGCACAGGGCCGGATAATCGCCGGGTGGACTTTGGCAATGCCAACCGGATCGCGTTCGGTGCAGAGACGCTGGGCCGCAGCAACGTCGTGGTTGTGACGGATGGCAATGCAACGCTCGGAACCGTGAACGCGGCGGCTTCTATCGGTGTTCTGGCCAAGGGTGCCAGCAGCATGATCACTGGCACGTCGCTGACGGCGGGCGAGGATATCGCCCTGTCCTCGCGTGGCGCGACGACAGTTACAAGCGCGGTGGCGGGCGATGATGTCGTGGCGTTTGCCGGAACCAACGCCAACCTGGCCAACACGGTGACGACCGGGCTGGGCGCGGACAACCGGGAAGTGACGTTCACTGGCGGAATCGGCTTTGCCAACGCGGATGGCTATGGTCGCAGCAACATTCTGGTTGATGCGGGCGACAGTGTGACGCTGGGCGTGGCTGATGCGAAGGCCAGCCTTGCGGTACGGGCGGCGGGTGCTGGTTCGATCACGGGCACGACGCTGACAGCGGGCGAAGATATTGCGCTCTCTTCAGGTGGCGTCACATCGGTCGCCACTTCGACGGCCGGTGATGACATTGACGTGACGGCTGTCGGCGATGCCATGCTGACGAATGCACTGTCTTCCGGCTTGGGTGTCGATGACCGTCGGGTGGACTTTGCCAATGCCAGCCGGATCGGGTTTGGCGCGGAGACGCTGGGCCGCAGCAATGTTTCGGTTGTGACAGATGGCAATGCCACGCTGGGGACAGTGGATGCCGTGGCTTCGCTTGCCGTGCTGGCGAAGGGTGCCAGCAGCATGATTACCGGCACCTCTTTGACGGCGGGCGAGGATATCGCGCTCAAATCAACGCTGGGAACCACAATAGTCACCTCCGCCAAGGCAGGGGATGACGTGGTGGTGCTTGCCGGAACCACTGCCAATCTGGCCAATACGATGACGACGGGGCTTGGCGCAGACAACCGGGAAGTGACGTTCACTGGCGGAATCGGCTTTGCCAATGCGGACGGTTACGCTCGCAGCAACATTCTGGTTGATGCGGGCGGCGCTGTGACGCTGGGTGTGGCCGATGCAAAGGCCAGCCTCGCCGTGCGGGCGGCGGGTGCCGGTTCGATCACGGGCACGACGCTGACGGCGGGCGAGGATATCGCGCTCTCTTCGGGCGGGATGACGATGGTCACCTCCGCAGCGGCAGGGGATGACATTGACGTTACAGCCACGGGTGACGCGGCTTTGACGGATGCGCGTTCGACCGGCACTGGCCTCGATGACCGCCGGGTAAGCTTTGCCAACCCAAGCCGGATCGGATTGGGTGCCGAGACGCTGGGCCGCAGCAATGTTGCGGTGGTGACGGACGGCAATGCGACGCTTGGCACTGTGGATGCGGTGGCTTCGCTTGCTGTGCTGGCCAAGGGTGTCAGCAGCACGATTACGGGCACGTCCCTGACGGCGGGCGAGGATATTGCGCTCAAGTCAACGCTGGGAACGACGATAATCACCTCCGCCAAGGCGGGGGATGATGTGGTCGTTCTGGCAGGAACGAGTGTCAATCTGGCCAACGCGATGACAACCGGGCTTGGCGGAGACAACCGGGAAGTGATGTTCACTGGCGGAATCGGCTTTGCCAACGCCGATGGCTATGGCCGCAGCAACATTCTTGTCGATGCGGGCGGCGCTGTGACGCTGGGTGTGGCCGATGCAAAGGCCAGCCTTGCGGTACGGGCGGCGGGTGCCGGTTCGATTACGGGTACGACGCTGACGGCGGGCGAGGACATTGCACTGTCCTCAGGTGGCGCGACAATGGTCTCCACCGCAGCGGCAGGCGACGATATTGATGTGACGGCTTTGGGCGATGCGGCGCTGACGGATGCGCGTTCGACCGGCGCAGGTGCCGATAACCGTCGTGTGGATTTCAGCAACGCCAGCCGGATCGGGTTCGGTGCCGAGACGCTGGGCCGGAGCAACGTCGCGGTGGTGACGGATGGCAATGCGACGCTCGGCACGGTTGATGCCGTGGCTTCGCTTGCTGTGCTGGCGAAAGGCACGACAAGCAGCATCACTGGCACCACTCTGACGGCGGGCGAGGATATCGCGCTCAAATCAACGTTGGGAACGACGATTGCCAGTGCGATTGCGCGCGATGATGTGGCTGTAACGGCCGGAACTCTGGCGGACATTGATATCGCAACGGCGCAGGGCGGTGGTTCGGACAGCCGGGATGTGACCTTCACCAGCGGTATCGGCTTTACCGCCACGGCCAGGGCAGGGGGCAGCGACATCGCGGTTTCCGGCCAGAGCGCTGATGTAACGACGGCGAACGCCAGCCGCGATCTTTCGATTTCTTCGTCCACGGGCGGGCTCTCTCTGGTCGATGGCGTGGCTGGGCGGTTTGCGACGCTCGACAAGACAGGCAGCGCCAGCGATCTGCGAATCAGCGGCAACCTGACGGCTGGCAGCACTGTCACGATTGGCAGCACGACGGATATCCTGCTTGCGAGCGGCAAGACAGTGACCAGCACGGCAGGCAGCATTGGCGTGACGGCAACCCGGTCCATTTTCGGTCTGGCCGGACAGTCAGCAGCGCCTGCCGTGCCGGAGATCGGTTCTCTGACGACAACCGGTGATCTGACGCTGGTGGGTGCGGGCGATGTGCGCGCCGATACGCTGACAGCCGGTGGGGCGCTGGGCGTGACGATTGGCGGATCGTTGACCGGGTCTGGCACTGGTGCCCCAGTGGCGTCCGTTGCGGGCGGCAACCTTGCGGCTGCAGCGGCGGGCCAGTCCGTTACTGTCACGGCTGGCAATGCTTCAGGCAATGTTGCGTATCTGGATACCATCATCGCAGGCGGTGATGTGAATGTTGCTGCCAATGGTATCGGCATCAACAGCGTTACGGCAGGCGGAACGTTGAGCCTGACTGCAGGCAGTGGCGGGCTCAATCTTGGCACGGGCATGGCGGGTACGGCCATCCTCAATGTGGGCGGCACCGCCCTTGCGCTGCCGCCGCTCTTCTCGGCCGACGAGACGCTTGATGCCCGGTTCGGTGCCAGCAACCTGACGTCTGGCACGGGCATTACGGTGAATGTCGCGTCGGGCCTGGCCCAGATTGGCACCGCCATGGCGGGCAGCAATATCAGTCTAACCGGCCTCGCGATGAGCGTGGACAAGGCCGTATCCGCCAATGGCGCGCTCGCGATGAGTGCCACGGGTGGCGCGCTATACCTTGGCGAAGGCGCGGCGGGTCTTGGCGTTTCGCTGACCAAGAGCGGGGGAACGGACCCCAATGACGAGCTGCGGGTCAAACGAACGCTTTCGGGTGTGCAAAGCGTTGTGATCAACAGCGATACCAATGCGCGGCTGGGCTCGGTGTCTTCCTCGGCAGGCGATGTCAGTGTCAGATCAACAAGCGATACTACGGGCAATGCAGGCGGGCGGGCCGATCTTTCGGCAATTGCTGCGGGCAAGTCGGTTACGGTGAATGCCGGATCGCTTGCCCTGCTGGGCACGGTGCAGGCTGGCCAGGATGTGAGCCTTACAGCCACCGGTACGGCGGACGTGACCGGTGCGACGGCGACCACGGGCAATGTTTCGGCAAGTGCGGGATCGGTTCTCGCCGGAACCGTGACGGCAGGCAGCGCGATCACCCTTGTTGCGGGCAGCGGTCAGTTGACGCTGGGCACGGGGACGGCAGGCACAACCGCGACGCTGACCAAATCGGGAGCGGCCGGTGAGCTTGAGCTGACCAGCATGCTCACCTCCGGCGGCGATGCGACAGTCAATAGCAGCACCAGTGCGCGGCTCGGATCTGTGACCGCCACTGCCGGCGCGGTGAATGTGACTTCAACGTTCGCGACCACCGGCATAGCCGGGGCCTCGATCGGCACCAGCGACAGCGGCTTTGGCCGCGCCAACCTGTCTGCGGGTTCGGGCAAATCGGTCACGGTCACCAGCGGCGCTCTGGCGCAGCTTGGCACAGTGGGCGCGGGCCAGAATGTCACGGTTACGGCAGGCAATGCCAGCCGCAACGGTGCCGTGGACGTGACGACGGCAACAGCCACGGCAGGCGCGCTCAAGCTCGCGGCCAGAGCGGTATCGCCTGCAGATGCCATCAATGACGGGGATGTGCTGCTGGGAACCGGGTCATCGGGAACGTCTGCCACACTGACCAACAAGGAAAATGGCGGGGCAGCGGGCAATGTCCTGGTTGCGAGCGCCCTGACGGCGGGAAGCTTCGTCAACATCGACGCAGCCGGAAGCGCAACTGGCGGCACAGTGGACGCCAATGGCGGGGATACCATCATCACTGCCGGGCCGCTGGTCAATCTGGCGGTCGCCGAAGCATCGGGCAAGGTCAGCGCGACAGCGGGGTCAGTCGTTCTGGGCCGCGCGACAGCGGGCAGCGCGCTTGAACTGACGGCGGGTTCCGGCCAGCTCACTCTTGGCACGGGCACAGCCGGGACAACTGCCACGCTCACCAAACGGACGGCCGGTGCGGCTGCAGGTGATCTCCAGGTTACCACTTCGCTGGTTGCCAATGGCAAGGTCACCATCGACAGCGCCGCAAATGCGGGGCTGAGAACAATCCAGTCAACGGCTGACAATATCGATGTCACCAGCGCCCAGATTGCGCTGACCGGTGCGATGACGGTGGGGGCGGACAAGACGGTTACGCTCACCAACCGGGCGGACGCCACGGGCAACAAGACCGTTCTGGGCGATGCTGCCAGCAATGCCGGTGATTTCACGCTCACCGATGCCGAACTGGATCTGGTTTCCGCACCCAATCTGGTGATCAGTTCCGGGATCAAGAATGTCGCACTGGGCGCTTTCTCCCTGAAAGGCCCAACGGGTGCCAAGACGCTCAAGCTGCTTTCTACCAATGCATCCAATATCAGCCTTTCCGGGCTGATCACGGAAGAAGCGGCAACGGCGCGGGACGTCCAGATCGGTGGTACGCAATCCGCATCGCCCGCGCTGATACCCGCAACCACGGCAGCGAACGAACTGGCCGCCACCATTTTTGCCACAACATCGGCAGACGCGGGCGGTCGCATCCTGCTGCCCAACGCCACTGTGGAATTGCGGGCCGCCAAGATCATCTTCGCTTTGGGGGCCAGCGGCACGCCCGGTGGCCTTATCGATCAGGCGCGCAATCTGAGCGCGGACGCCGTGGCGAACATGTTTGTGTCACGCCCCGACTCAGTGCTCTACAATCCCATTCCGGGCTATACCCAGACGGATGCGGGCCGCACGATATTGAGCGCGACGAAGCTGACCATTCGCTACACGGACTTCGCCCTGTTCCAGAATACGGCACCGGCCGGGCTGACGGCCGGTCTGGTATTGCAGCGCCCCGGTGCGGCACCCGGCCCCAGCGGCCAGGCGCGCCTCGTTCTGTTCAGCACGTCGGAAGCGCCCAAGAACAGCATCGCGCTGTTCGGCACGATTGATGGCGTTATCGGCAATGCGGCGGCCCTGCTGACCACAGAAATCGATACGGCCAATGGCACGCGGATCAGTCGTTCCTCGTCACGCCTGAACGGGTGCGGTATCGGTTCGCCCGAACAGGGTTGCCTGACGACGCAATCCCCGCCGCCCCAGTTGCGGTTGTTCGATGAGCGTCAGGCCCTCGTGTTCCGCACAGCCGATGATAGCGTGCTGCCCTTTGATCCATTGGTCAGCACCAATAACGAAGCCTTGTTCATCGATTTCGGTGGCGTCTCGCTGCCTTATGATGAAGCCGATTGCGTACCGGGCGCTGCTGCGGCGTCCTGTCCGCAGCCGGGAGACAAGAAATGACAGTGCGCCGTTATCATCTCCTTGCTGCAGGGCTCGCAATTCCCGGCAGCATCGCGCTGGCAGCGCCAAACGAACTGCCGCGCCTTTTTGCCATTGGCCGGAACGTCAATGGCGAAGCGTGCACCGCGCAGGCCAACATAAATGATCCGGGCCTGTATGACCGCGCGTTCGATCGCAGCTATGCGCTCAATTGCGGCAGTGCGACGGCCAGCCGGGCGGTGGGGGCGATACGGATTGTTTCCAATTCCGCCATTGCCCGGGAAGCTGTCGAAAAAACAATGGAATGCGCTGCTGCGCAGGCTGTGATGGTCAAGGGCATCGGGAAGGCCGATGCCAGCATGTGCAACGATATGACGCTGGGCATCCGCACGATTGCCTTGCGCTTTACCAAGGGCAGCCGAACCTATTTCGGGAATGCTGCCCTGTCGCTCGCCGGGCCTCTGGAAAACGCGCTGGCCATTGCCTCTGGCGCGGTTCCGGTTTCGACTGATAGCGGTGCGCTGGTCAAACCCAGTGTCGATGCCCGGTCATTGCCTCAACTGGCGGAAGGTGAAGCCAGCGGGCAGGACGATCTGGCCTTCAACCCGCGCAATGCATTGCAGCAAGGCATCCGTTTCAACGTGCAGGGGCTTCATGCCGATGCTTCGCGTGTTCTGAATGACGCGCTCAGCCGCCTGTCAGACAATGATGCCATGGAATTGCGCGGGGAACTGGAACTGGAAGCCGGTCTGGCCGATTCCAATATCGGCTTTTTTGAATCGGCGGCGGCGCATTTCAAGCGCGGCGGCGATTTGCTGGCGACAGATGCGGATCCCGTCCTGCTCCGCAAGCTGGGCACCTATCGCGCGCTGGATGAGCTGAACCAGCGCAATTTTCCCGAAGTTGTCAGCCGCTTGCAGCAGCTTGATACAGGCGGTGCAGGCTCCGCCATGCCGCTTAGCGATCCGGTGATCATCGCGGCCCTCAATCAGGGCGGTTCACAGGGCCGGTCATCGACAGCGATTGGTGCGTCAAACACCTCCGCCCTGACCCAGGTGGTGATCAACGCGCAGATCAACTGGGCGCGCAGTGCGGCGATGCTGCTAATGAATGATCTGGCGGGGGCAGAAGCCGCCCTCACGCAAGCGCGCCGGGAATTTGCCGTGATTGCCAGTGGCGGGGTTGAACAGACCCAAACCCGCTGGCTGGAAGCGCGCATCGAGCGTCAGGCTGGCCGGATTGCCGCTCGGAAGCGGGATTGGGCAGGGGCGATCGGCGCTTTCGATGCCTCACTTGCCGCCCTTCGCGCCGCGCAGTCCCTGGGCGGTGCGGGCAGCGGCCCGGAACTCATCGAAACCCAGCTTGAACGGGCAGACATATTGTCCCGGCAAGGTGGTGATCAGGCCAATATCATCCGCGAATATGCGAATGCCGTGGATGCAATCATGGATTCCGGGCTGGCGGGCAAGATCAAGCCTAGCGCGCTGGAACCCTATCTTGCCCTGATCTCGGGTGGCGTTGGCGGGAATACCGACCCCGAAGCGGTGGAACGCTATTTCCGGGCGGTTCAGACGGTGGGTGAGCCCGCCATTGCCCGTCAGGTTTCACAACTTCAGTCCGTTGTTTCCGCCGATGCCGGGCTTGCCGCGCAAATCCGCGAACGGGCCGATCTGGCCCAGGAGCTGACGGGCCTGCGCTATCAGATTTCCCAGCGGGCAGTGGGCGTTGACATTGCCGCGCTCGAGCAGCGGCGCAAGACGATGGAAGAACGCTTCCGCGCGCTTGATGATGCGCTGGCTTCCAATGACCGGTTCCGGACGACGGATGACCGTCCGGCAACGGTTGCCGAAATCCAGTCGATCCTTGGCGATGATGAAGTCTATTTCAAGCTGACAACCGCGAAATCGCGGGCTTTCGGCCTGATCATCGGCAAGCGGGATAGCGTTGCCTATCAACTGGCGACACCCGTCGATACTGTGATGAAAGTCTCGGCCGTTGTGCGTCAGTCGATTGATGGCACGGTGGGCAATTCCCGGGGTTTGCGGGATTTCAAGGTGGGGGCGTCAAGCAGCCTGTTCAGGATGATCGCTGGCCCTGCGCCCGAACGCCTGGCCTCTGCGGCGCGGATTATCGCTGATCCTTCGGGCCCCCTGCAGCGTTTGCCCATTGGCGTGCTGGTGGTGGATACGGAAAATGCCAAACAGTTTGCCGCGCGCGGCAAGGCCGCCGGACAGGATTACAGCAAGGTCGCGTTTCTGGCCGGGCGCTCGGAAATCTCGACAGCATTGTCGCCGCGATCCTTCATTGCTGTCCGCGCCATTCCGCCATCGCAAGCGCCCAATCCGTTTCTGGGCCTTGGCAGCCATCTGACGCCCTCTGCCGAACAACTGGCGGCATTCGGGTATCGCCGCACCAATTTCGGCTGCCTGTTCAACACCGCCAACATGACAGACAGTTATGAACGCGCGCACCCGATCAGCCGTGAGGAAATCGGCCGGGCCGCCACGGCGCTTGGTGATCCGGGCGCGCTGGAAATCACAGGCGCTGCGTTCAACGATACCGATCTTGAGGCGCGCACGGACCTCAACCAGTATGAAGTGCTGCATTTCGCAACGCACGGCCTGCAGGAAGGGCAATGGGCTGATTGCCTCAAAGCACCGCCCGCACTCGTAACCTCGCTTGGCACCGGAAATTCTGATGGTCTGATGAGCTTTGACGAAATTGCCGCGCTCAAACTGGATGCCAATCTTGTTTTCCTTTCGGCCTGCAATACCGAAGCGGGCGTTACGGACGAAGATCTGGCACGGCTTTCGGGGAAAGAGGAAAAAGGCGCCTCGCTCGAAGGGCTGGTGCGCGCGTTCCTTGCCGCCAAAGCGCGCGCCGTGGTCGCCACCTATTGGGAAGCATCTGAATCAGAAGGCACGAACCGGCTGATCGAGACATTCTACGGCGTGGGCCGGACGCAAAGTATCGGTGCGGCCATGCGCGAAGGGCAGCGTCAGCTTATTGCCGATGTGAAATATTCCCATCCCTTTTACTGGGCACCCTATTTCATCGTTGGCGATGCGGGAAAATCAATGTTATCCCGGAACGAAGCGAAGGCGCAATAAGGTGCTGGAACGGGGGCAAAATCTTGGACGAAAAATCCGCGTTGCTGGTACCGGGGATGTGGATGCCAGTTCTGGTTTTTGGCCTGTTGCTGCTGATCGGTCTTGGGGGGCGGCGGTTGATGTCGCTGGGGCCCGTGCCGCTGGGCCGACATCACGCAACGCATATCATTGGCGGCGCGCTGGTTGGCGGCGCGGCTGTTCTGGCGACGTGCGGCGTTCTGGCCGCCTATGGCGCGGTTTCAGTATCAGCGGGCGCAACGACATTGCTTTCCCTGATTATCGGCACTCTCATTATTCTGTTGCAATCCAGTGCAGAAGAGGTTTTCTTTCGAGGCTGGATTCAAACAGTAGTTTCACGGTATTGGGGGAAATGGCCAGGCATAGTCGCCACATCGCTGCTCTA
>JANOAJ010000304.1:0-4844 GCA_031411035.1 Sphingomonadales bacterium
ACGGGCCATCGGCGTGGAATCGATCCAGCGCTTGTACATTTCGCCCTGCTTGTCGGCGAATTCGTTGAGCGGTGTGCGGATATAGGTGGGCGCAACCGCGTTGACGCGAACACCGCGCGGTGCCCATTCGGCAGCCAGCGATCTTGTCAGTTGGTGCACAGCCGCCTTGGACGCGTTGTAATAACTTTGCCCCTGGGGCCGGTTGACGATGAAACCCGACATCGATCCGACATTGACAATGCTCCCCTTGCCTGCCGCCAGCATGTGCGTGCCGAACGCACGGGCACACCAGAAGGTGCCGTTGAGATTCACGTCGATGACATTGCGCCAATGCTCGTCCGCCACCTGTTCGGCGGGTGTTTCGCTCCGCGCAATCCCTGCATTGTTGACGAGAATGTCGATCGCGCCCAGTTCATCGGCAACCTGAGTCACCCGGCCCGAATCGGTCACGTCCATCACGACTCCGCGCAGATTGTAATGTGCCAGCGTGGCGCGCGCCGCATCGATTGCCCCCTGGTCGAGATCGGCGATGATCACCCGCGCGCCCATCTCCGCAAGCGCTTCGACACAGGCGAACCCGATGCCGCTGGCACCTCCTGTAACAAGCGCGGTCCGGCCATCGAGTTTCAGGCGGTCGAGATACATGGCAACTCCTTTTACGGCAGGAAGGCAGCGGCAGGCATCACCGGCTCATACGCCGCTTCGCCCGTCTCAATCCGGTAAACGATCCGCGTATCGCGATCGAACTCCGGCCAGGGCAGGCTGCCGTCCTTCGCATAGCCGACCCACAGCCCGTGCATCCGGTCCGCCAGATCCTGCGGCGGGTGCGCACCGCACATGCCTTCGGGGCCGGTGGCAGTTGCCAACGTATTGAATACAAAGGGCATTTCGACGGCGTGGCAAGCGCCCATCGCGCCGTCGAAGGCCGGCGATTGCCAACCGAATTCATACATGTGCGTGCGCCCGCGATGCTCTTCGGCATAGCGTCGGGCCGGCCAGCGAAAGACGAGGTCGGACAGCGCCCGAGTCAGGACATGCCCCGGCTTCTGGCCTTTCTGCCCCATCCCATAGGCCTTGAGCGCTGCGTTCGCCCGGGGCATTGATCGGTGAAGCACATAGGTCGAAAGCAACCGTCCGATCTTGTCGCGCAGACCGGTCGCGACGAGGTACAGGTTCATCTCCTCGGTATTGGTGCCGATGAGCAAGTCGATCTCGGCACCCGCACCCCTCTTCAACGCGTCGAGCGGCCTTTCGGGCAGAACGTCATCGCCATGAACCGGGATGAACCGGCTGATCCCGAACACCGGCTCGTGGCCTTCACTGTCGCGCAGATCGAGCCGCGTGGTCGGCATCGCTATCTTTTCGAGCGCGTCGAGTGTGTCACCCGCGTCAACGCTGCGAAAGCCGGCTTCGTCCGGCTTGATCTTCAGAAGCCTGGCCAATTTCTTCACAAGCCGCTGCGCGATGCCGATATCACGCGTCATCGCCCCGTGCCCGCTTTCGACGATCGCCCGCGTGAACAGGCCCTTTGCCAGCGGCGACACAATCAGGTTCGCGATCGACATGGCACCGGCAGATTCGCCAAACACGGTGACATTGGCTGCATCGCCGCCGAACGCGGCGATATTGTCCTGCACCCATTGCAGGGCGGCAATCTGATCCCTCAGGCCAAGGTTGGTCGGAATGCCCGGGATCGGCAGGAACCCGTCAACGCCCATCCGGTAATTGATGGCAACGCAGACCACACCAGCGCGCGCAAAGGCGCTGCCGTTGCTGACCGGTGCGTTGTTGCTGCCCGCGACAAAGCCGCCGCCGTGGATGAACACCATTACCGGCAGGCCCGCCCCGCCCGGATCCGGACTCCAGATGTTTGCCGTCAGATAGTCGTCACCCTTGATCCACCCTTCGCCAACCAGAGCAAGCAGATCAATGCCGGGAAAGGGCTTGACGATTTGCGGTGCGGTCGGGCCGGGAAGGGTAGCATCAAAAATGTCTGCCCAGGGTTCGTGCGGCCTGGGCGCGGCGAAGCGGTTCTTGCCAAAAGGCGCAGCCGCGTAAGGGACGCCGAGAAAAGCCGACACACCATCCAGGGCCATGCCACGGATACGGCCATTGGTTATAGCGACGACTCGTTCCACCATTTTGTCCCCGGTTGCTGACCTTGCCTCTCGCGCCACTACCGCATTTTGGCGCGGAAATGACCTGCTAACGATTTGCCTTGCGGCACTCAGACCTTGCCCATTGAGGCGATGATGGCCGGAGCGAAGGGCATCGCGCACCGGACCGGGACTGCCGACATGGCTGCTGACGAAATATCAGCTTCCCGCACTTTGATCCAGATCAAGGAACACGCGCCCCAACCGGACCAATAGGGTTCTGGAAACGCGCGTCCAAAGCGTTTCGGGGAAAGACTATGGATATTTTGCTGACACGCACGGGTGCGTGGTTCCTTGTCGCGCTTGCGGCATTTTTCGGGCTGATGGGCAGCGCTGATTTCGGCTTTTCGGTGCATCTCGCAATCATCTGCATGGCCGCCTTGCTGGCGGCGGCCGCTTCGGTGCGCGGATTTGACTTTGTCACCCGGCGCTATCCGCCGCTTGGTGAACGTGCCGATCTGTCGCGCTATGATGATGATCCCATCCGCTGGGGCGTCATCGCCACGCTTTTCTGGGGCATCGCCGGATTTCTGGCCGGGCTCTACATTGCGCTGGAACTCGCCTTTCCCGCGCTCAACCTCAATATCGAATATACCAGCTTCGGACGGTTGAGGCCGCTGCACACGTCGGCAGTGATCTTTGCGTTCGGAGGCAATGCGCTGATTGCCACGAGTTTCTACGTCGTGCAGCGTACTTGCCGGGCGAGGCTTGCTTTCCCCAGCCTCGCCCGTTTTGTTTTCTGGGGCTATCAGTTGTTCATCGTCCTCGCGGCGACCGGCTATCTGCTGGGGATCACCGAAGGCAAGGAATATGCCGAGCCGGAATGGTATGTCGATATCTGGCTGACCATCGTCTGGGTATCCTATCTGATTGTGTTTGTCGGCACGCTGGTGAGGCGCAAGGAACCGCACATCTATGTAGCAAACTGGTTCTATCTGAGCTTCATCATCACGGTGGCCATGCTCCACCTGGTCAACAATCTGTCGATGCCGGTCAGCCTGCTCGGATCCAAGAGCTACAGCGCCTTTGCCGGAGTTCAGGATGCGCTGACCCAGTGGTGGTATGGCCACAACGCGGTCGGCTTCTTCCTGACGGCCGGCTTCCTTGCCATGATGTATTATTTCGTGCCCAAACAGGCCGAACGGCCGGTGTACAGCTATCGCCTGTCGATCATCCATTTCTGGTCGCTGATCTTCCTCTACATCTGGGCGGGGCCGCACCACCTGCACTATACCGCTTTGCCGGACTGGGCGCAGACGCTGGGCATGGTCTTTTCGATCATGCTGTGGATGCCAAGCTGGGGCGGCATGATCAACGGGCTGATGACGCTGAACGGTGCGTGGGACAAGATCCGCACTGATCCGATCATCCGCATGATGGTCATCGCGCTCGCCTTTTACGGGATGAGCACGTTCGAAGGGCCGATGATGTCGATCAAATCGGTCAACTCGCTTTCGCACTATACGGACTGGACCATCGGCCATGTCCACAGCGGCGCATTGGGCTGGAACGGCATGATCACCTTTGCCTCGCTCTATTATCTCGTGCCGCGCCTCTGGGGCCGGGTGCGGATGTATTCGCTGCGCATGATCAACTGGCACTTCTGGCTCGCGACGCTGGGGATCGTCTTTTACGCGTCGGCCATGTGGGTGGCCGGCATCATGCAGGGCCTGATGTGGCGCGAATATGGGGCCGATGGCTATCTGGTCTATTCCTTCGTGGAAACCGTCGCTGCCATGTTCCCGATGTATCTCATCCGCGCCGCGGGTGGGGCGCTTTATCTGACAGGTGCGTTCGTCATGGTGTTCAACGTCTGGATGACGATCGCCGGGCGACTGCGCGAGGAAAAGCCGATGACGGAAACGCCGCACAACGAAGCGGCAGACCGCCCCTTCATCGCTGTTCCCGCCGAGTGAGGAGTTAGAATAATGGCAAGCATACTCCATGATCACAAGAAGCTGGAACGCAATGTAAGCCTTCTCGGCCTGTTCGCGCTGATTGCCGTGACGATTGGCGGCATTGTTGAAATCGCGCCGCTATTCTGGATCGATTCGACGGTCGAGAAGGTGCAGGGCATGCGCCCTTACACCCCGCTCGAACTGGCCGGACGTAACATCTACGTCCGCGAAGGCTGCTACCTTTGCCACAGCCAGATGATCCGCCCCTTCCGCGACGAAGTGGAGCGGTACGGACATTACAGCCTGGCGGCGGAAAGCATGTATGATCATCCCTTCCAATGGGGATCCAAACGCACGGGCCCCGATCTGGCGCGCGTCGGTGGGCGCTATTCGGATGAATGGCATGTCCAGCATCTCAAGGATCCGCGCGCCGTGGTGCCGGAATCCATCATGCCCACCTATGCCTTCATGGCAGACCGAGAGCTGAAGGCGGGGGATATGACCGCGCACCTGACCGCGCTCAGCCGCGTCGGCGTGCCCTATTCCAACAAGGCGATCGCGGCGGCGAATGAGGACCTGGTGGCACAGGCTGATCCCGATGCCAGCAGCGCCGAACTGAAAGCGCGCTATCCCAAGGTGCAGGTGCGTGATTTTGACGGCAATCCGGGCCGCATCACCGAAATGGATGCGCTGGTTGCCTATCTCCAGATGCTGGGCACACTGGTTGATGTCGAAAAGGCCGCCCCGATGGAGCAGGCACGATGAGCTATGATGCACTGCGCCATCTGGC
>JANOAJ010000305.1:0-7751 GCA_031411035.1 Sphingomonadales bacterium
GCGGCCCCAGGCCCGGCAGGCGGGCAAGCGCCGCGCTCAGCATTTCGATTTCGTGACTGGCCATGGGGAGCGTGATAGGGGCTTGCACTGGGCGCTGCCAAGGGGTTGAGGGGGAACATGCGTATCATTTTCATGGGAACCCCGGATTTCGCTGTGCCAAGCCTGGATGCGCTCGCCGCTGCCGGGCACGAGATTGTGGCGGTGTACAGCCAGCCGCCGCGCCGCGCCGGGCGGGGCAAGTCGCTCACGCCATCCCCCGTGCAGGCGCGTGCCGAAGCATCGGGATTTGACGTCAAGACGCCGGTTTCCTTGCGTGACCCGGCGGTGCAGGCCGAATTTGCCGCGCTGACGGCGGACATTGCCGTGGTGGCAGCCTATGGCCTGATTCTGCCGCAAGCCATTCTGGACGCGCCACAGCATGGCTGTGTCAACGTGCATGGCTCGCTTCTGCCACGCTGGCGGGGGGCTGCCCCGGTGCAGCGGGCGATTCTGGCAGGTGACGGGGAAACGGGCGTCACCATCATGCAGATGGAGGCTGGGCTTGATACCGGCCCGATGCTGGCAAAGGCGGAAACACCCATCGCCCGCAAAACAGCAGGTGCATTAACGCGCGAGATCGCCGAACTGGGCGCAGCGCTCCTCGTGGACGTGCTGGCAGACCTTCCCGCCCATCCGCCCGTCGCCCAGCCCGAAACAGGGATCACCTATGCCGCCAAGATCGACAAGAGCGAAGCGCGGCTCGACTTTCTGGTGAGCGCGCCACAGGTGGAACGTCAGGTCCGTGCGTTTGCCCCGACACCGGGCGCGTTCTTCGAGCTGGCGGGGGAGCGGTTTCGTGTGCTGGCAGCAGAGGTGGCCAAACCTGAAGCATCTGCTTCAGGTGGTGATGTGGGGACTGTTCTGGATGACCATCTGGCCATCGCCTGCAATCCCGGCCTTGTCCGCCCGACCCTGGTGCAGCGCGCCGGCAAAGCCGTCATGACGTCATCCGAGCTTTTGCGCGGCTTTCCGATCCCGCCCGGCACCAGGCTGGCATGACGCGCTTCAAGCTGATCGTGGAATATGACGGCCGCCCGTTCATGGGCTGGCAGCGGCAGGCGCATGGCCCAAGTGTACAGCACGCAATTGAAGAGGCGGCGCGGGCAATCACTGGCGAAACTGCGGCTGTCCACGCTGCCGGACGCACGGATGCCGGTGTGCACGGTCTGGCCATGGCGGCGCATGTGGACATTGCCAAGGGCATCGCGCCCTTTCGCCTGAGGGAAGGGCTGAATGCCCGGCTCCGTCCCCATCCGGTATCCATTCTGGCGTGCGAGGCAGTGCCGGACGACTGGCACGCGCGCTTTTCCTGCATCGGGCGCCGCTATGTTTATCGCATCGTCAACCGGCGTCCGCCGCTTACATTCGAAGCCGGATTGGCGTGGCGGGTGCCGACGCCGCTGGATGCCGTTGCCATGCACGATGCCGCGCAATGCCTTGTCGGGCTGCATGACTTTACCACTTTCCGTTCCGCCCACTGCCAGTCGGCAAGCCCGGTAAAAACGCTTGACCGGCTGGATGTGGAGCAGCGGGACGGAGGCATTCTGGTGCATGCCGCCGCGCGCTCTTTCCTGCATCATCAGGTGCGCTCGATGGTCGGCTGCCTTGTTCTGGTCGGCCAGGGCAAATGGTCAGGGACCGACCTGAAGCAGGCACTTGAGGCGGAAGACCGGGCTGCTTTAGGTTTCAACGCACCGCCAGACGGGCTCTATTTCGCCGAGGCGCTTTACCCCTGAACCAGCCCTCAGGCAGGGGGCAGTGCCGCGTCACCATGATCGAGCACCATTGCCGCAGACCGTTCGCACATCGCCAGAAACATGTCATCACCACGCGCCGTCTGCACCACCACCATTGAGGCCGTGGCCCCCATCAGAAAGCCGGAGAAAGACGCCGCGCGGTAGCTGTCCCACAGACCGGCAAGATCGCCATCCGACACGCCCAACCGTGCCAGACCCTCGCGATACCGGGCGAAGAGTTCCGGCTCGAGTGCGCGGCGCGCGGCTGCGTCAAATGCCGTGCCGACATAATAGGCAACGTCCCCCACACCGGTACCGACGCCGACCGTCTGCCAGTCCACAATCACAACCGGCTCGGCAGGATCAGCAAGATTGAAGAGCATATTGTCCGGCCTGAAATCGCCATGCGTCAGGCAGCGCGGGGCTTCGCGCGCCGAAGCCCAGTCGCTGATCCGGCCAAGGAAGGACTCGCCGACGCGTTTCATATTCGGCGTGACCCGGTCCCCGTAGCGGTCACAAAAGGCAGGCCAGAAGGCGGAATAGAGCGTTTCGGTATCCAGCGCAGGCGGCACGGCGCGCGTTCCGTTCAGCCAATCCATCGTGTCGAGCGCGGGATCGCCCCACCAGGCGGCGTGGATGGCCGCAGCAGCATCCATCGCGCATATCGCTTCGGCACGGCTGGGCGTGGCAAGCTGGTTTCCGGCAACATGGTGCGGCAGATCCCGCATGATCAGCGCAAAATCATGGCTTTCATCGTCAAACGCAATGAACAGATGCTGCGGAACCGGCAGGCGCTTGCTGCCTGCAAACAGTTCATAGAAGCGGCTCTCACGGATATAGGTAAGATGCGATTTTCCCGTCGCGCGGCTGAGCGGATCGTTGGAAGGCAGCTTGGCGACCAGCGTATCGGGCGCACCGGCGCTCTTGTGCGCATAGTCCAGCACGAGCCGATAGGTCGCACCCACCTGCCCTGTTCCGATCGGCGTCGCGGTGACGGCGGCGACTTTGACATCCACTCCCCGCGCCGCCAGCAGGTTTGTGATCCATTCAGGAGTAAGATCGGCGAGCGTTGGCAATGCTGTGCTCATCCCTTTGCACCATCCACAAGCCCGTCAAAGCCGCTCGGCGTGTGCGGGCCGATCACCAATTGCTCGACCAGCCCTATGCCGTTTGAGGAAGCACCTCCGCCTTCATGTCGCGCGGTGCAGATCGCCTGGATGTGGAGGTTGGGCATTTGCAGCGGATCAAGATCAGACGGACAAAAATCCTCCCGCACGACAGCCAGTTCACCCTTCCACCCGCCATGTACCCATTCGGGATGGCCATAGCCGATGCCCTTCATCATGAAGGTATCAATCGGCGTCCAGGTCACCAGATGATCCCGCCCGGAGGGATCGCGCACCTCAAGCCGGGCGCCCGTGGCGTGGCGCTTGCCTCGGGTCCAGTCGATCACGAACTTGTCGTCATGCAGGTGCAGCGCCTCACCCTGCCCCGCGCCATCCATCACCAGGCTTGCCCGCCGGTTCCACGGCGCCCCGCTCTCATCCTCATTGACATGGGCATAGAGCGAGAGGTTGGGGAAATTAGTGGGGGCCCATATCCAGTAGAATTGCGGCAGTACTGGCGGCACCACGGGTTGCGGATCAGCCGCCCCGATCTGGCGCACACCCCAACTGCGATCGCGCGTGCCAAGACCCGCCGTGTAGGTTTCGCGCCTGCCATCCACTTCCACCCAGCCCGTTACCCGGCAGTTCACGGTGAAGCGCGTCAGATCCATGAACATGCGCGCACCATTGCGGCGGGTGAAGCGCGGCTCCTGCAAAGGTGCCGAGCGGCCCTCGAACGTCAGGTCAGCCGAGATGCCTTCATGATTGTCCACGATCAGCCGCACGATCCTGAGGGGTTCCACCACGTCGATCCTGATCGGCCCGACCGCCAGATCCATTCGCTCCATATTGAGCAAGCGGGATGCGTGGAGGCAGTGCTGCACCCCGTTTCTCACGAAAGAGAAATGGGCATCCGCCACATTGAGATGCGGATACACGCCAAAGGCCGCCGCGAAATACCCGCTTCCATCATCCTGATATCCGCAGAAAAAATAGCGATCATAGAAATTCCGGTCTGTGCCGGAAAAAGCGATGGGCTCGGGCGTCTGGTGGATGGGGTATTCGTCGCCCTTGCTCAGCATCATACTCTCCTGATCTTATTTGAGCGCACCTTTCAGGAAGGCCACAGCATCGTCAAGCACTGGCGCTGATTTGCGAAACGGTTTGGAGAGCGCTTTCACCACATCCTCATGGTTCAGCCCCTCATAGGCGTGGAATTCCACCTGAGTCCCCACGGCGTGGAGGCGCTGCGTCAGGATGATTGCATTGCGCGGCTTCACCGTGTCATCGGCCGTCCCGGTTGCCAGCATCAGCGGCGGCGCATCCTTGCTGACATAGGTGACCGGCTGGGTTTCCAGCGGACGCGGCCAGAGATGCATCGCGTCTATGGAACGCCTGCTGTCAAACGGGATGAAATCATAGGGGCCTGAAAGGCCAACGCCCGCCTTGATGATTTTCGGATCCACGCCAATCTCCGTCAGATATTGGGGGTTCAGCGCCAGCATCACGGCCAGATAGGCCCCGGCCGAATGCCCTGCGACAGCCACACGATCCGGATCGCCGCCAAACTTCGCGATATTGTCCCGCACCCATTTGACGGATTGCGCCGCATCCTGGTTGAAGACCGGGAAACGGATCTTCGGAACTTTACGATAATCAGGAACAACAACCACGAACCCCTTGGCAGCAAAGGCTTTTGCGGCAAATCCATAGTGCGTCCGCTCTCCATTGACCCAGCCGCCGCCATAGAAGAACACCAGCACAGGCTTCTTCGCGTCGCCACTGCCAGTCGGTGCCCAGACATCGAGTTTCAGGCCATTCTTTTCGTCAAACACAACACCTTGTGCCACGCGATCAACCCCGGAATCTCCGGGCCAGACCGCGTTCAGCCAGTCGAGTTGATTGGGCGGGGCGACCGTGCGGGAAAAGGTGAACAGGCCGACACATATCAGTGTCACAAAAATCAGGAGGTATTTCATTGATTAGCTATTCCAACACCAACGACGAGGGGTGAATTTTCACATCAGTAAGCCCGAAATCGCCGCCCTTGAATAACAGGGGCATGTCGTGATGCCGCGCCAACGCATAGCCCATGCAATCGCCATAGTTGAGGCTGGCCGGGTGGCGGCCTTTGCCGAACATGGCATAAGCCGCTCCCGCAATGCTCTCAAGCACGCCATCAAATGGCACCACCTTCACGCCATCATCCGCGATCAACCGATCGAGGAATGTCGTATCGCTATTCCATCTCCGGATCAGCCAGATGCGGATCTCAAGAATGGTAGGCCATCCGATAAGCCACAAGGGAACCTTCAAAGCCTCTTCAAATGCCTGAGCATGAGGCTCCGCCTTTAGCAGGGCCACCAGCACGGAACTATCGACAACGAAGGGCGTCGTCACGTGGGAAGGCCGGTTTCCGGATCATACAGATCTTCAATTTCGAAAGCGCTCTGGCTGCGGCGCAACAATTCCTGATCATGCTCCAGCACCGATTTCAGGCGTTCGATAGCAGACACCGGCTTTGGTTGCTTGGCGTCGAAAGCCCGAAGTGCCTGTTCAACAACCTTGTGCATGGGCATATTCAGTCGCTCAGACCAACGAAGCGCCAGATCATAAGCGATTTCGTTCCGAATGTTGAACTGTTTGGCCATCTTGCATTCCAGTTGCTAGCAGAATTCCAACCTATGCTAGCACCACCGTACCGTCAAATCAAAATGCCTCTGCCGGCATGGCCATCATGGCCTCCGCGCCTGCCTCCAGCTTGCGCCGCAGCGCGCCAGTATCGGGCATGATCCGTTCTGCAAAGAAGCGCGCGGTGATCAGTTTGGCTTCCATGAATGCTTTGTCCTCACTGCCCGCGTCCAGCGCGGCATGGGCCGCAACAGCAGCACGCAGCCACATCAGGCCGAGCGCGACAATCCCGGTAAGGTGCATATAAGCCGTTGATCCCGCCCCGGCATTTTCCGGATTGGTGAGGCCATTCTGCATCAGCCACATGGTTGCGGCCTGCAGGTCGCCCAGCGCCTTTTCGAGCCGCGTGGCATAATCAGCGAGCGCCGGATTGGTCTTGGCGGCGGCCGCTTCCTGCCCGACGATCCCGAAGAACAGGGTCAGCGCGCGCCCTCCGTTCATCGCCAGCTTGCGTCCGACCAGATCAAGCGCCTGCACGCCGTTCGCACCTTCGTACATCATCGTGATCCGGGCATCGCGGACATACTGGCTCATGCCCCATTCCTCGATATAGCCATGCCCGCCATAGATTTGCTGCATGTCCGTCGCCACGCGGTAGCCCATATCGGTGCCATAGCCCTTGATCACCGGCGTCAGCAGGGAAATCAGATCATCCGCGTGTTGGCGTTCCTCCTCGGTCTGGGCCGAATGGGCCAGATCAACCTGCACCGCGCCCCATAGGCACAGGGCCCGCAAACCTTCGGTCAGCGCCTTGCCTTCCATGAGCATCCGGCGGACATCGGGATGTACCAGCAGCGGATCAGCCTTTTCCTGAGGCTCCTTTGCGCCGGTGAGCGCGCGGCCCTGCCGCCGGTCCTTGGCGTATTGCACGCCATTCTGGTAAGCGATGTCGCCCTGGGACAAGCCCTGAATGCCCACGCCCAGCCGCGCGGCGTTCATCATGATGAACATCGCAGCCAGGCCCTTATTTTCCTCGCCCACCATATAGCCGGTCGCGCCATCATAGTTCATCACGCAGGTGGCGTTGGCGCGAATGCCCATCTTGTGCTCGATCGAACCGCAGGAAACGGCGTTCCTTTCGCCAAGCGAGCCATCATCATTGACGAATATTTTGGGCACGATGAACAGCGAGATGCCCTTGCTCGATTCCGGTGCGTCCGGCGTTTTGGCCAGCACCAGATGAATGATATTCTCGGTAAGGTCTTGCTCACCCCCGGAAATGAAGATCTTTGTGCCGGTAATGGCATAGGAACCGTCCGCCTGCGGCACCGCGCGGGTGCGGATCAGGCCCAGATCCGTGCCGCAATGCGGCTCCGTCAGGTTCATCGTTCCGCCCCATTCGCCCGATATCATCTTGGGCAGGAATTTGGCCTGCTGTTCAGGCGATCCTTTGACCAGAATGGAAGCCACCGCGCCCATCGTCAGCCCGGTGTACATCGAGAATGCCTGGTTGGCAGCCATGCGGAATTCCTCCATTGCGGAAGAAATCACATGCGGCAACCCCTGCCCGCCAAAGGCCTCCGGCGCGGACAGGCCAACCCAGCCGCCTTCGATATAGGCCTTATACCCCTCGACAAATCCCTTGGGCGTCGTCACCCGGCCGTCGGGATGCCGCGTGCAGCCTTCCTCGTCGCCGGATTTGTTGAGCGGGAACAGGATTGCCTCGCATACCTTGCCGCCCTCGGTCAGGATCGCTTCCACCATATCGGGCGTGGCATTCTCAAACCCCGGCAGATTGGCATAACGATCCAGCCCGATAACATGATCAAGCACGAAACGGGTATCACGCACCGGCGCGTTATAGATTGGCATCTCAGACTCCCATTCAGGCCGGCAATCCGCCTCAGACTGAGGGATCGGCCTTTTTCACCATGTCAATAAAGCGGGCAAGTTCGTCGATATGGGCATCAATATCAACCCGTTGACGCTTGAGCAGATCAATCCGCGACTGGCATTTTTCAATCGTCACCTGACGCTGGGTGTGACGATCATCGCCAATATCATAAAGGTCGATCATTTCCCGGATTTCGCCCAGGCTGAAGCCCACCCGCTTCGCCCGTAATATCCAGGCAAGACGGGCGCGATCCCGCTTGGTATAGACCCGCGTCAGGCCGCGCCGGATGGGGTTGATCAGCCCTTCATCCTCGTAAAAACGCAGCGCACGCGCCGTTACCTTGAA
>JANOAJ010000306.1:0-5394 GCA_031411035.1 Sphingomonadales bacterium
AGGATCAGCACGGACTTGCCCGCCTTGCGCATCACCAGGGCCGAACTCATCGACCCCGCGCCGCTGCCGACCACCACCCAGTCGAACATCTCGTCAAACCCGCTCATGCCCTGCTCTCTCCGTGCCACTTTGCCGGGACTAGAGCCGCGCGGCTGTCACCGCACAAGTCCTTATCGCCACGGCGGCGTTTGCATATCGCCACGGCGTGATATGGGGAGCGCAAAGGAGTGCCATCATGCCTGACCTGCCACAGTTCAAGACCATCGCACTGGAGCGCCGGGGACGCCTGCTTGTCGTCACTTTCAACCGCCCGGATGCAATGAATGCTGTCAATCTCGACATGCATGATGAACTGCCGGAAGCCTTGGCCTTTGCCGGCAATGACACGGGGTCTGACGTGATCCTGCTGACCGGCGCAGGCCGCGCCTTTTCAGCGGGCGGTGATTTTGACCATATGGAGCACAATGCCAGAAACCCGCATCATTTTGACCATGAAGCACGGCAGGCAAAGCGCATCGTCCTTTCGCTGCTTGATATCGAAAAGCCGGTGGTCTGCCGGATGAACGGTCATGCCGTGGGGCTGGGTGCTACGGTGGCTCTACTGTGCGATGTGATTTTCGCTGCTGACACGGCCCGTATCGGTGATCCGCATGTCAGCATCGGGCTGGTCGCGGGCGACGGTGGCGCGGTGATCTGGGCGCAGCGCATTGGCGTGACCCGTGCCAAGGAATATCTGTTGAGCGGTGACTTGCTGACCGCGCAAAAAGCAGCGGAGATCGGTTTGATCAACCATTGCCTTCCGGCAGACGAGCTGGACGGCGCAGTCGATGCGTTCTGCGAAAAGCTGCTGAACGGGGCAACGCTGGCCATCCGCTACACCAAAATTCTCACTAATCTTGAATTGAAACGCATCGCCACAGCCGTGATGGACGCAGGTATTGCCTATGAATCCCTCACCGTGCGGAGCGCGGATCATCAGGAAGGGATTGCCGCGCTTCGGGAAAAGCGGAAGCCGGCATTCAAGGGGCGTTAGAGGCGCGCGCCGAACTGCGCGGTCAATTCCCCCGCCCGCTGCCTGAAGCGGGCAATGCCCTTTTGCTTGACCGGCCCATAGCCCGCAATGAGGCTGGCCACCGCCGCGATTTCGGTGGCGCGCGGCAAAGTTCCGACCGTCATGCCCTCGGCAAGCGACCGGACAAGCGCGCGATACTCACCGATCAGTGCGCGTTCCTCCCTGCGCTCGGCGGTAAAGCCGAACGGATCAAACATCGTCCCGCGCAGCCCCTTCATCTTTGCCAGCAGACGGAAGAACGGGAATATCCATCCGCCCATTTCGATCTTTCGGGGATTGCCCGTTTTGGCATCCTTGCGAAAGGGGAGGAACGGCGGGGCGAGATTGGCCGCAAGCGTGAAATCACCCTCAAACTGGTCTCGCACTGCCGTCATGAAGGCAGGGTCGGCGTAGAGCCGCGCGACTTCATATTCATCCTTGTAGGCCATCAGCCGCGCTAGCTGGCGGGCCACTTCGATCAGGAATCCGTCTGCGTCAAAAAGTGCCAGACGCGCTGCCAGATCGTCGATAAAATCCCGATATTCCGCCGCGTAAGCTCCATTCTGGTAAGCGGTCAGATACGTGATCCGGCTTTCAACGATCTGTGCCAGTGCTTCGGGCGGACGATCTCCCTGCGCCTGGATCTGTGCCATCTCGTATAGCGCATCCGGATCATGCGCCGCCAGCCGCCCCAGGGCCAGCGCATCAAGATTGGCCTTTACCGCGACCCCGTTCAGCCGGACGGCTTCCTCGATCGAAGCCAGCGACACCGGCAGCAGCCCCTTTTGCGCGGCAAGGCCCAGCATCAGCAGATTGGTGAAGATCGAATCCCCAAGCAATCGCGTGGCAAGTGCGGAGGCACGGACGGTGCCGATCTGTTCAGGTGAAATCCGCTGACCGATGGCTTTCAGGAAACGGGTGGCCGTAAGATCAAGCGACTGGTTGGTCTGGAACTCGCCAGTTGGCGCCACATCGGCATTGCCGAGCAGGTGTGTGCCTTGATGCACGGTGTTCAGCACGTCGGGCGCGGTCGCGACGATCAGATCGCACGCAATGACCAGATCGGTCTGCCCCGTGCCCAGCCGCGCTGAAGGAATGGCCGACGCGTCATGCGCAATGCGGATATGGCTGGTCACGGCCCCGCCTTTTTGCGCCATGCCGGTCATATCGAGGATTTTGGCGGCCTTGCCTTCGATATGGGCTGCCATCGCAACCACAGCGCCAACGGTAAGGACTCCCGTCCCGCCAATTCCGGTCACCAGCATCGCATGGCCGTTCCGGCTGTCCGCGACCGCCGGTTCGGGCAGCGCGGCAAGCCTGTCTGCCAGTGCGGCCATATCGAATATGCGCTTGGCCAGCCTGCCGCCCGTCACCGTTACAAAGGACGGGCAAAAGCCTTTGACGCAGCTATAATCCTTGTTGCAGGTCGATTGATCAATGGCGCGCTTGCGACCGAATTCCGTTTCGACCGGCTGGATCGAGAGACAGTTGGACTGTGCCGAGCAATCGCCACAACCTTCGCAAACGGCAGTGTTGATGAACAGCCGCCGGTTCGGATCAGGTGCATCGCCGCGCTTCCTGCGCCTGCGCTTTTCATTAGCGCAGGTCTGTTCATAGACGATCGCCGACGTGCCCTTGATGTCCCGCAGTTCGCGCTGCACGGCGTCAAGCGCGTCCCGGTGGAGAATGCGGGTTCCGGTCGGCAAATCATGGGGCCGGAAGCGCGACGGGTCTTCGCTTACCAGCACGACAGGCTTCACACCTTCGACCACCAGTTCATGCACGATCTGCTCCGGCGTCAGTGCGCCTTCCGCAGGCTGGCCGCCCGTCATCGCCACCGCATCATTGTAGAGGATCTTGAAGGTGACGTTGCTTTTCGCGGCCACCGAAGCGCGGATCGTCAGCAGGCCCGAATGGGTATAAGTGCCATCGCCCAGATTCTGGAACATATGGCGGGCATCGACAAAGCTTTGCGCCGCGACCCAGGGCATGCCTTCCGATCCCATGCCCACCGTGGCCATTGTCCGCCGTTCGGGCATGAAGGCCGCAAGGCCGTGGCAGCCGGTAGCCCCCATCGCATCGCTGCCTTCCGGCACGAGGGTTGAGGTATTGTGCGGGCAGCCCGAACAGAAATAGGCGGGGCGGATCGCGGCGGGGGCGGCCCCCTGCCCGGCCTGATCGAGCCGGATGAGTCGCTCCGCTGCCGCACGGATGGCATCATCCAGCAGCCCGAGCGATTCCAGCCGGTTGAGCAAGGCACGCCGCACCTGCCCCGCATCCAGCACACCGACCGATGAAAGAAGCGGCGCGCCTTCGGGTGTGCGCTTGCCCGAAATGGCCGGGCGCTGGTCTGCGGGTAGGCGGTAGAACAGCGATGCAAGCTGGTCTTCCAGCAGGGGGCGCTTTTCCTCCACCACCAGCACTTCGCGGGAACCCGCGCAGGCCGCGCGCGCAAATTCCGGCTCCAGCGGCCAGACCATCCCGATCTTGATGACACGCAGGCCAAGCGCCGCGCAGCGCCGGTCATCCAGCCCCAGATCCAGCAACGCCTGACAGACATCAAGCCACGCCTTGCCCGCGCTCACAATCGTCAGTACCCGCTTCTGTGCCTCGATCGTTACCCGGTCGATCCGGTTTACCCGCGCAAAGGCCTGTGCCGCAGGCAGACGGTGATCAACCGTCAGCGCTTCCATCTGCAAGGCCGTCATGCCGGGACGCAGGTGCAGTTTCACATCCGGATCGAGCGCGGGCTGTTCGATGGCGAACCCCGCAGGCGGCAGCGCGACGGTCGAAGTCAGATCGAGTGTATCGGTGATCGTCTTGAAACCGGCATACAGGCCGGACGCGCGCGACATCGCCCAGCCAAGCTGGCCATATTCCAGAATTTCCTGCGTCGTTGCAGGATAGAGCACCGGCATAAAACCGGCGATGAGCGTATGTTCGCTTTGATGAGCCGAGGCTGAGGATTTGGCAGAGTGATCATCGCCCGCGACCACCAGCACGCCGCCACGGGGCGAGGTGCCTTCCAGATTGCCGAGCTTCAGCGCCTCGCACGCGCGGTCCACGCCAATGCCCTTGGCGTACCACAGCGAGAAAACGCCCTGCACCCGTGCCTTGCCGAACCAGTCAATCTGCTGTGTGCCGCGCAGCGACGTCGCCGCCAGTTCTTCATTGAGGCCAGGTTCAAAACGGATATCGTGCGCCTCCAGGATTTTGGACGCCGCCCATAGCTGAGCGTCCAGCGTGGTGATCGGCGATCCGCGATAGCCGCTGACATAGCCCGCAGTTGCCAGTCCTGCGGACTTGTCCCGCTGCGCCTGATCCAGCAGCAGCCGCACGATCGCCTGCAGGGAGGAAAGCATCACCTGCCCTTCCCCTTGCGTGTATTTATCGTCCAGCGTCACGACCGTCTTGGTCATGCGTTCCCCTTTTGCGCGACAAGCCGCGCGCTATTGCAATGTCACGCCAGCTTCGACGTAGCGTGTGAAATCCCGGGACGCGCTTTCCTCACCAGCCCCACCGCGAAATTCACGCGGGTTGAGGTTGAACACCCGCTTGAACATGCGGCTGAAATGGGCGGGGCTTTTGAAGCCGACACCATAGGCAATCTCGCTGATCGAAATGTCGCGCGGGTTGGACGTGGAAAGCCAGCTTTTCGCCTTTGCGAGTCTTTGTTCCCACACCAGCTCCGAAAAGGATGTGCCGCGAAAGCGCAGCAGGAAGGACAGATAGCGCGGCGAAATCCCGCACCCCCGTGATACCATTGAGGTGGACAGATGCGGGTCTGACAGATGCACTTCGATGAAACGCAGCACAGCTTCCAGTCTGCGATCAGCGACCGTCTGGCGGACTGGCGCGGCTTCCGCACTGGCGCGAATGGCATGGCCGACCACTGTCAACGCGGTATCCAGAAGCGTGCGCGCCGTATCGGCCGCCAGATTGGCTTCATCCTCGAACAGGTCTGTGACGATATTTTCGGCAATCACCAGTTCCCGCCGCTCCATCGGCATGAACAGCCCCGTGACAAATTCATGCGGAATGAGGCCGCGCAGGATGTGCGTCGGCACCGTGACATGCAGCACTTCATGCACGCCGTCCTCACCCGGCTGGCATTCGATCAGGAAGGGCGACATCGAACGCGTGATGACAAAATCGCCCGGTTGTGCCGTCCGGCTGCCGCACTGATCTGAGAAATTGAGCTTGCCGCGCTTTACGAACCACAGCACCGTAAGGTCTGTTGCATCCTCCCGGATATGCTGGCGCGTCCGGCGGAAAAAGAGCCGCGTTGCGGAGCGCAGCATGATGATGGATGAAGGGCCAACCGGCTTGCGCTCGGCCCGCAC
>JANOAJ010000307.1:0-35183 GCA_031411035.1 Sphingomonadales bacterium
AGCGAGCGCCCCCAAGTAGGCGATGGCACGGCACGGCAGGCCATGGCAGACATGTTCCGCCCTATGTTCGAGCAGGCAACGGGCAGTGATCTGAGCGCGGTATCAGACAGCGAAATTCTTGATTGCTACAGTTACACTGTCTTTCCCAACACCTATCTGTTCCCCGGAATCTCCCTGCCGATGGTGTACCGGTTCCGCCCTGACCCCAAGGATCACCGCTCTACCATTTACGAAGTGATGTTCCTGCGCCCCGTTCCTGTGGAGGGCCCGCGCCCGGAAACCGCTGAACCGATTATCCTGGAAAACCACCAGTCCTTCACCGAAGCCAGCGGAATGGATCCCGGCTTTGGCAAAATCCTTGACCAGGATACAGACAATCTCTTCCTCCAGCAGGAAGGCATTGAAGCCAGCGCAAAGCGCGGGCTGACCCTTGGCAACTATCAGGAAATCCGCATCCGCCATTTCGAACAGGCCGTCGAAAAATATGTGGCGATGGAACCCAAGGTGCCGGGGCGATAGCTGCCAGCCATTGCCGCCACGAAGGTCCGACGCCCCCCGCGCGGCCGACCTTGGGTCAGGCTTTACAGATTCGCTGTGATAAATTCCCGCGCGACGGGATAAATCTCGTTCTGGAAGCGTGAGCCGGAAAAGACACCATAATGGCCGACGCCTTCCTGAACATGCCGCGCGCGCTTTGCGTCGGGAATGTTCGGGCAGATATCATGAGCGGCTTCAGTCTGCCCCAGCGTGCACATATTGTCGTTCGCGCCCTCGATCGTCAGCAAAGGCATATCGGTGAGTGCGTCGAAATCGATCAGTTCGCCCTGGAATGTCATCAGACCACGCGGCATGTGATGTTCGAAGAAAATGCGTTCCAGCGATTCGAGGTAGAAGCTCTCAGTCATGTCGAGCACCGCGAAATATTCGTCATAGAAATCACGAAAGGCTTCCTGCGCGTCATCATTGCCCTTGATACCGTCTTTCAGAAAACTGCCATATTTCTGGAAATGCGGCTTGAGGTTGAGAAGCATGAAGCCTGAAAGCTGGTAAAAACCCGGATAGACCTTGCGTCCGGAACCAGCATAACCAGCCGGAATAGTCTTGATATTGCTGGCTTTCAGCAGTTTCAGGGGCACATAATCCGTCACCTTGTTAATCAGCCCCTTGTTGACCCGCGTGTCCATTGGACCTGCCATCAATGTCAGGCTGGCGGGAACAAGTTCAGGATTGCGCTTGGCCAGAATGGCGGCGGCCATCAGCGCCGGCGGCGCGGCCTGACAGGTCGCCACCATATGTGTGCCCGACCCCAGCTTTTCCATAAAGGCGATCAGATAGGCGACATAGTCATCCAGTCCGAAATCCCCCGCGCTTTGCGGAACCTGCCGGGCATCGCGCCAGTCGGTGATATAGGGATCGAAATCTCGGGCAAAGCCTTTCACGGTGTCGCGCAGCAACGTCGCGTGATGGCCGGAAAGGGCCGCCGCAATCAGCACTTTTGGTTTGTCAGCGGCATTATCCACGCCGAAACCGATCAGGTCACCAAAGGGCAGGCTGTGGACGCAGCGTTCTTCCAGAAATCCGTCGGCGGATTCCACGTTAAACGCCTGTTTGGGGTAGTCTCGCAACGCACGGTAGGGCATTTCGCACAGGGTCGCCACGATCCGGTTGGGCAGGCTGTTGCGCATCGGGTTCATTTCGTGCCGGGCAATTTCCTTGCCCGCCCGCAGCAAAACCGACGCCGGGCGCGTAAGTTTGCGCGCCACTTCATAAGCCGAATAGATCATGCAACCCCCTGTTTTACAAAACTCACTTTGGCGGGTTTTCCCGCACATAATCACCCGGCGCTTCGCCTAGCGGTAGATGGGCCGCAGACCCAAGCGTTTTCGGTGCTGTCACCAGCTTGCCGCTTCTCTCGGCCGCCCATTTCGTCCAGCTTTCCCACCAACTGCCACTACGCTTTTCGGCAGTAGCTTCCCAGGCGTCTGCGTCCCCTGACACCGCCGCACCGATTTTGGTCCAGGCCTTGGGATTCCCCGGCGGGTTGACGAGTGCCGCGATGTGCCCGCCATTGCTGAGCGCAAAGGTCGCCTTGCCGCCCAGCAGATGCACCGCGTTGTAACAGGCTTTCCACGGCGTCAGGTGATCAGTGATCGCGCCGACCACGAAGGTGTCGCAATCAATTCGCGAAAGATCGATGGCCTCGCCAGCGATGGTATAGCTGCCTGGCTCGATCAGGGCGTTGCTTTCAAACAGCTCCAGAAAATCCTTGTGGAGCTTGGCCGGCATGTTCGTATTGTCCTTGTTCCAGGCAAGGATATCGAACGCCGGAGGGGAATCGCCCATCAGATAGTTGTTCACCCAGTAATTCCACACCAGATCATTGGGGCGCAGCCAGGTGAAAATCTTGGAGAGATCATCGCCGGGAAGAATACCCTTCATTTCCGACTGGGCCTTGGCAACACTCAGCATCGCGGGCAGGCGAAACGCCCCCATTGTCGCGTCGGTCTTGAAGTTCAGCATCGTCACGCACAGCGTCAGGCTGTTGATCAGATCAATCTTCTTTGCCTTGAGCCATGCACCCAGTATGCCCGAAAGGATGCCCCCGGCACAGAAGCCGACGACGTTGACCTTGGGATGTCCGCTGATCTCCGCCACCGCCTGCACCGCTTCGTGCGCGGCAGACAGATAGGCTTCCAGGCCCCATTCCCGCTCGGCGGGCGAAGGGTTGCGCCAACTGATGGCAAAATAATTGAGCCCCTGTGCAACGACATATTCGGCGTAGCTCCGTCCCGGTGACAGATCGGTAAAATAGAAGCGCCCGATCTGCGGCGGGATAAGGATGACTGGCACCTCATGCACCTTGACTGCGGAGGGCGCATAATGGATCAATTCGAACATGGGCGTGCGCAGCACAATCTTGCCCGGCGTCATCGCCATGTTCTTGCCGACCTCGAAGCCGGAATCATCAACCTGGGCGGGCATCCCGCCATTGTCCTTGAGGTCTTTGAGGAAGTTCCGGAAGCCCTTGGCGAGGTTGTCTCCCTTGGTTTCCCATGTCCTGGCAAGCGCTGCCGGATTTCCGATCAATGTGTTGGTCGGAGCCATAGTGCTGGTGACGATGGACGCAACAAGCTGGGCCCGCGCCTTATCCTCGAACGGCAGATCTTCAGGGATCATCTTTTCCACTGCATCTGTCATCGCCAGATACACCTGCGCCCAGCGCTTGTAGAGCGGATTGTCCGACCACGCCTTGTCCTGAAACCGCCAGTCTTTCGCATCGGGTGTAATCTCGGAGGCGCCAAAAGCGATACTGGTCATGTCCTTGAAAAGCTGGAAACTCTGTTCGAAAAACTTTTCCGGCTTGAATGTCATTGACGGCGAAAACAGATCCGCTGGCGAAAAGGAGGGAATGGGGCCTGACGCGCCGCTCGCTTTGGGTTTTTCTGCCATGATCGGGCATCCTCTCTGCTTTTCCCGGTGTTCCGGTTCTCGCGGACACTCCCATGTTTTCTGCCACCCTGCAAGCGACTCTGGCGGATCGGTCAGCGGGCATCGCGCTTGCGATTGTGTCGCCGCCAAACGCCCGCGCGATAAGCGCGGCCTTGCTGTTGCCTTTTCCCGCCCGCCGTTGGACAGCTTGGGGCAACCAAATTATCTACCAGCAAGGAGCGCAAGCCCATGGCCGACATCATCCTGGATACGTCCGATCTCGACAATTACATCGGCAAGCCGATGCAGCCGGCGCGGATGGTCGATACGTTTGCGAACAATGATATCCGCCGCTGGGTGCAGGCCATGCACTATCCCAACCGGCTGCATTATGACCACAGTTATGCCATGCAGAGCCGGTTTGGCGAATTGATCGCTCCCCAGTCATTTCCGGTGACAATGGACGATGGCCATGGCTCCGCGCCATCCTGCATTGGCCTTATCCCTGATTCACACATGCTGTTCGGCGGAGACGAATGGTGGTTTTACGGCCCTACGGTAAAAGGTGGTGATCGCATCTGGAACGAGCGGATTCCCTTCGATTATTCGGTGAAAAACACCTCTTCCTTCGGCCCCACCTGTTTCCAGCGCGGAGACAATTTCTACTATAACCAGCATGGCGATCTGGTTGCCAAGCAGCGTTCCACCTCGATCCGTTACAGCCAGGCCGCAGGGGAAGCCGCCCAGCATGGCACCACCGAAGGCTATGATGACCCCGTCTGGTCCGATGATGATCTGGAAGCGCTCGAAGCGCGCAAATATGAGTGGATCAAAATGCTCCACGATCTTGGCCATTCGCCCCGTTACTGGGATGATGTGCAGGCAAACACCGAACTGCCGGTGCGTGTCTTCGGTCCGCACAGCATCGTCAGCTTCACCACGGAATGGCGCAGCTACACCTTCACCCAGTGGGGCAGTATGCATCGCCGCACCGATCTGAACATGGCGGAACTGGGCTTTACGGGCCCGATGGCAGGGCCAGAGCAGGACCCCACTGAAGAAAAGAACAATCCGGAAAACACCGATGGCGCCTATATCGGACCATCGCGCGGGCATCTGTTCCCGCGCTGGGCCCGATTTATCGGTATGCCGCGCGGCTACGGTTATGGCGCATCAATGGGCGCGTGGATCACGGATTACTTCGCGGGCTGGGCTGGCGAATGGGGCATGGTGCGCCATTCCAACTGCTCCTATCGCAGCCCGGCACTGACTGGCGACATCACGATCATGACGGGTACAATCACCGGAAAGTCCGTGAATGCCGAAGGCCAGCACATTGTCGAGGTGACCTGCCGGATGGAAAACCAGCTTGGCGCTGTGCTTGCCTCGGCCAAGGCGGCCATCCAGTTGCCGAAGCGGCCGGGGTAAGCGCAGCATAGCCTGCCCCCATTTCCAGAAACAGACCGGATTCCTCTCATGACAGACAGCACGCTCGATTGTTCCGATATCGACCAGTATCTCGGCAAGCCCTGCGAGTCCTCCCCGCTGCGGGAACCGGTTGGCAATAACGATATCCGCCGCTGGGTGCAGGCCATGCACTATCCCAACCTGTTACATTATGACCCCGCATTTGCAGACGCGAGCCGTTGGGGAAAACTGGTCGCCCCGCAAAGCTTTGCGATCGCCACTGACGACGGACACGGCGCCGTGCCTGCCTGTGTCGGCAAAATTCCTGAGTCCCATCTGCTGTTTGGCGGGGATGAATGGTGGTTCACGGGCAAGCGCATCTATGGTGGGGACACCATATTCAATGAGCGGATTCCCTTCGACTATGCCGTGAAGGAAACTAAATTCGCCGGCCAGACCTGTTTCCAGCGCGGCGATAACAATTATTACAACCAGCATGGCGATCCTATTGCCAAGCAACGCTCCACCGCGATCCGCTATCGCGCAGAAGCGGGCGCTGCCAATACGGATATGGAGAACACTGAAGATCCCGAGTGGAGCAAGGATGAACTTGCGGCACTCGAAGACCGGAAGTTTGCATGGATCAGGATGCTCCATGATCTGGGCCATGATAAACGATACTGGGATGACGTGAGCGTGGGTGACGCGCTGACCGAGCGGGTGTTCGGCCCGCATTCCATTGCCAGTTTCACCACCGAATGGCGCGCTTTCCTCGTCAACACCTGGGGCACGATGAACCTGCGCGTCAACGATCTCGAAGCGATGGGCTTCACCCGCGAAATGGCCGGTTATGAAAATGATCCGGCGATGCAGTTGATCAATCCGGAATTCACCGACGGTGCCTATATCGGCCCATCGCGCGGGCATCTCTTCCCGAAATGGGCGCGCACCATCGGGATGCCACGCGGCTATGGATACGGCGCGTCGATGGGATCGTGGATCACAGACTATATGGCCGGATGGGCAGGCGAATGGGGGCAAGTCGTGCATTCCAACTGCTCCTATCGGGGCCCCGCCTTTACTGGCGACGTGACGATCATGACGGGTGAGGTCATCGACAAGCTTGTTGATGCCGAAGGTCGTAATGTCATTCAGGTCAGCGTGAAAATGGCCAACCAGCTTGGCACGACGATGGCGACCGCCAAGGCAGAGATTGAACTGCCCAAAAGATAGGGAAACCGCCGCATGACAGACCGCATTCCTGCCCAGCGCATCATGCACACCATCCACGGCGTGCGCGATATTGATGCCTGCCGGATGCAATATCAGGATGTGCTGGGCGGACTGGTCTTTTCCGAAGGCTATGAGCCGAACGCGGATCGCGACATGGCATTGCTATATGTCGCCGATCACATGATCGAGCCGATGGCGCCCCGCAATGCGGAGGATACGAGCAAGAGTTTCGCCAAATGGCTGCACCGGCACGGCGAAGGCTGGCATTCGTTCGAGATCAAGGTTCCCGATGCCGCGCAGGCCGCCACCAGGCTGGAAGCCGCAGGCTGTCGGCTCATCAAGACGCCCTACCCCGTATTCTTCTTCGTCCATGCCGAATCGGTGGGCGGGCTCCTCCTCGAAGTCTGCGAAGTGAAGATGCGCAATGATCCGCAGGATCGCCGACATTGGAATCCCGGCTGGGCCGAAGGCATGGAGAACGGTCTGACACGGCTTGATCATATTGCCTGTGTGCTGAAGGACATTGATCCGGCGCTGCATGTTTTGACCGAAATCTTCGATGGCACGTTGCTGTCAGATGATCGGATCGAATCGCCTCAGCCCGCACGGCGCGCAATGCTACGCCTAGGAGACGCCAATATTGCCCTGATTGCGCCAGATGACGCGGAGGCTGGTGCCCTCGGGGCATTCCTTGGCAAGAATGGCGGCGGCATTTACGCGATGGTCTGGCGCGTGCAAGACGAAGCCCGGGCACGGGCAGACTTCACAACCAAAAAATTGGGTCTGATAACGCAAGGGTGTGTTGGCGGCGGATTTGCGATAGACCCTTCCGACTTTCGCGGCGCGCGGCACGAGTTCAGGAGCATGTAAGAATGGACGACAGCCCTCCCTTTACGCTTTCCGGCAGGACCGCCCTGATCGCTGGCGCATCTTCCGGGCTGGGTGAAGGGTTTGCCCGGTTGTTTGCACGGGCAGGCGCGAACGTCGTGCTCGGTGCGCGACGGCTGGACCGCGTCGCTGCGCTGGCAGCAGAAATCGGGCCGAAGGCACTGGCGGTTTCGCTGGATGTGACGGATGAAGCGTCGGTGATGGCTGCGTTTGATTCTGCAGAAGCTAGATTTGGCACCGTAAGCAGCATCGTCTGCAACGCAGGTACAGCGAATGGCGGTCGCTCCACCGAAGTGCCTTCACAAGGTGTGCGTTCCTTGCTGGATACCAACCTGCTGGGTGTCTGGCTTATCGCCCGCGAAGGGGCGCGCCGTCTGATCGCCAGCGGCAGCCGCGAACGGGAGGATGGCCGCATCATCCTGATCGGATCAATCACAGCGATGCAAAACTGGACCGGCGATGCTGCCTATGCCGCCACAAAGGCCGCCGTTGCCCATCTGGGCAAACAATTTGCCAAGGAATGGGTTCGCCAGGGCATTAATGTCAACACAGTGCAGCCGGGCTGGATTCACACTGAAATCAACGACGCGTTCTACCAGACGCCGGCAGGCGAAGCGCAGAAACTGGGCCAAAACCGGCGGCGGCTGCAAGATGCAGAGTCGCTGCATGATATAATGCTATATCTGGCCTCTGACCGGTCACGGTCAGTGACGGGCGGGGTCTTCACGATTGATGACGGGCAGTCGCTCTGACGTCTCTGCCGCCAAAGCCAAGCACAATTGCGCGACGGAGCAGCGCAATTGATCGCGTAGCGTGACAAGCTGATCCCGTGACTGCACTCTCAGGCCTCCGGATCATCGAACTCGCCTCCCGCGTGGCGGATGAATATTGCGGCAAGCTCCTCTCTGATTTCGGAGCGGAGGTGATCAAGATCGAATTGCCTTCCGGTTCCCCCACGCGCGCAATGGGTCCGTTCGTCAAAGGCGAGAGCGCGCTGTTTGCGTATCTCAATACTAACAAGAAGTCGGTCGTTCTTGATCCCGCGCAGCCTGGCGATCATGCGCTGCTGCACCGCCTGCTGGCATCGGCTGACGCTTTGATTGACGGGCATGATGAACCCTGGCGGGAGGCGAAGCGCCACATCCATCTCGTGCATTGCTGCATTAGCCCGTTCGGGCAGGGCGCGCCGCCGGATTGGCAGCGGGCGCGGGCGATCAATGTTATGAACGCCGGGGGATGGGGCTGGCACACGCCCAGCGAGTCCGCGCCCGACACGCCCCCGCTCAAAGGCGCAGGCCGATTCCTTCCCGATTATGAAGCGGGGCTGGAAGCGGCAATGTGTATGGCTGCCTCGCTCTGGCGCAAGCGGAAGACGGAGATGGGCCAGTTCCTCGACATCAGCCAGGTCGCCGTCCAGCTTTCGCGTGCAGACTGCGTGATTGGTCGGATGCTGGCCGGGGAGCAGGAGCCTGGGCCGGAGCGGACGCGCTATGATATGGGAGGGCCTGGCACTTCCTTTGCCTGCGCGGACGGTCATGTGTTCCTGCTGATGACCACGCGCACCCACTGGAACGGTTTGTGTTCGCTGATGGGCAATCCGGACTGGACAGTGGTTTTCGAGGAGGACTGGCTGGAATTCCACTGCACGGCGGAGCGTGTCGCGGAGTTTCGGACGCATTTTTCCGGATGGATTGCCGGTCAGATGAAGGAGGCCGTGTCGGAAGCCGCCCAAAGGCTTGGCATCCCTCTTGTGCAGGTCAATACAGCGGCCGATCTGCCGCGCCATCCGCAATACCGGCATCGTGGCTATTTCCAGGTGCTGGCGGGCGTTGATTATCCAACTGTGCCATACCGGATGAGCGCCTCGCCGGTGCGGCTCACCGCCCCTGCCCCGGCACTTGGTGCACATAATGGGGAGGTATTCTGATGCCGCTGCCTGACCGGGGCGGCCCGCTTGCCGGTATCCGCGTGCTGGAGATTACGAAGGTCTGGGCGGGCCCCTATGCGGGCAAGATGCTCGCCTTTCTTGGCGCCGAAGTGATCAAGGTGGAGAGCCTGGCCAATCTGGACGAGATGCGCGCCTATGGCGGAGTGGATGTCAATTCCGCGCCCTACTTCCTCAGCATCAACCAGGAAGTGCAGAGCGTTCAGGTCAATATGAAGTCGCCAGAAGGAATGGACTATCTACGCCGGATGATCGCGTTGTCAGACATCCTGATCGAGAATATCCGTCCCGGCGCGATGGAGCGACTCGGGCTTGGCTATGACGAGGTGCGCAGGATCAAACCGGATATCATTCAGGTGTCGATCAAGATGTACGGGACGGGGGGACCGCTGGGCTACCAGACCGGCTACGCCCCCTGCTTCGCCGCCCTGGGCGGTCTGACATCGCTGGCCGGAAACGCGGGCGAACCGCCTAGAGGCATGAATATCCGCTACGGGGATTCGACAGTCGGTGCGTCGGCCGCATTTGCGGCGATTGCGGCATTGCATCATCGCGAGAGGACGGGTGAGGGACAGTTTGTGGATGTGTCCGCCGTCGAAACCATGTCAAGCATGGTGGGGGACAGCCTGTTCGCTTACGGTCTGACAGGTGACGTGCCGGTAGCCGACGGCAATGCCCATTTGGAAATGGTACCGCATGGCTGCTATCCGTGCGCAGACGGGACATGGCTGAGCCTTGCTGTGGCGGACGAAGCAGAATGGCAGGCCTTGTGCGGCGTGCTGGGCCTGGCGGACGTGGGGCGTTTTTCTCCCTCGCTTGACGACGCCATTGCCACCCTCACCGCGCCGCGCGATGTCGATGCACTGGCAGCGGAATTGCAGGCTGCAGGCGTTGCCGCCTTCCCAAGCAAATCCTCCCTCGATCTGGTAGCTGATGATTTCCTGTGGGCAAGCGGCGCATACCGAATGGTGACAGATAGTCGCGGCGAAACGCGCCCGGTGATTGGCCCCGGCTGGCGCATGTCGCCTGATGAAGCGACCATCGCGCGCGGTGCGCCATTGCTCGGCGAACACAATGACTATGTCTATCGCGAATTGCTGGGCTTATCGCCGGAGCGGTTAGAGGATCTGATCGCCCGGAAAGTGGTGGACTGAAATCCACACTCTCCTTCAGAATGCGGACGGAATGGAGAGCCGATCATGAAATTCGCCTTCGGAATGCCGCGCCTGATGGAACTCAAGGCGACAATGCAGCCCTGGGAATTGTCAGTCACCGGCGCGGATCAGACGCGGCTGGCGAAACTGGCGGATCAGCTTGGCTATGACATGATCAGCGTGCCGGAACATTTCATAATCCCGAATGCGCATGTCGATCTTTCCGGCCCGCATTATTTCCACGGCTATACCGGCATGGGCTATTATGCCGGCGCGACGGAACGCATACGGATCAATTCCTCCATTGCGATCCTGCCGCTCCAGCATCCCATCATCACCGCCAAGGCGCTGGCGACGCTGGACTGGATGTCATCCGGAAGGGCAATGGTGACGTTCGGCGCGGGATGGCTGGAAGAAGAGTTCAACCTGCTCGGCGTCGACTTCCACAAGCGCGGTGCCATGTGTGACGAATATCTGGAAGCGATTATCGAGCTGTGGACGAAGGATGATCCGGCATTCGAAGGTGAATTCGTCTCCTTCCGCGATGTTGCCTTCGCGCCTAGGCCGATTCAGAAGCCACATCTGCCGATCTGGATGGGTGGGGAAGCCGATGCTGTTCTCAGGCGCGCGGCGCGCTTTGCCAGCGGTTGGTGGCCCTATCTGACCAAGCCCGAAAATATTCCGGCGCGGATCGACTTCATCAAATCGCAACCTGGCTATGATGGTCGGGCTTTTGATGTGATGTACGGCTTTGCCACCAGCCGCGTCGGCGAAGGCCATGTTGTGCTGGATGATCCCAAAGCCCGACCGGGAATGACGGCGCCCGAGATCATTGATCGGCTAAGCTGGTTTGCCGAACTGGGCGTGACGATGAGTTCGGTGCCCATTCCCGCGGTGCGCAGCATCGGGGAATATACGGATTATACACAATGGGTGATCGAGGAGATCAAGCCCAACATCGGCTGAGCGATTCCGTACGCTTCCGGATTGCATTATGATACACTATGGATCATAAGATGCCGGAACACAGATAGCGGAGGTGAAGATGGGAGATTTGAAACCGGTCGAACGGGACTATTTCACCGATGCGTCGGTGCTGCTCGACCCGTATGATTATTTTGAGGAAGTGCGTGATCGCGGGCCAGTCTATCACGATCCGGCGCGTGATATCTTCATCGTCACCGGCTTCGCGGAATCGCTTGCGGTATTGCGCGACACCGACAATTTCTGCTCGGCGGCAACACTCAGCCCGATCCTCGCCCTGCCCTTTGACCCCGAAGGCGACGATGTTTCGGCGCAGGTTGATGCGCATTATGCCGAAATGGCCGGGCCTGACTTGATCGTCACCCAGGATGGACCGCGCCATTCAGCAAGCCGGGCACTGCTCAACCGGCTGTTCGTGCCATCCCGCCTGAAAGCGAATGAAGCCTTCATGCACAGCTTTGCCGAGGAACTGGTGCGGGGCGTGGTGACGAAAGGTGATTGTGAAGTCGTCCACGATGTCGGGGTGCCTTTCGTTACGCTGGTGATCGCCGATCTGCTGGGTGTGCCGCCCGAAGATCGCGAAAAGTTCCGCAATGTCCTTGATAATGGCCCCACAGCGGGGGATATGAACAAGGATGGCGAGGGGCAGGATTTCAGTTCGCTGATTTTCATGGGCGTATTTTTCATGGAATATCTGACTGACCGCCGCGCCAACCCGCGCGAGGACGTGCTGACGGATCTCGCCCTTTCAACCTATCCTGACGGCACAACGCCCGAACTGGTCGATCTGGTCAAAGCAGCCACTTTCCTCTTTGCCGCCGGGCAAGATACCAGCGCCAAGCTGATCGCCAATTCGATGCGGACGCTGTGCGAGGATATTGCGCTGCAAGACCGACTGCGCGCCGAACCGAAGCTCATCTCTGCCTTTATCGAGGAAATGCTCCGGCTGGAGGGATCGACCAAAGCGACCTTCCGCCTGGCACGGCGTACGACAACACTCGGCACCATCACAATTCCTGCCGGCAAGAAAGTCGTTGTTGCCCTGTCTGCCGCCAACCGCGATCCGGCACGCTGGGATAACCCGCAGGACTTCCGCCTCGACCGACCCAAAGCGATGGAGCATGTTGCTTTTGGTCGTGGCGCGCATGTCTGCGCCGGAGCCCCGCTGGCGCGTGCGGAAGTGCGCGTGCTGCTGGAACATCTGCTGGCACAGACGTCTGCGATCCGCCTGTCGGACACCGCGCATGGCGCACAGGGCAGCCGCCGGTTCGACTATGAGCCCAGCTACATCATCCGCGGCCTAAACGCGCTGGATCTGGAACTGACCCCACGCTGATACGCGTTGAAGGACATGGATATGCATACAGACCGGGTTGTGATCGTCACGGGTGCCGCATCAGGCATGGGGCTTGGCATCGCCACGCGCTTTGCCGAAAACGGCCATCCGGTGGCAATGTTCGATGTGCAGGAAGATGCGCTGGCGCGTGAGAGCGCGATGCTGACGGCGGCAGGTGCCAGGATCATCGCGCGGACGGTGAACGTCGCGGACCGCGCGCAGGTGGATGCCGCCTACGACGATGTGCGCGCGGCTTTCGGCCCGATCAGCATCGCGATTGCCAATGCCGGGATTTCAGGCACGCAGGATTTCGCGACCATGTCGCTCGACACCTGGCAGCGGATGATTGACGTGAATCTGACCGGCGTGTTTCACACTTTGCAAGCAGTGGTCGGCGACATGATTGCCGCCAAATGGGGCAGGATCGTCACCATCTCGTCAAATGCCGCACAAACAGGCGCACCAGATCGTGCCCATTATGCGGCAGCCAAAGGCGGCGTGATCGGTATCACCAAGGCGCTGGCGCGTGAACTGGCGCCACACGGCATAACCGCCAACACGATCCCGCCCGCACTGGTAGATACGCCAATGGCCAGGCGTGGTGTGGCGGCAGGCGAGTTGCCCTCTCTCGACCTGATTGCCCGGCAAATTCCGATCGGTCGGGCGGGCACGCCAACAGATATTGCCGATGCCTGCGAATTCCTGTGTTCGGACAAAGCGGGCTATATCACCGGGCAGCAGATCAACGTGAACGGCGGGATTTATATGTGAGACGCATCCTCACGCCGCTTCCACCCAAAGGCGGGTGATCCGCAGTGTCTTGATAACCCACACGCCGTCTGCCTTTTCATAGGTCTCGTGATAGTGACCATAGCCCGTGAGGCGCGAGAACGGTTTGCCAGACGGCACGAAGAAGCGGTCCGTGAACGCCCATATTCCGCTCGCGCTGGCATCGCCTGTCAGCGTGATATCCACGTGATGCCCTTGATGGACGCTGATGATTCCCGCTCCTGAAAGCCCACCCGATTGCCAGGCATCGCGGCCTTGCAGCACAACATTCATCGCAGGCAGGAAATCCTTGCCTGTGGTGGGATCGGTGCAGCACCCGCGATAGTCCAGCACACACTCCTGTGCCAGCACGGACCGGACAAGAGCGCCGTCATCGGTATCCACCCCGATCCAGTACCGCGCCTTGGCCCGTCTGATCGCTTCGATTGCATCCATATGCCTTGGGTCTCCGTATCGCCTTGCCGATTTCGTGCCTGCCCCGCTTGGCATCATTGCCAAACTGTGTCCAACATGACCGCAGGTCCGGATGCGAAGGGAGCAGCAATATGGCAAAGATCACGATTGAGCCGGTCAAGGAACATATCGGCGCACGGGTACTGGTGGATCGCGCCGATTTGCTTGACCCCGAAGTCGTCGCCGCGTGCCGCGACGCGCTGGAGGAACGCGGCGTACTCGTCTTTCCCGAACTGCATGTCAGCGATGCCGATCAGCTCGCTTTCACAGACGCGCTCGGTGGGCGCGCGAGCTTCATGGCCAAGGCGCCAGGCGGTACTGGCGACGATGAGGATGTGTACAAGATCACGCTTGACGAGGCATTCAACAAGCATCCTGAATATGTCCACGGCACCTTTTTCTGGCATGTCGATGGTGTACTGATTGATCAGCCGCCGCCCAAGGCTACCCTGCTTTCCGCTCGCCAGCTTTCCGGAACCGGCGGTCAGACCGAGTTTGCCAATCTCTACGCCGCCTATGATCGCCTGCCCGAGCAGCAGAAAGCGGACTATGCGGGACTGCGTGTACTCCACACGCTTGCGGCAGCGATCCGCCCGGTCGTAGAGGTTGTCAACAAGGAGAATGTCGCGCTTCTCGACGTCGCGGCCGATATGGAGCATCCGCTCGTCTGGACGCACGCAAGCGGCCGCAAATCCTTGCTGATTGGCACCCAGGCGGACCGGATCACTTCGCTCCCGCTGCACATCGGCCGTGCGCTGATTGCCCGGCTGAACGAGCACGCCGCGCAGCCTGAACTAGTTTACAGCCATGACTGGCGCGTGGGCGATTTCGTCATCTGGGATAATTGCGGCGTGATGCATCGTGTGGTGCCTTACGACGATCCGAGAAGGACGATGCACCGCACCAGCATCGCCGGAACGGAAATGGTGGCGTAAGCCTGTCAGAAGGCCTGGCGGATCAACACACAACCTAAAGAACGGGAACTTTGCTGGCCGTGGCAGCGTCAGCCAGAGTCCGGGAATCAAGGCTGGCAAGAAACGCTGCCATCGCCTCTCCCAGCAAAGGTGTGAGTCCGCAGCCGATGCGAATTGCGCAGCTTCCGCATTCGGCCGCCTGAAGATCAGGCTCGGTGCGCCGCACCACATCACCCAACCGGATTTCGGCTGCAGGTCGGGCAAGCCGGAAGCCGCCCCCCCTGCCCCGAACTGTATCCAGAAAGCCGTCATTGGCGAGGTGATTGACCACTTTCATCACATGATTCTTCGAGATTTTGTGGGTTTCAGCCACGTCTGCGATCGACGCCCGGCCTTCGGGATGTGTGGCCGCATGAAGCAGGACTCGCAACGCATAGTCGGTATATCGGGTCAGCCGCATTCGGGTTTCCAGCGCAAAAGGTAATTCATGCATCCTATTTACATCTTAAATTTTTCTTTTATAGATGTATTTCACTTACATCTTACAGGAGGCTTTTGTGACCCGCTCTCTCACCCCGGAAACCATCGCGATCATCAAGGCAACCGGCCCCGCTTTGCAAGCGCACGGCGTGGCCATCACGACGCGAATGTACGAGAGGCTCTTCGTGGATGCGGAGATCAAGGCCCTGTTTGATCAGGCCGCGCAGGAAAGCGGCGAGCAACCCAAACGGTTGGCGGCAGCGATACTGGCGTATGCCCAGAATATCGACAAGCTCCAGAATCTGAACGCGCCGGTAAAGCGCATGGTCGCCCGCCATGTCGAAACCGGCGTCAAGGCGGAGCATTATCCATACGTTGCCAACGCACTGCTTCCCGCGATCAGGGATGTGCTGGGCGACGCGGCGACGGATGAAGTGCTTGCTGCGTGGGGAGAAGCCTATTGGTTCCTCGCTGACCTCCTTATCGGCAAGGAAGCCATTGCCTACGCGGAACTGGAGGCCGCCTAGCGCCCCCAGATCGCCTCTGCCGCCGCAAGCGCCTGACCGCCGCGACCGCCCAGTTCGCTGATGAGAGCCTTTAACCGGTACGTCCACAGATGCAGGGGATGTTCCAGCGTCATCCCCATCGCGCCGAGGAACTGGTGGAAATCATAAACCACGGCGCGTGCTGATTCCTGTGCGTGGAGGGCGGCCAGCGCGGCGTCTCCCGCATCCAGCGTGGCTGCCGCTTTCATGGCCAGCCAATAGACTCCATTTGTGCGCACCTGTGCTTCGGCCAGCCGGTGTCGCAGCGCCTGAAACGTCGCCAGGGGGCGTCCGAACTGGTTGCGGTCCGTGACATAGCTTGTGACGCTTTCCAGCGCGGCAGCGAGCAGGCCGGCAGCCTCAGCCGCCAGCGCGATGCGCCAGCGGGTTTTGATGTCGGCGGGTGAAACATTATGCGTTGTGGTGGCAGCGACTGCAGGATCCATCAGCAAGGTCGCCACCGGATAGCCATAGAGCGCCTCCGGCTCGCCGCGCAGATGTTCAGCTTTGGCGCTGAACGATGTGACGCTATCGATGCCCACCAAGACCACCGTCGCGCCGGGCCGCAGGAAACGCACAGGCCGGTTGCTGCAACCGTCCACCAGACAGAGCGGACCGCTTACGCCATCGCCCAGCAGCGGACGCACCAGCGCGCTCAATGCGGACTCGGTCGTAAAGGGCAGCCGCGCGAGCCGCTCGACAATCACAGCGGCGGCGACAGTCCCCAGATCGGGATCAAGCGCGACATCAAGGAAACCGCCTTCGGCCAGTTCCCGGTCCAGCGCGTCACTGGTCAGCGCGAAACTGTGATCGCCAACCGGCACGGCGGCAAAAGGCTTGGCAAGGCTGTCCAGCGCATCAAGAATGGCAAGATGGTCAGGCGTGAGAGACAAATCCATCAGCGTGGCTCCCTTGGCAGCTTCAGCACATCGGTGGCAATGATGTTGAGCTGGATTTCTGCCGCCCCCGCAGCAATGCCCGCTACGATCCCGCGCTGATGGTGCATTTTGAGATAGGGGTGCGCGTCAGCCAGAGCCTCGGGAAGATATTCCACGACAAATTCAGCTACGCGCCGCTCCGCCATCACCGTGGCAAAGCGGGCGGAAGAGGATTCCGCGCCGATTGCTTCGCCATGCGCGCGTTTGGTGACAATGGCATAGCTGGCGGTGCGCGCCGCTTCACATAAAGCGGCGACATTCGCCGCCTCAATCTTCACCGCCTCACCCTTCCAGTCGTCCTGTTCCTTCAGGATCGCCACGGCCCGGTCAAGCGCGGCGCGGGCCAGCGAATAGCGCGGAATGCCGAGCCGTTCGTTGACAAGGCTGTAGGCGATGATCTCCCACGCCTGCCCTTCCTCACCAAACAGCGCGCCCGCGGGCACGATCATGTCATCAAAGAACACTTCATGAATATCGCCTTCGCCGATGAGCGAAGGGATCTGACGAACCGTGATCCCCGGCGTGTCCATCGGCACGAGCAGGATCGAAATGCCTTTTTTTCGATCTTCACTGGTACGGCACAGAAGGAAGCAAGTGTCGGCTAGGCCCGCATAGCTCGTCCAGATTTTCTGGCCCGTCACGCGGTAAGTATCGCCTTCCCGCACCGCGCGGGTGCGCAAGCTGGCAAGATCGGAGCCGGAGCCGGGTTCCGAAAAACCCTGACACCAAAGCGCAGTGCCTGCGGAAATCGGCGGCAGATAGCGTTCCTGCTGCGCCTTGGTGCCATATTTGATCAGCGTCGGGCCAACCCAGTTGACGTTCATATACTGCCCGCCGCGCGGCTCACCGGCAATCCACATTTCCTCGGCCAATATCGTCTGATGCCACGGATCAAGCCCGCCGCCGCCAATCTCCTTGGGCCAGTGCGGGGTGAGCAGGCCGTCTTCGGCCAGTTTCCCGCAAAAGGTGCGCGCATATTCGGTGAGCGCCGGAGACGCCGGGCCGTGCCGGGAAAAACGCTCCCAATCCTCTGGCAGAGTGCTGGCAAGGAAATCCTGCAGCCGCTGGCGGAAGGCGGATTCTTCGGCGGTCCATTCAAAGTTCACGGCGTTGCTCCGGCACGATTTTCGTCCTAGCTAACGCAAGCCTGCGCGGGGGAACAGGGGGCGAAAGAGACAACGCTGGGGTGATGGTGCGCCAGTCAGGCGGGCAGGAACCGCGAATTGATCATCCGTGTGGTGCTCCAGCCGCCGTCAATCGCCAGCACCTGGCCGTTGATGAACTCCCCCCTGTCGCTGCACAGAAACGCCACCGCGTTGGCCACGTCATCGGGCAGGCAATCCCGGTAAAAGGGGGTAAGCCCCTGATTGATCCTCTGGAAGGCAGGATAATCCCATGCGCCATCAGTCATCGGCGTGCGCACCACAGTGGGGGCGACCACGTTCGCGCGGATACCCTGTTCGCCATACTGCGCGGCCATAGTCTGCGTCAGGCCAGTCAGGCCGGATTTCACCGCGCAGTAAATGCCGCCGTCCAACCCGCCCATGATGCCGAAGGTGGAGCCAATCGTCACGATCCCGCACCCTTTGACCATATGCGGCAAGACTTCACGGCACAGGCGGAAGGGGGCCTTGAGGGAAATATCGATCACCTCGTTCATCATCGCATCGGAGGTTTCGTGCACCGGCGCCCAGACGCCCGCGCCGGCATTGTTGACGAGATAGGTGATGGTGCCGAACGCGGTCAGTGCGTGATCAACGATGGCTTTGGGCGCTTCATCGCCGGTAATATCCGTCGCCACATAAGAGAAGCGCATCGTGCCGGAGAGCGCGTCCGCCAGCACTTTCAGCTTCGCAGCGCTGCGCCCAGTGCCAACCACGGCAATTCCCTGCGCACCCAGCTTGCGGACGATGGCTTCCCCGATCCCTCCTGCGGCACCGGTAACGATGGCCACCTCTGTCTTCATGCATTGTCTCGCTGATTTCCGGTTCGATCCGCAATGTCATTTGCCGCGATAAAGCCAAACGTCATCGCCGGGCCAATCGTCGCCCCCGCGCCGGGGTAACAATCGCCGAACGGGTTGCCCGCATTGTTGCCCGCTGCGTAGAGATTGGGGATCGGATTGCCCTGCCCGTCCACCACCCGCGCGCGGGCATCGGCTTTCAGCCCGCCCTTGGTGCCCAGATCGCCATTGTTGATTGGCACCGCATAGTAAGGCGCTTTGTCGAGAGGCCCCAGATTGGGATTGGGCGACACTGTGGGATCACCAAAAAACCGGTCATAGACATTGCCGCCGCGCCCGAAATCGGGATCGACGCCGGTCTTCGAATACGCGTTGATCCGGGCCACGCTGTCCTGCAGCGCCGCCACAGGCACATTGATCTTTGCCGCCAGCGCCTCGAGGGTCTCGGCGCGGAACACATAATGATCCCACCAGTCCGAAGGCACCCGGCGCTCTGGCGTATGCGCGAGCGGCATCAGCCCGCCTGCGCTGAATTTCTGCCGGAACTTCGCATCGAAAATCAGCCAGCAGGGCGTGTTGGCCCCGGTTTTGAGATGATCCTCGACCATAGCCTGCCCAAAACTGTCATAGCCGGTCGCTTCATTCACGAAGCGCACCCCGTTGCGGTTGACGCAAACACTCCACGGCCGCCCCACGTCAAAGGCGCACTGATGGATCTCATGAAAATTGCTCGCCTTGGGCATTGGCAGAGTCATTGTCGGAATCCACCAGCCCTGACCGGTATGCTCGGTGGCTGCGCCAATGGCCTCGGCCGCGATCAGTGCCTCGCCACGATTGGCATCCTCAGGCGTGGAAGAGTGCCGCGCCATGCCGGGCACTGGATAGAAGCGGTCCCGCAATTGCTGGTTCCATTCGAACCCGCCCGCAGCCAGAATCACCCCATGTCGCGCGACGACCGGATATTTTCGCCCCAGATTGCTGACCGTGACGCCGGTGACAGCGCCAGACGCATCCACAGAGATATCGTCAAGCGCCGTTTCCAGCCGCAGTTCCACACCGCGCGCAAACACCTGCTTGTAGGTATGCCCCATCAGCGCCGCGCCCTGCGTAAAGCGCCGGTCGCGATGCGAGACGCGGCGGGTGGAGCGATCCAGCCAATAGCGCGCAATCATTGTGAACGCGGTTTTGCGCCAGCCTTTTTGCTGCATCATCAGCGAAAAGGTTTCGGTCAGATCCATCGCGTAGCGGTTGAACAGCTTGAAGCGGTTATATTGTTCCCGCATCAGCGCGTAGCGGTCATCGCCCAGTTCCCGGCCATCAAAGGTCGGGACAATCACGGACCGGTCCGCCCGCGCGCCCTCCGCATCGGGGAAATAGTCAGGCCATGCCGCTGCCATTACGGGAACGCCGCTTTCCTTGAGGAATTTCAGCATTTCAGGCGCATGGTCGAGATAGGCCTCGAGCCGCTCCGGCTGAATGTCCGCCTTGATGACGCTGGTCAGATAGCGACGCGCCTGTTCCTTGCTATCGTCCGCATTGCCATCCATGCCGTGGCCGGGAATCCACATCACTCCACCCGATGTGGCCGATGTGCCGCCGAACTTGTGCGCTTTCTCCACGATCAGAACAGACAACCCCAGTTCGGCGGCACGCAGCGCGGCCATGGCCCCCGCCGCGCCGGATCCGATGACGACAACATCAAAGGCTTCTTCGCCCATCGGCTAAAACCTTGGCACCGCTTCAAGGTGCGATCCCGGGGGGAAGCAGAAATATTCGACGAAATGGCCAAAATCGGCGCGCGCATCGAAATAGGCGTAGGTGCCGCCCATCGTGTCCGCCGCCACGGGCAGCGCCCAGCGCCCCTTTGCCACTCCATGTTCGCGGTCAAACTCTGCACGATCCCCGAAATGGCGGCCCAGATGATGAAAGTGCGTGCCATATCCCTCGCCTGGAAGGCCCCATTGATAAACATTGCAATCGCCGGAAAGCGGCTGGATCACTTCAAACTGAAGGTCATTCTTGTAGGCGAGCGCGAAGTGACACACGGCCGTCAGCCCAGGCCCGGTATCAAATTCGGCATCAGGCATTTCCATCCAGCCGCTTATCTGGTGGAGCGCCCCCAGATCGTCCATGGCCCGCTTCCAGTCTGTCGTCACATAGGCATATTGGTAGTAATCATCTGACATTGCGGTGCCTCTCCTCGAGGCTGGGTTATCGGCCCGGGACCCCTTCAGCAAAATGACCGGGGCGGCACCGGCATTTGCTTGGCACCGCGTTGGCGCTTGCGGCGCCGCGCAGAATGTGGCGAAAGCCAGGGATGAGCGAAAAGACCTTTATTCCTGTCGCAAAACTGGCGGACGTGCCCCCCGGCAAGGTTCTGGTCGTGGAAGCAGGTGGAGACTCGATCCTGCTATGCCACACGCAAGATCAGATATTTGCGGTGATCAACCGTTGTTCCCACGCGGAGGAACCACTGGCCTGCGGACGGATAAGAGCGGGTTGGATCGCCTGCCCCGTGCACGGCGCGCGCTTCGATCTGGAAACGGGTGAAGCGATGAACGCCCCCGCCAAGGATCCGATCCGCACCTATCCCGTGCGCATCGTGGGTGATGCGATCGAGATCGCCGTCTGATGCCCCCGCGCTGGCTGTCGCTGAGACCAGTGGTGCCTGCGCGATGGGAAGATGTGGCGCCGGACTGGATGACAAAGGCGATTTCCAGCCGTTATCCAGATGCCGTGGTCGGCGGCGTAGCGATCATCACCCGCGACGACGGTACCAACCGCCGCGCGCGGTTCGCGCTCAGCTATTCTCGAGGCAGCGGGCCGCAGACCGTGTTTGTGAAGGCGCACGCCCCGGCCCATCGCTGGGTGCATCTGCGCAACGGTAACTTGTTCGGCGAATCGCGGCTGTTTGCCAGCGGCGTCGAATTACCGCTGGAGCATCCGCGCGTATATCTGGCCGTGCCTGATTATCTGCGCCTCGATTTCCTGCTGGTGATGGAAGACCTCGACACGCGCGGTGCCGATTGCCGCGATGCCACACGGCCTTTGACAGTCGATCAGGTGGCAAGCGGTCTGCGCGGCCTTGCCAGCCTCCACCGGCATTATTGGAACAAGACCGACCCGCGCCTGTCCTGGGTTAAGAACTGGAGTCCGTCGCAAGGCTGGCAAGTCGGCCTGCGCAAGCGAACGCCCCTGGGCCTTGAACGTGGCGCAAATGTGCTGCCTTCTCCACTGCGCGATGCGACTGGTGACAGTATCATCGACCATTGGGTACGCTTTGTAAAATCCCTGGCGCACCGCCCGCAAACCCTGCTCCACGGGGACGCGCATATCGGCAACACTTATGTCCTGCCCGATGGCATAACAGGATTTCTCGATTGGCAGGTTGTGCGGCGTGGCCACTGGTCGCAGGACATGGGCTATTTTCTGGTCGGCGCGCTAAGCGAGGAAGACCGGCGCGCGCATGAGCATCGCCTTGTCGATATCTATCGTGACGCCTTGCAACTTCCCGCAGAATCGATGCCTAGCGCTACTGAAGTCTGGACGCGCTATCGCATGGGCCATGCCTATGGGCTGGCGATCTGGCTTTCAACGTTGGGTACCCACGGGTGGCAGCGGCACGAGGTTTCGCGCACGCTGGTGGCCCGTTATGCCGCAGCGTTTGTGGAGCATGATACGCCCGGCGCGCTTGAGGAGGCAGGATTTTGACGGACGGACTTGATGCGCTGCGCAGCGACGTCCGCGCATGGCTCTCTGCCCATGCGCCCAAGAACTGGCGCGCGGCCGATACACATCCGGCCTTTGTCGAATCGCAGCGCGCCTGGTTCCGCACTTTGGTCGAAGGCGGCTATGCCGTGCCGCATTGGCCCGCAAAATGGCCCGGCGGCGGGCGCAGCCTTGCTGAACAGAAAGTGATTTACGAAGAGATTGCGCGGGCAGATACACCACGCCTGCTGCTGTCCTTTGTGTCCACTTATCATGCATATTCCACTATTGAGGAATGCGGCAGCGAGGAACAAAAGACCCGCTATCTGCCTGCGATCCTTGAGGGCGAAACCTGGTGTCAGGGCTTTTCGGAACCGGGGGCCGGATCAGACCTTGCCGCGCTGAACTGCAAGGCGGAGCGCCAGATTTCCGCGCGGAACGGGGGTGATGTTTATGTCATCAATGGCCAGAAAGTCTGGTCCACCATGGCGCAATATGCGGACAAATGTCTGCTGCTCGTCCGCACCAGCAGTGACGGGCCAAAACAGGCGGGGATCACCTTCCTGCTGATGGACATGAAAGCCCCCGGCGTCACCGTGCGGCCGATCCACCAGATTCAGGGGGATGAGGAGTTTGCCGAAATCTTCCTCGACAATGTCGAAGTGCCGGTGAGCGAACGCGTGGGAGAGGAAGGCAAGGGCTGGGCCGTCGCGCAGGCGACGCTCGCATCCGAACGCGGGCTGACGCTGATGGAGCTATCCTACCGGCTGCGGGGAGCCTTGTGGCGGATTGCCACGCTGATCCGGGAAAATGGCCGCGAAGACGATACCGGGATCTTGCGCGATTTCGGCCGGTTGGCGACGCGTGTGGATACGGCGTGCGCCATTGCCGACCAGTTTCTGGATAACAGGATGAACGGGATCGAGCGCATCGGCGATGCCTCCATCGTCAAGCTGACTTACTCGCGCGTGCTACGCGAATATAGCGCGCTGGGTGTGCGGCTCGGCGGTCTGGCAGAGCAATATCGTGCGCCGATCACCTTTGGCGATCTCAATTCGGGCAACTGGATGGCCGATTTCATGAACAGCTATGCCTGGACAATCGCCGGGGGCAGCGACGAAGTGCAGCGCAATATCATCGCCGAACGGATGCTCGATATGCCGCGTGAACCCAAGGGGTGGACGCTATGAGCATGACCCGCACCGAATTGCAGGATTCCGCCCGCCGGGCCTTTGGCGAAAGCGGCCTTGCCCCTCACGCCGAAAAAAGCTGGGGACTGATTGCCGAAATGGGCTGGCTGATGATGGTCGTTCCCGAAGAACTGGACGGGCTGGGCCTTGGCCGGGAAGCGGAAGGCGTGATCCACAGCGAACTGGGCCGGGCGCTGGTGCGCGGCCCGGCGATTGCGCAGATGCTGGTCATTTCCGCGCTCTGCGCGGCACACGATCTGGCGGAACGTGAAGATCTTCTGGCCCGCGCGATGGGCGGCGAAGTGATGACGGCGGCGCTTGGCGGCACGGCTGGCCTGACTGCTGTTCCTGATGCTGACCACGCAAGTTTCGTCCTTGTGGTCGGCGATCACGAAATCACCCTCCAGCCGCTGGATGCGCCAGGCGTTGCCATCACACCCCGCCCGACATGGGACGAAACCCGCCGCCTGTTCGATGTGACCGTCAGCGATGCCAGCAGCGCGCTGGTGATTGCCACCGGTGATGCCACACAGACGCTCGCTGAGCGACTGAAGGCGCAGATGCTGTTTGCACTGGCCGGAGACTCTCTGGGCGGGGCCGATGCCATTCTTGATCTGACCATCGATTATCTCAAAACCCGTCGCCAGTTTGATCGCCCGCTTGCCATGTTCCAGGCACTCAAGCACCGCGTGGCAGACCTGAAGACCTGGCTTGTCGCAGCGGATGCGCTGTTCTGGTCACGCGCTACCAGCGAAACCACGCTGGCGGAAATGGGCGCGCTCAAGGCTCATGCCTGCCGCGTTTATGCCGACATTGCAGAGGAATCGATCCAGCTTCACGGCGGGATCGGCACGTCGGAATATTATTGCCACCTGTTCCTCAAACGCGCGGCGCTCAATTGCGCGCTGGGTGGAGATTCCGACACGTGGGACGAGGAAGCCGGACGGCAAGCGCTGGCGCGCTCTGCCAACGAAAAGGAATAGGGAGAGTAAAGCGTGCCACGCTATCTGATGAATTCGGCCTTGATCGCCGTCACTTTGACGATTGCTTCCCCTGTATGGGCGAAAGAGGGGGCCGCTCCCGCCCCTGCGACGGCAGCGGCTCAAGACCCGCTGTTCACGCAGCCTTATATCGACATAGACGAATGGCGTGATGCGCCTGTGCGCCACCGCTATGTCCATGGTGGCTTCAAAGGTACAGACGCGCGCTTTTCATTCTATTTTCCTCCCAAGGCGCACTATCAGGGCCGCTTTTTTGAATATGTAACGCCAGTCCCCGATAGCGAAAATCTCGCGCAAATTCCGGGCGATGACAAGATCGGATTTTCAATCGACTCAGGGGCATATTTCATCGAAACCAATAGCGGCGGTGTTAGCGCGACGGCTGGTCCCGCTTTCGGGACAGACCCCAAGATCGCCGCATTCCGTGCCAATGCGGCAGCGGCGCAATATTCCCGCATTGTCGCGGCGCAGATGTATGGCCCGCATCGCACCTATGGCTATCTCTATGGCGGCAGCGGCGGCGGTTACCGGACACTGGGCAGCATGGAAAATACTCAGGGTGTCTGGGATGGTGCCGTGCCGTTTGTCCTCGGCTCTCCGATGGCGGCACCCAATGTGTTTGCCGTCCGCATGCATGCCATGCGCATTCTGAAAGATAAATTTCCCCAGATTGTTGATGCCATGGACGTAGGTGGCAGCGGTGATCCCTATGCAGGGTTGAACGAAGAGGAAAGCGCCGCACTGCGCGAAGTCACGCGCATGGGTTTCCCGCCAAATAGTTGGTTTGGCTACAAAACGATGGGCGTTCATGCCTTCACGGCGCTATATCAGGGCATGGTGATGGCCGATCCCAGATATTTCGAGGATTTCTGGACGGTGCCGGGCTATCTGGGTGCCAATCCGCCTGAATCGCTCAAACGGGCGCGGTTGCAATTCCCCACCAAAATCAAGCTCGCTCTTTCAAGCGAGGTAGCAGAAGCGCGTGGGATTGATACGGGGCGGCTTGCGGGCACAGCCCGCGGTTCGGCAGACGCCGCCTGGAAGGCCGCGATCAACGATGGCAGTCCCCGACCCGTCGCCTTCGAACTTACAGACACGCCGCCGGATGTCGATTTTCTTGGCGGTGACCTCTTCATTCTCTCCGGAGACGCCAAAGGAAAGCGTCTCGCGCTGCGCGGTATTGTCGGCAATACCGTAACGCTCGGCGTGGTCGATACGGCGACACTTGCGAAGCTGAAAGCTGGCGACGAGGTGCGCGTTGACAACAGCAATTTCCTAGCGGCGCAAACCTATCACCGTCATCAGGTGCCCGATGCCAGCTACAAGGTGTGGGACCAGTTTCGCGGGCCGAATGGCAAACCCGTGCCACCGCAGCGCAAGATCAATCTCGGGCCGCTTTTTGCGCAGGGTGCCGCCGGGGTTGTTCCCCACGGCATCTTCAACGGCAAAATCATCGTTGTTGAATCACTGCTCGATCGCGAAGCCTTTCCCTGGCAGGCCGATTGGTACCGCCAGCGGTTTGACGAGCATCTCGGCAAGGAAGGGCCCAACCGGTACCGGATCTGGTACACCGAAAATGCGCTCCACAGCGCGAGCGAAGACAAGGACGCGCCCACCCGCGTGGTCAGCTATATGCCGGTACTCCATCAGGCTCTGCGTGATGTTGCGGCTTGGGTGGAAAAGGGCATCGCGCCGCCAGCAAACACGCAATACAAAGTGTCGGACGGGCAAGTGATTGTTCCGGCCAGCGCGACCGCGCGAAAGGGTGTTCAGCCAACGGTTGCCGTTACTGCGAATGGCGCGGTGAAAGCGATTGTGAAAGCGGGCCAGCCTGTGGCCTTCTCCGCAACGGTTGAAGTGCCACCCGGAACCGGCAAAATCGTTTGGGCCGCATGGGATTTTGATGGCGCGGGCACATTCCCCGTTTTGGCAACGCTTCCCAAAACGCCCGCTGCGAAGGTGACGATCACGGCGCGCAACAGTTTCCTCAAACCCGGCACCTATTTCCCAACCCTGAAGGTCGCATCGCAGCGCAACGGCGATGCGAAAACACCCTATGCGCGGATCGTCAACCTTGGCCGTGTGCGGGTGGTGGTGGTGGAGTAGATCAGGCTTCGGCTTCGGCCATCAACAGACCCGCCAGCACATCGGGCTGCGTGTTCATCGCCTGATGCCCGGCATCGATACGAACAATGTGGCCGCAATGCAGCCGCGTGGCAAAGCGTTGCTGCCAGGCGGGCGGCAGGCTCTGATCACGTTCGCAGATGATGTAGGTTGAGGGTATGGCTTCCAGATGATCGTAGTGCCAATCGGTGCGCAGAAACACATCCGTTGGCCAGTGATCGAATCCCAGCTTCGCGAGAAATGCCTCCGCCTCTTTACCCGTCATGTCGTTGCAGAACATTGCGCGGTATCGTTGCTCGAGCGGGTGCGTCTTGGGATCAACCGGCCAGCCAACCTCATCCCCGTTTTCGCCGTGAAGCCCGCTGCCCATCTGATCCAGAAAGGATCTGCCACGCAAAGGTGCCGTGCAAGTGAGATAAACCAGCCGCCGGAAAGATTTCGGGACAGCCGCGGCCATCAGCGGCAGGATGGCTCCGGCAAGCGAATGGCCGACCAGAACAACATCCGATAGCCCCGCTGCCGCAATATCTGCCAGCAATTCTGTGGCAATGGCATCGGTATCCAGCGCGGATACATCCTGCCCGCGCTTGACCCCACAGCCCGGAACGTCAAGCGCCAGTACCCGCGCACCCTGAGCTTCCAGCGCGCGGACTGTTTCTGCCCACACCCAGCTACCCTGCCCGCCGCCATGCAACAGGGCAAAAGCAGGCAGGCTCGTCATCTCAGTTCATCAGTGCCTTGGCCGCCGCGACAACGTCATCAGGCTGCACGATAAAGGCGTCTTCCAGCACCTTGGCAAACGGCACCGCGCATTGCGGGCCACCAAGGCGGCGGACGGGTGCCTTCAACTGGCCGAACAGTTCCTCGCTGATAGTCGCCGCAATTTCCGCGCCGGGACCAAAATTGCGGACAGCTTCATGCACGACCATTGCGCGGCCAGTTTTCGCCACGGAATTGAGCGCGGTTTCCTTGTCCCAGGGCGAAATGGTGCGCAGATCTACGATTTCCGCCGAGATTCCCGCTTCTGCCAGCCCCGCCAGCGCCATCTGGCACCGCATGACCTGCGCCGACCAGGTAACTAGCGTAATATCTGTCCCCTCGGCCACGACCTTCGCCTTGCCCAGCGGGATCGGCCCCTGATCGGATGCGACTTCGCCCGGCACGAACAAGGTCATGCCGCTTTCGATGAACAGGCACGGGTCAGGATCCTGAATGCAGGAGAGCAGCAGCCCCTTCATGTCTGCCGGATTGGATGGGGCAACAACCTTGATCCCTGCCGCATGGGCAAACCAGCCTTCAAGATGGTCACTATGCTGGCCTGCCGTCTGCCAGCCTGCACCGGTCAGCGTGCGGATGACCATCGGCACCGACGTTTGCCCGCCCGACATGAAGCGCAGCTTGGCCGCGTGATTGAAGATCATGTCCATCGCGACAGTGGTGAAATTCATCAGCATGATTTCGGCAACAGGCTTGTATCCACCCATCGCGGCCCCAATTGCCGCACCGATGATCGCCTGTTCGGAAATCGGTGTGGTGCGCACGCGGTGGTTGCCAAACTTGGTGGACAAGCCCTTCATCGTACCTGTCACGCCGCCGCCTTCGCGGTCGGCAATATCTTCGCCCAGCACAAGCACCTTGGGATCGGCAGCCATCGCCTCGAACATGGCAGCGTTGATGGCCTGAATGCCGTTCATTTTCAGCATCTCGCTCATGCCGCGATCTCCTCTGCAAACACATCCCGGCGCAGTTCGTCCACCGAGGGAAGCGGACTGTTCATCCCGAACTCTTGCGCGTCGGCAATTTCGGCCTCGATATCGGCCTGCATCTTGGCAAGCTGTTCTTCCGTGGCATGGCCATCGGCAATCAGTTTGGCGCGCAAGGCAGGCAACGGGTCTTTTTCCATCGCCGCCGCCTTTTCTTCCTTGGTCATGTAGAAATCGTCATCGCCCAGAACATGGCCCAGGAAGCGGAAGGTCTTGCATTCGAGCAAAGTCGGCCCGTCGCCTGCGCGTGCGCGTTCCACAGCGACGGCAAAATGGGCATACATGTCGAGTGGATCATTCCCGTCCACCGTGAAGCCGGGCATGCCATAACCGATCGCACGCTTCGAAATCAGATCAACCGATGTGGCATTCTCGAACCTCGTATGTTCGGCAAAGCCATTGTTCGGGCAGACGAAAATCACGGGCAGTTTCCAGACAGACGCCAGATTGAGCGATTCATGGAATGCTCCGATATTCGATGCGCCATCACCAAAGAAAGCGACAACCACCCGCTTGCTGCCATCCAGCAGCGCAGCCCAGGCGAGCCCATTGGCAATCGGCATCGATGAGCCAACCACACCCGTTGTCACCATCACCCCGGTTTCCGGGTGCGTGAGGTGCATCGGGCCGCCCTTGCCCTTGCAGGTACCATCCACGCGCCCGGCAATTTCCGCCCAGAGCGGACGAAGCGGCATATCCTTGCCCACCATATCCTGAATGCCGCGATAGATGGTGCAGATCTGGTCTTCCTTGGTCAGAAGATTGCCGATCGTGGCGGGAATCACTTCCTGCCCCCGCGCCGAATAATAGGGCATTGTCAGACGCCCGCGACGGATGGTCGCGCGGATGGCATCATCATTGCGTTCGATACGGATCATGCGCCGGTAAATATCTACCAGGGCTTCCGGGCTGGGTGCCGGAGCATTGCTCAGCTCTGCCATAGGTTCCTCAAGGGCTGTTGGTCTGACCTGACCAATCGGGCGTTAACTCCGGGAGGTCAATCTCGCTGTGGCGATATTTCGAATGTCGGCGGCCTTGATCTTCTCGTTGCCGGTCAACACAAACTCCTCCTCCCGGAAAAAGAGGAATTTGCGCGGCACCTTGAAACTTGCCAGCTTTTCCCTGAGGTGCGCCGTGAGCGCGGCTTGATTGATGACCGTGCCATCCATCGGCACAATACAGGCGACCACCACTTCGCCCAGCAATTCGTCGGGCACGCCCACGGTCTGGCTGCGTTTTACCCCGGGCCAATTGGAAATGATGCTGTCCACCTCATCGGGTGCTACATTGGCGCCACCGGTCTTGATCATGTCCGTCAGGCGGCCTTCCCAGAAAAAGCGGCCCGTTGCGTCCACATAGCCGCCGTCGCCGGTGCAGTAGAAGCCTTCGTCGTCGAAACACTGCTCCACCGTCTTGCCGAGATAGCCGGACATCAAAGTCGGCCCCTTGATGCACATTTCGCCCCGTTCGCCGCGCGGCAGAATGGCGCGGGTCAACGGATCGATGATCTTGAGGATATTGCCGGGCAGCGGCGCGCCCACGCTGCCCGCATAATCCTCGTCAGACGTCTCCGCATCGAATGCGGTGCAGATTGTCATCGTTTCGGTGGTGCCAAAGGCGTTTGGTGTGGTCCAGTCCGTCCTGACGGTCGGATGCTCGGTGATCAGCTCACCCTTGGTCACATATTTCAGGCTGGAAAGATCAGCGCGCCCCCAGTTGGCGGCGGCCTGCACTCGCGCCCATTGATGAGGACGCCCGGTGAGGAAACTCACGCGCTCCGCTTCGATCACCGCCAGCGCGGCAGCCGCGTCAAATACTGGCTGGAGAACTGCCGTGCCGCCGGTCGAAAGCGCTGTTCCGATGGTAAGAGAGATATTGCCCGACCAGAACAACCCGTTGCCTGTCCAGCTTCTAACCGGCTCCCGCATGGCAAACACCCGCGGCCAACGCCACCACTGGATGCAGAAAGCGCGCTGCGAATGAACCACACCTTTGGGCAGACTGGTTGTGCCAGAGGAGAAGAAAATGCCGCCAATATCGGATGGCGCGACGCTCGCCCCGCGATCCGCGACGCAGGCATCCGGCACATCCCTGCCGGTCGCAAGAAACGCTTCCCAGCTTTCGTAACCGGGATAAACGGCGTCACCATCCGTCACGCTGGGCAACTGGATCAGGCGGGTCAGGAATGGCCCGCGATCCAGACCAGCCAGCGTTCCGGCAAAATCCTGCTTCATGACACGTCCGTCAAACAGCAGCAGCGAAATGGCAGAGACCTTGACCAGGTGTTCCAGTTCCTCGGGCGTGGAAAATGTGCTGAGCGCCACCGTCACCCCGCCCGCCATCGCGATGCCGAATATGGCGGAAAGATATTCCGGACGGTTGGCCATCAGCACGCCGACCCGGTTATCCTTGCCGATCCCCGCCGCAATCAGCGCCTTGGCGACGTCCACCGCGCGCGCGTTGAGTTCATCATAGCTCCAACAGACGCGGCCTCGTTCAGTGCGCATGATAATCGCATCCGCCGCGCCGTAACGTGCGCGCACCTCTTCCAGATATCCCGGAATCGTATGCGCCCCCTGCCCCGGCTCCTCAGCCAGCGGGATACCGCGAACAAGCGAAGGCAGGCTCAATAGGGCAACTCCACATCCGCCGTGCCTTTCAGGATTTGCTCTCCTTCCTGTGTCTTCATCACAAGCTGCACCCGCGCAATGGGCACGCCATAGGCGGACTCGGGCAGCGTCTCGATCACCTCGGCGTCGATATACGTCACATCACCTTCAAAGGCGGGGGATCGGAACTGCGTCTTGGAATGCCAGATATAACCTTCATGCCCCGCCCAATAGGCGATCGTATCGAGATGCCAGGCATTCATCGACGCGCCATAGCCATAAGCCCCGCCCATGCCGACCTGTTCCGCCTTTTCCTCATTCACATGGCCCGATGATGGCCCCCGATACAGCCCGTCATGTTCGCGCGGATCAATCTTGGATGCCGCGTGATCATAGGTCATATTCTCGGCAAAGCCTGCGTCCTCAAGTGCTGGATCATGCACGCCTTCGGGCACATTCCAGCGCCATGTGCCCCAGATATTCTGGCGGAACGCGCGGCACTCATTGGCAAAAGTCACTTTCGAATGCGGCCCCATCACCCGCTGCGGCAGCTTGTCGCCCACCCGCACCTCGCTGAAGCGGGGGGATTCGCCTTCGCGGTTGGAAAGAATCCAGGCGTAACGCTGCTTGTTGATCTCGATCAGTTCCGCGTTCGTCCACACCTTTGGCGCGCGCTTTTCCTTGTCATAGACCGCCCGCTTCTTCGCTTCCTCGACAAGATAGCGGATCGCCGTGGCCCGTTCCCTGGCGACCAGCTCCCCCATCTGGTTGGTATGTATCGTATCGCCGCGCGCAAACATTGTCGGCCCGGCAAAGCCGGTCTGCGCGATGTCATAGCCATCGAAACGTCGTTCCTGCGTCAGCTTGTCACCTGGACGGATCGGCCTGCCGTAAAACCACCATTCCTCGCCCGCGAAGATCAGATGCGTGCCGGGAATCTTGCCGACACAGGCCGGATGACAGCCATGGCCATAATCCATGTTCACGGTAAAGCTTTGCGGCGCGATGATACCGCCGAATTTGGAGGCGCGCGCGAAGTCCTCATCCCAGTGGATCGGGTTGGGATAGTCAAGCGCCTGCACCCAGCGGCGGATGTCCGTCGCGTTGCACGGATCCCACATTTCGGCGAAAATCACGGGCTTGCCGATCCATTTGTCAACGTCGCTGGTATCCATTGTGACGGGGGAATCTTCGGTCATTCGGATGTCCTTACGCAAGCGGTTCCGGCGCACCAATGCCCATGTAGCTGGCCAGTACGCGGTGAAAATTGATGATGGCACGCTCTTCGACCGGGCTGGGCCGCAACCCGGAAAATCCGCGCGATTTGAGGCCCTGCTGCACTGCGCCCATATTGGAGAAATCCTGCGTCAACACTTTGCGCCAATTCTCTACCGTCTGTTCGGGGCGGTAGAGATTTTCCGGTTTGGGCTCCTGCCCTTCTGGAAAACGCTCAAGCGTATAGACTTCGAAAATGCAGCTATCCGGGTTCGCGCCGTCAGGCCGCGCGCGGTAACACAGCGCAAAGGTTGGCCCGTGGATGATGACGGTGTTGGGAAACAGATGCCAGACATTGCCCGACGCGGCAAAATGCGCCGGGTCAATCTGCGGCCATGCCACGCCGCGCTTGGCATCTTCCTCGATTGTCCGTTTCATCAGGTGCATCTGCACTTCGAGCGGGGTCGATCCTTCGGGTAGTTCCTCCACCAGCAGGTTGGCGACACGTACCATTGTTTCGGTGGTGGTGGCATTCACTTCTTCCCACAACTGGTTGAGCGAAGAAGCCAGCCCCACACGCATGTCGGGCGCGCCTGCAGCACCTGCCGTTGCGCCCCCTGTCCCTTGCGCAGCGGCTGATCCAAACACCCCGTGTATGCCGCGCGCGTCGCTCCAGGTCGGCTTGGGAGAATAACGTGTCAGTTGCGGATGCGTGCCTGCGACATGATAGCCTTCGTTGAACGCCTCGATCGCCACCTTCCAGTTGCAGGGAAAACGCAGCCATTGCCGCCAGCGATAGCGCATGTTGTGCAGTTGGAACGGATCAAGCATCGCTGCTGCCGGTTCCAGCCATTGGCGAAGCGGCATCGCATCCGGATCCATATTGATGAACACCCAACCGCCCCAGCAATCAGCCTGCACCGGCTTCAGCCGGATATCCTCCGGCTTCAGCGCATCACCCCACGCATCGCCGCGCACGACACCGATATTTTTCCCGTCCCTGTCCCAGCTCCACGCATGGAAGGGGCAGACAAAACGCTGCGCATGGCCGCAGCCTTCGGTCAGTCGGCGCCCACGATGGGGGCAGACGTTGAAATAGGCCGCAATCCTGCTTTCGGCCGCTCGGACAATGATGATCGAGTCATCGCCAATATCGTAAGTGACATAATCCCCCACGTTGGGGATTTCTTCGGCGCGGCACGCCACCTGCCAGACTTTGGGCCACAGATTTTCCGCCTCGGCGTGAGCATAGTCCGGCGAGACATAGGCTTCATTGCCAATGATAACCGGCCCCTGGGAATCTGCGTCCATCATCTCTCCTCGCGCGCAATCTTCCTATGGGGCAGGTGCGCCCAAGGGAAGCCGCCCAGGCGTTGATTGCCCCCCGGTCAACATCGCTGCGCCGTTATAGACAAGGCAAACACGCCTGACGCTTGAATCGGCCAGGGTTTCGGGTGAACTGCCGGGCAAGGAGACGACCAGATGACCAAGATGCAGAGCGCGTTCGCCATCGGCGGCAAGGGAATTGACGCAGTCGCCGTGCGCGACGTGGATGTGCCGCAACCCGGCCCCGGTGAAGCACTTGTGCGCCTGACAGCCGCGACCCTCAATTATCGCGACCTGTTGTTCGCAAAAGGCGGTCTGGCCGGCATGACAAAGGAGCCGGATTATGTTCCGCTTTCATGCGGCGCGGGCGAGGTTGTCACAGTCGGTGCGGGCGTCACGCGAGTCAAAGTGGGAGACCGGGTCAGCCCCACATTCTCACAAGGCTGGATCACGGGCCGCGTCCCTTCCATGCAGATGCTGGGCGGCACAAGCGATGGCACGGCGCGACAATATGGCGTGTTCATTGAAGACGGGCTTGTCTCCCTGCCCGATGTGATCGGCGATATGGAGGCTGCCACACTTCCGTGCGCAGGCCTGACAGCATGGAACGCGCTGTTTCAGGAACGTCCCTTGCAGCCGGGCGAGTGGGTGCTTTGCCCCGGAACCGGCGGCGTCAGTCTGGCTGCGCTGCAATTCGCCAAGGCGGCAGGCGGGCATGTGGTGATGACCTCCTCGTCCGACGCCAAACTGGCTCGCGCCAAGGCAATGGGCGCAGACCTGGCCATCAATTACCGAACCAGCCCGGACTGGCCTGCCGCCATCCGCGCAGCTTTGGGCGGCAAAGGTGTGGACATTGTCGTGGACGTGGTCGGCGCGAGTGAATTGGAAATCAACGCTGCCCTGCTGAACGAAGGTGGAGCGATTGCCGCTATCGGAATGCTGGGATCAGAATTCAGTTGGCACGGCGCAGACACTGGCGCGCACCGGGTCGTGCGGATTACCGTTGGCAACCGCGAGGAACATGAAGCGATGCTCGCCTTCTGCGCGAAGCACGCCATCCGCCCGGTGGTGGATGTGGTTTATGATTTGTCGCGCTTGCAGGACGCAATGCGGCATCTGGAGGGCGGAAAATTCTTCGGAAAAGTGGGGGTGAACTTGCTGTAGCGCCCCCTACCAGCGCACGCCGTCAGTCGCCGCCACAAACGGCCGTTCGTAGGACGGATCTTTTCCATCCCACCGCGCTTTCAGAAAGCCCTTCACATTCTTGGAATGCACCCAGGTGCCGTCAGTATCGGCAGACATTTCGATCGTGCATTTGCGCGTGTGCATCCGCCATTCGCCATTCCGCTTTTCCAGTTGGTCAAGATAGCGGCCAAAGGCGATCGTCGTTGTCTTGCCATCAAGCCAGAAAAGGCCGCCGATCACATAGCTTTCGCAATAGGCCGTATTGCCGTCCAGTTCGCAGATATGGTTGGTGATGTTGTGGCTGGTCATGTTGAAATTCATCGCATGGCCCATATTTGCGCGCGCCGCATAATCGGGAACGCGGGTGATGACCGGGCCGTGTTCATCCACGCCATCTTCCCACCAGCAGCTTTCGATCTGCGCGCTATCCTGCCGGTCCCGCGCGCGGCTTTCGCGCTGGATGCAATCGAGAATATCCTGCCGGTCTTTCAGCTCGCGGACGGTGGCGCGCAGTTCTTCCAGTTCAGCATCCATATTATATCTCCCGGTTCCGGTGCCAAAGGCCCGCAGGCGCAACCGGCAAGCCAACGTCCATCAGCGTCAC
>JANOAJ010000308.1:0-4737 GCA_031411035.1 Sphingomonadales bacterium
TATTATGCGGAAGCTTGCCTTGATGGCTGTGCTTGCCACGACTGCGCTTGCAACGCCTGCGCTCGCGCGCAACGATGCTTGGTATATTGGTGTTGAAGGCGGTCCGTCGATCGTCGAGGATGTGAGCCTGGATATCGGCGCTCTGAAAGATGCAGGGACTGTCGATCACAGCACTGGCTATGATGCCGATGGCATTATTGGCTATGATTTCGGCGGTTTCCGTCTTGAAGCCGAAGTTGGCTACAAGCAGGCTAGCGTAAATGCCTATACTTCGACCACCACGACGCCGGTAACGACGCTCGCTGGCGGCCTGGGTTCTGCGCCTGCTGGCAGCTATGGCTATGCCGGCGGTAAGACCTCTGCCCTTAGCTTCATGGTCAATGCCCTTATCGATTTTGGCGATGATGATGGCATTCAGGGTTTTGTCGGCGGTGGTGTGGGTGTTGCCCGCGTCAAGGCTGACTACTCGCTGAACACCAACGGTGCCGGTTTCCTTGATGATTCCGATACCGGTCTGGCATGGCAGGCTCTTGCCGGTGTTCGCGCACCGCTGACCGACCATTGGGATGTGGGCCTGAAGTATCGCTTCTTCAACGCCGATCACATGGATCTGATTGACCGGATCGGTCGTGCAAACAGCGGTCGTTACCGTTCGCACAGCTTGCTCGGCAGCCTGATCTACAACTTTGGCGAACCAGCGGCACCTCCGCCGCCTCCGCCTCCGCCTCCGCCGCCCCCGCCTCCTCCGCCGCCTCCGCCGCAGTGGCTGATGCACCGGTGTGCACGCCCGGACCGTATATCGTGTTCTTTGAATGGGATAAGTCCGACGTCACGGCAGAAGCAGCGTCGATTCTCGACAATGCGGTTTCGGCTTATGGCAGCTGCGGTCAGGCTCAGGTCATGCTGGCTGGTCACGCTGACAAGTCCGGCACGCCGAAGTACAATATCGGCCTGTCCGAGCGTCGCAACACGTCGGTTCGCTCCTACCTTGAAGGCAAGGGCATTCCGGGCGGCGTCATCAGCACGCAGGCCTTCGGTGAAAGCGCCCCGCGCGTTGAAACCGCTGACGGTGTTCGCGAACTCCAGAACCGTCGGGTGGAAATCACCTATGGTCCGGGTTCGGGCATGTAAGTCTATTCGATCCTTCGGGATCGAAGCGAGAGGGCCGGTCGAAAGACCGGCCCTTTTTCGTTTGTGTAACACTTTCCCTGCTAAAGGCTGGCGATGCCGGAATGCCTCGGCTAAGCGCGGCACCAATCAGTCAGATGGTGAACTATGAAAATTGCAATGATCGGGGCTGGCTATGTCGGTCTTGTTTCTGGGGCCTGTTTTTCCGATTTCGGCCATGATGTGGTGTGTGTCGATCTGGACGCGAAGAAAGTGGACGCCTTGCGGGCGGGGATCATGCCGATCTACGAACCCGGCCTGGAAACGCTCGTCCTGTCCAATGTCTCTGCAGGCCGCCTGTCCTTTTCAACCGATCTTGCCGCATCCGTTGCGGATGTGGACGCGGTGTTCATCGCAGTCGGCACGCCTTCCCGGCGCGGCGATGGCCATGCCGATCTGAGCTATGTGTTCCAGGCAACGCGCGATATTGCCGCTGCCGCAAAAGGGCCACTGGTCGTCATCACCAAATCAACCGTGCCGGTCGGTACGGGTGACGAGGTTGAGCGCATCCTTACGGAAACCGCTCCGGCGATTGACTGGGCAGTCGTTTCCAACCCGGAATTTTTGCGTGAAGGCGCGGCCATTGGCGATTTCAAACGTCCGGATCGCATCGTTATCGGCACGGAAGACGCCCATGCACAGGATGTGATGCGCGAAATCTATCGCCCGCTCTATCTCAACCAGTCGCCCATCCTGTTCACCAGCCGCCGCACGGCGGAACTGATCAAATATGCCGCAAACGCATTTCTGGCGACGAAAATCACGTTCATCAACGAAATGGCAGACCTGTGTGAGGCGGTTGGCGCCGATGTGCAGGATGTTTCGCGCGGCATCGGCCTCGACAACCGGATCGGTTCGAAATTCCTGCACGCCGGGCCCGGTTACGGGGGTTCCTGCTTCCCCAAGGACACGCTCGCACTGCTCAAGACCGCCGAGGATTTTGGCGCGCCCACACGGATCGTCGAAGCCGTCGTTTCGGTGAATGACGCCCGCAAGCGGGCAATGGGACGCAAGATCATCTCGGCGATGGGTGGCGATGTCCGCGGCAAGACCGTTGGCCTGCTGGGCCTTACGTTCAAGCCGAACACGGATGATATGCGCGACGCGCCGTCATTGGCGATCATCCAGGCGCTGCTCGATGCCGGGGCCAAGGTTGTCGCGCATGATCCTGAAGGTGCAGAGGAAGCGCGTGCGCTGATCCCGGCGCTCACCTGCGTCAGTGATGCCTATGCGGTCGCCGATGGCGCCGATGCGGTGGCGCTGGTGACGGAATGGGATGCCTATCGCGCACTTGATCTCACCCGCCTGGGCACCCGGATGCACACGCGCTGCCTTGTCGATCTGCGCAATGTCTATCCGCCCGAAGACGCCCGCAAGGCGGGCTTTGACTATCACTCCATCGGGCGGGCCTGATCAGCCCAGACTCTTTGACACCTGCTCGAATACATCCTTGCTCAGCCCCGGCGTCGCGAGGATGCGTTCGAGTTCCGCTTTCATCAGCGCCTGCCGCCCATCATCAAAGCGCCGCCAGCGGCCCAGCGGCGGCACCTGCTTTGCCGCCACCTGCGGGTTGATCGGATCAAGCGCGATGATCGTATCCGCCAGAAGGCGATAGCCCGCGCCTGAAGACACGTGGAATTGCTGCTGGTTTACCGCAAACGCGCCCACAAGGGAGCGGATGCGGTTGGGATTGCTCAGGCTGTAATCGGCATGGCCGGTCAGCGCCCGCACGGCATCAACCGTATCGGCGCGGCTGGAGAAAGCCTGGGTGGAAAACCATTTGTCGATCACCAGCGGATTGGTCTTGAACCGGGTGTAGAAACCCTCAAGCGCCGGAAGCCGTTCCGCAGCATCCGAACTGACCAGAGTGGCCAGCGCGGCCTGACGGTCGGTCATATTGTCGGCAGCTTCGAACTGGGCAAAGGCCAGCGCACCCGCATCTGCCGCGCCGCTGCCCATGATAAAGCCCAGCGCGACATTGCGCAGCCGCCGCGCGCCCTTGGCATCGGGCGAATATTCAAATGTCCCCTGCGCCTGCGCGGCATAGGCTCCGCGCCACAGATCGGCCAGCTCGCGGCCGAGATCCGCGCGCAAGCCTTCCCGCGCGCTGTGAATGGCGTCGGGATCTACGACCAGCATCTGATCCCCGATAAAGGCTTCGCTGGGCAACAATACGGCTTCGGCAATAAAGGCCGCATCCAGCGCATTGTTGGTCAGCGTGTTGCGCACAGCCGCAATCACGGGCGCGTGGTTGCGGCTGCCCGTCGAGAGAGAGCCAACCAGCGTATCAAGCATCAATTGCTGCATGGCTTCATAACGCCCAAACGGATCATCATCATGGGCGGACAGAAAAGCGAGATCGGCCGCAGACCGGTCGGCCTCGACAATCACGGGCGCGGAGAAATTGCGGTTGATCGACAGGATCGGCGGTCTGGCAAAGCCGTCAAATTCCAGCCGCGTTTCCAGACCGGTCAGCATCTCAAGCCGTTCGCCCGCATGAGTGGCCGTATCAGCGTCAAACAGCGCCAGCTTGAGGGGAATGGCCATGGCCGGCTTGATATCCTGCCCCGGCGTGGGCGGAACGGACTGGGTGAGCGTCAGTGTCGCTTTGCCCGTTGCGGCATCATGCGCCAGCGCCGCCTTGACGCGGGGTGTGCCGGCCGTGCTGTACCACAGGCGGAACTGGGTCAGGTCAATGCCGCTGGCATCTTCCATGGCCTTGACGAAATCCTCGCACGTCGCGGCCTCGCCATCGTGCCGCTCAAAATAGAGATCGCTGCCTGCCCGGAACTTCGCCGGCCCCAATATGGTGTGGAGCATCCGGGTGACTTCCGCGCCCTTGTTGTAGATTGTCGCGGTGTAGAAGTTCGAAATCTCGATATAGCTTTCGGGCCGCACAGGATGGGCAAGCGGGCCTGAATCTTCCTGAAACTGCCCGCCCCGCAACACCCGCACATCCTGGATGCGCTTGACCGCAGCCGATCCCTGATCCGCTGAAAAGCTCTGATCGCGGAACACTGTGAAGCCTTCCTTCAGCGACAGTTGGAACCAGTCCCGGCAGGTCACCCGGTCGCCTGACCAGTTGTGGAAATATTCGTGGCCGACAACGCCCAGCACATTGTCATAATCCAGATCAGTTGCGGTTTCGGGATCGGCCAGGATGAAATTGGTGTTGAAGATGTTGAGGCCCTTATTCTCCATCGCGCCGAAATTGAAATCGCCCACGGCAACGATGTTGAAAATCGCCAGATCATATTCCCGGCCATAAACCCGCTCATCCCATTCCATGGAAAGCTTGAGCGCGTGCATGGCGTGATGTGTCTTGGGCAGATCGGCTTCGGCCACCCAGATCGCCAGATCCACATGCTTGCCCGACATGGTCGTGAAGCTGTCACGATTGGATTTCAGATTCCCGGCCACCAGCGCGAACAGATAGGCCGGTTTCGGCCAGGGATCGTCCCATTCCGCCCAGCCGGGGCCGGAAGCCGTGGGATTGCCGTTGGACAGAAGCACCGGCAGATCGGCCTCCACCCGCACCCTGAACGGGGCCATCACATCCGGGCGGTCGGG
>JANOAJ010000309.1:0-3776 GCA_031411035.1 Sphingomonadales bacterium
GAAACCGCGTTCCAGCGGCTCGGCAATGAAGCTCGCCTTGGTCAGCGGGTTGGCGCCAGCGCGCTTGTCGAGCGAATCGGGCTTCTTGAGTTCCTGCCAGTTCTTGGAATTGACGGCCACGTTAGTCCCCTTGGGGTTGGGCGGGAGAGCGCGTCCGCTCTGCCACCGATTGAAACTTGCCAGGGACGGTCCCTTCAGGGACTGTCCCTTTGCGGGTGGGGACAGTCCCTGAAGGGACAGTCCCCGTGATATCAGACGCGGCGGCGCTTCGAAGGGCGCACGCCATTGTGCGGGATCGAAGTGACGTCACGGATCGAGGTGATGTTGAAGCCGACCGCCTGAAGCGCGCGAAGGGCCGATTCACGGCCTGAGCCGGGGCCTTTGACTTCCACTTCGAGCGTGCGGACGCCATGTTCGGCGGCTTTCTTGCCCGCGTCTTCGGCGGCCATCTGGGCAGCGTACGGCGTGGACTTGCGGCTGCCCTTGAAGCCGCACAGACCGGCTGACGACCAGCTGATCGCATTGCCCTGGGCATCGGTGATGGTCACCATCGTGTTGTTGAAGCTGGCATTGACGTGGGCCACGCCGCTGCTGATGTTCTTGCGTTCGCGCTTTTTGAGGCGCTGGGGTTCGCGTGCCATGAGTATCTATTCCTGACCTGGATTTCGCTTGAGCGGTTCGCGCCGGGCTTATTTCTTCTTGCCAGCGATCGGCTTGGCCTTGCCCTTGCGGGTGCGCGCATTGGTGTGCGTGCGCTGGCCACGGACCGGAAGGCCCTTGCGATGGCGCAGGCCGCGATAGCAGGCCAGATCCATCAGCCGCTTGATGTTCATCGCGGTCTGGCGGCGAAGATCGCCTTCCACCGTGTAGCCAGCGTCAATCGCTTCGCGGATATGGAGCACTTCCTGGTCGGAAAGATCCTGCACGCGGGCGGAGGTCGCGATGCCCAGCTTGGTGGTGATTTCCTTGGCCTTTGCGGGGCCGATGCCGTGAATATAGGTAAGCGCAATTTCCACGCGCTTGTTGGTCGGGATATTAACCCCAGCAATACGTGCCATAAATTCTTCTCCTGCTCCACGGGGTGAATGGCAACCCACCCCATCTCGACGCTTCGATGGTTCCCGGAAAACAGCAACAGCGACGAGCGCAAAAAAGCGCCGCCGGGAAGCGGGATTTGGGAATGACCTCTAATTAGGAGCGAGTCGGGCCGGTGTCAAGCAATGTGCTTTGCAGCGTCTGCGGGCATGTCTATACGGCAGATAACCATATCAAGGAAGATTTCCATGCACATTCGTTCACTTCTGGTCGCGGCGACAACGCTTGTTCTCCCTCATGCCGCGTCCGCAGCGCTTGCGCCGGGTGCGAAGGCACCGGATTTCACCACGCAGGCGGTGATCGGAGGAAAACCCTACAGCTTCACTCTGTCACAGGCGCTGAAGAAAGGGCCGGTGGTGCTGTATTTCTTCCCCAAGGCCTTCACTTCGGGATGTACGGTGGAAGCGCATCAATTTTCGGAAGCGACCGAGGATTTCAGCAAGGCGGGAGCCACGGTGATCGGCGTGTCTGCTGATGACCTGCCCACACTTTCGCGGTTTTCAGTTGAGGAATGCCGCAACAAATTCGCAGTTGCCGTGGCGACGCCCGCGATGATCAAAGCCTATGATGCCAGCCTGCCCCTGATGAAGCTGTCCAACCGGACGTCCTATGTGATTGCCAGAAACGGCCAGATTTCTTACAGTTTTTCGGCAATGAGCGCGTCGGGGCATGTTGCCAACACGCTGGCGGCAGTGCGGGCGCTCAACGCGAAATAGAGTCAGCCGCCCATCGAGATCGTGGGCTTGTCAGAGCGTACGACGCTCGACAGCGGGCAGCTTTCACCAGCCGCAACCAGCGCACCTGAGCGATCGAGTTCGCCAGGGGCGCTTGTCCGGAAGCCAATCTGCGTGGCTGATTCAAGCGACCGGCAGGCGGCTTCGGTGCGGGCGTAGAACCACTGCCCGTCCCGGGTGTGGAGCCACATCCCGCTATCGCCATTGGCTTGCCACCCCATGATGCCGTGCTGGCCAGACAAGGGCACCACTGTTTCATCCGCCGCCGTTGCCGACACCGTTGCAAGGCCGACGGCAACCGCCGGAAAAAAGATGTATTTGAACCCCCGAATCATGTGAGCCGTTTTAGCGGTGCAGGATGAACCGTTCATGACAGGCGACGAAGCGAGTCGATGCCTGCGAAATAAAAAAGGCCGGTGCATCGCTGCACCGGCCAAGGATGGTTCGCAGGAGGAACCTGGCGAGGGTGTTTCCGTCTCTCTGGCAGAAACTCCCAATCTGTCCTGGGGGCGGGCGAGAGGAGGAGAGGGCCGCCCGCCCCCAAGCTGTTACATCATCAGTAGTTGTAGGCCCGTTCGCCGTGGCTCGAGAGATCCAGCCCCTCGCGCTCGGCATCTGCGTCAGGACGCAGGCCAATGGTCTTGTCGATGATGAAGTAGAGGGCAGCCGAGCCAAGGCCGGACCATACCAGGGTCAGGGCCACTGCCTTGATCTGAGTCCAGACCTGACCAGCCATATCGAATTCGCCTGCCTTGGCCGGGAATACGGTATAATCGATCCAGCCCTGGCCACCATAAGCGGGGTTGGCGACGATGCCGGTGGCAATCGCGCCGACAATCCCGCCAACGCAGTGGACGCCGAACACATCGAGCGTGTCGTCGTACTTCAGCTTGTTCTTCACGGTGGAGACGAAGAAGTAGCAGATGGGCGACACAACGAAGCCGAGCAGGATCGACGTCATTGGAGCGGCAAAGCCGCTGGCAGGCGTGATGGCAACCAGACCGGCAACAGCACCGGTGGCCGCACCCAGCATGGAGGGTTTGCCGTGATGGAACTGTTCCACCAGCGCCCAACTGACAGCCGCCGCAGCAGTGGCAACGAAGGTGTTGATGAAGGCCACGGCTGCGACGCCATTGGCTTCAAGGTTGGAACCGGCGTTGAAGCCGAACCAGCCCACCCACAGCAGCGAAGCACCGATCATGGTCATGGTCAGCGAATGCGGCGGTGTGGCTTCCTTGCCAAAGCCGATGCGCTTGCCGATCATGAGGCAGCCGACAAGGCCAGCGATACCGGCGTTGATATGCACCACGGTGCCGCCGGCAAAGTCCAGCGCGCCCTTGCCCCAGAGATAGCCGTAATCGGTCGGCGCATCGGGAAGGAAGTCCGGGCCGGCCCAATACCAGACCATGTGCGCGATCGGGAAATACACGATCGTCAGCCAGGCCACCACGAAGATCATCAGCGCGGAGAACTTCACGCGTTCCGCAAAGGCACCAACGATCAGCGCGGGCGTGATGCACGCGAAGGTCATCTGGAAAATGACGAACGCATATTCCGGAATATAGACATTGTTGGAGAATGTGGCCGCATAGGTGCTGGCGGAAACGCCGGCGAGGAACGTCTTCGAAAAGCCGCCAACAAAGGGAGCAAGAGCCCCTTCGCCACCGCTGGTAAAGGCCATTGTGTAGCCCCAGCACACCCAGATCAGGGCCGCAACGCTGACAATCATGAACACCTGCATCAGCACGCTGAGCATGTTCTTGGTGCGGACAAGGCCGCCATAAAACAGAGCAAGCGCCGGGATGGACATGAGCAGCACCAGCACGGATGACATCAGCATCCAGGTGGTATCACCCTTGTCGACCATGCCTGCCATCTGTTCGACGGTAGGGGCCTTGATCGGGCCATCGGCAACAGCGGGTGCCGCTGCGGCAACTGCGGCAGTGG
>JANOAJ010000310.1:0-3555 GCA_031411035.1 Sphingomonadales bacterium
CAAGCCCGGCGGCCTGATCATTGCCGACTCGGGCGAATTCACGCCGCGCAATCTCGCCAAGGCCGAATATGCGGCCAACCCGCTGGAAGACGACTCGCTCGGCCTCTGGCAGGTGATCCATTTCAACATTTCGCAACTGACGATTGATGCGGTGAAGCCGTTCGGTCTGGGCAACAAGGATGCCCTGCGCTGCAAGAATATGTGGACGCTGGGTCTGGCGCTGTGGATGTTTGACCGGGATCGCCAGCCGATTGTCGATTGGCTCAACGCGAAGTTCGCCAAAAAGCCCGAACTGGCCGACGCCAATATCGCCGCACTCAATGCGGGCCATGCTTATGGCGAAACGGCGGAAATCGGCACGCCCGGAACCGTGTCCATCCCGCAGAGCCGTGTGGCCCCCGCGTCTGTGGAAGCCGGGCTGTACCGCACGATCACCGGTGCGGACGCGGTCTCCTACGGACTGGTCGCAGGGGCGCAGCTTGCGGGCGTGCCGATGTTCTTTGGCGGCTATCCGATCACGCCAGCCTCGGCGATCCTGCACAATCTTTCGAATCTCAAGCATTTCGGCGTGACGACCTTTCAGGCCGAAGACGAGATCGCGGCCATCGCTTCGGCCATCGGGGCTTCCTATGCCGGGCAATTGGGCGTCACCTCCTCGTCCGGCCCCGGCATTGCCCTGAAGGGCGAAGCCATGGGGCTGGCAGTGATGACCGAACTGCCGCTGATCATCGTCAACTCCCAGCGCGGCGGGCCTTCGACCGGCCTGCCGACCAAAACGGAGCAGTCCGACCTGTATCAGGCCGTCTATGGCCGTAATGGCGATACGCCGATGCCGGTCATTTCGGCGCGTTCGCCTGCGGACGTGTTTGAATGCGCGATTGAAGCGGTGCGGATCGCCACCACCTTCATGACCCCGGTGATGCTGCTGACCGATGGCTATATCGCCAACGCCGCAGAGCCGTGGAAAGTGCCGGACATGGCAAGCTTCACCCCCTTCCCGGTGACCTATCTGGACTCAGTGCCTGAAGGCGGGTTCAAGCCCTATGCGCGCGACGCCAATCTGAAGCGTCCCTGGGTAAAGCCTGGCACGCCCGGCCTGCTTCACCGCATCGGCGGGATCGAGAAGGAACTCGATACCGGCCATATTAATTACAGCCCCGCCAACCATCAGGCGATGACCGACATTCGCAAGAACAAGGTGGATGGCATTGCGGATCATATCCCGGAACAGGATGTCTGCCTGGGTACGACAAGCGGCAAGCTCGCCATTGTCGGATGGGGCTCCACCTTCGGCCCGATCCATCAGGCGGTGCGCCGCGCGCGCGCCAAGGGGCTGGACGTCAGCCATATCCATGTCCGCCATATCTGGCCGCTGCCCCGCAATCTGGGCGATCTGCTGCGCCAATATGACAAGGTGCTGGTGCCCGAAATGAACACCGGCCAGTTCAAGACCGTGCTGCGCGATCAGTATCTGGTGGATGCCAAGCCACTCAACAAGGTGAGCGGCCAGCCGTTCCGCATTGCCGAAATTGAAGCCGCGATTGAGGGAGAACTCGCATGAACGACATGACCCCGATCGTGAAATCCACGCCCAAGGATTGGGAAACGGATCAGGAAGTCCGCTGGTGCCCGGGTTGCGGGGACTATGCGATCCTCAAGGCCGTGCAGCGCACCATGCCGGAACTGGGCGTGAAGCCGGAAAATACGGTGTTCGTCAGCGGCATCGGCTGCTCCTCACGCTTTCCCTATTATATGGAAACCTATGGCTTCCACACCATTCACGGCCGCGCGCCTGCGGTGGCCACGGGGGTGAAGCTCGCCAATCCCGAACTCGATGTGTGGATCATCACGGGCGATGGTGATGCGCTCTCCATTGGTGGCAATCACACGATGCACTTGCTGCGCCGCAATCTCGATTGCCAGTTCCTGCTGTTCAACAACGAGATTTACGGGCTGACCAAGGGGCAATATTCGCCCACCAGCCGCGTCGGCACGCGCTCCCCCTCCACGCCGTTCGGCTCGGTTGACCGGCCCGCCACGCCCTGTGCTTTCGCATTGGGTTCGGGTGCCCGCTTTGTGGCCCGCGCGATTGATGTGAACAAGAACCTGCCTGCCGTGCTGAAAGCCGCCCACGCGCACAAGGGCGCTTCGTTCGTGGAGATTTTCCAGAATTGCATCGTCTATAATGACGATGTCTTCGCGCCGTTCACGGACAAGGCCAATGCGCCCTTGAACCAGCTCTGGCTCGAAAATGGCAAGCCGATGCTGTTTGATGGCGGGAAAAAGGGCATCGCGATGGATATCGGCAAGCTGACGCTCAAAGTCGTCGATGTTGTTGATGGTGACTGGGAAAAGCCGCACGTCATCGTCCATGATGTCACCAACCGCGCTGTCGCCCATATGCTGGTGGAAATGCCGCATGGCAGCTTCCCGGTCGCACTCGGCGTGCTCTATGATGATCCGCGCCCGACCTTCGAAGCCGCCGTCGTCGCGCAGAATGCGAAAGCGAGCGAAGGCAAGACCGCCGATCTGCAAGCGCTGATCTCCAAGGGCCAGAACTGGACGGTGGGCTAAGCTCCGCTCGCCGCCCCTGCGTAAGCGGGGGCAGCGTGGGAGTCTGCGCGGCTGCAGCAGCTGAGCGATGGCGCGGTGGCGGTCGTCTGCGTGGCCTTATGGAGACAGGGACGGCATTCCGAACTGGGGGAACATGTCTTGCCCGGCCCAGTTGATGGCCTTTGCCTTGTTGTAGAGCGGGGTCTTCCAGTCTTCCGGTGCGTCGGGGTCTTCAAGTTTGTCACCATTACGGGCGATGACGATGAAGAACTTGCCGGTCTTGCCATAGAGTCCGGCGCCGACGCCTGCGAGGCCGCCGCCCTTGTCCAGGAAGAATTCGGGATCGGCACCGCTCGGATTGTCAAATCCGTGATGGGCATGACCGCCGCGTGCCGCCTCTGACGCGACCGCCTCTGTCAGCATTTGCACAAGCGTAGATGCGGGCAGCACGGGATTGCCGGTGCGGCAGGAAAACATGGCGCACAACCGCGCCAGGTCGACGATTGCTGTCGAGATGCCGCCCGCGCCATCGAACACCTCGTAATTATGGTTGCCATATTGCTCCAGCACGATCCTCCGGTCATTATGCACCGCGCTGATTGCGGTACCGAGATCCTTGGTATGCTGGATGGCTTCGTCAGAGTTCCGGGTCTCGAATTTTGTACGCGATCCGCGTGTCCGGGTCATATGCAGCGGATCAAGCACCAGCTTTTTGAGGGCCGCGTCGAAGTTGGCGGAGCCTGACAGTTTAGCCGCCACCTGGCCCAGCAGGATATAGTCAGTGCGGCCATAATCTGTCGGGCCGCCGGGATCGCCATCCATTGCCTTTTCCGCAACGATCGAAAGCAGGGTTTCCATGCTGGCAGGCTGGGACGGTCTCGGGCTTTCCGTACTTTCCTTCAGCGCCTTTATCGCATCGCGGAACGCCATTTGGTGAATGCCCGAATTGCATTCCAGAAGCTGGCGCACAGTAATGTCGGCAAAGTCAGGATCGGCCGGAGC
>JANOAJ010000311.1:0-7120 GCA_031411035.1 Sphingomonadales bacterium
CCCGAAACCGCGTTGGCCCCTGCATTTGACGGCCGCGCCAGTGCCATCGCCAGCGCGACTTGGCGCATGTATGAAGCACTGGGCGTGGCGCCTTTCATGGCGGACCAGGCTTGCCCCATCCGCCGGATCGAAGTGCGCGACGGGTTACAGCGCGATCCGCTGGATTTCACTGTGGCCGAAGGTGACGAACCCTTGGGCATGATGATGGAAAACCGCGTGCTGCGCGAAGCGCTGGCCGGGCGTGCGGAATCGACCCTGCATATGACGCGCCATATCCCGGCCAAAGCCATAGAGGTGGAACGCACGGCGGAACGGGTGCGCGTGGTGCTGGATAGTGGCGCGGAACTGACCGCACCCCTGCTGGTCGCGGCCGAAGGACGGCAATCCCCGACGCGCGAGGCGGCGGGCATGCGGGTGGCGCGCTGGGATTATGATCATACCGCGATCATATCTGCCTTTGATCACAGCCTTGATCACGGCAATGTGGCGCACGAGATTTTTTATGAGGACGGGCCGTTTGCACTGCTGCCCCTCAACCCCGGCACCCGTTCCGCGCTGGTATGGACAGTGAAGCGCAAGGACGTGCCGGGCATCTTGGCGCTGTCTGACCGCGCCTTTCAGGAGGAAGTCCGCAAACGCGCGGGCGGGCTGGTGGGAGAAATCACGATCACCGCGCGGCGATCCACCTTTCCGCTGACCTTCCACCACGCGACCCATATGGCCGATCTGCGGCTGGCGCTGGTGGGCGATGCCGGACACGGGATGCACCCGATTGCGGGACAGGGGCTTAATCTGGGCCTGCGCGACGTGGCAGCGCTTGTCGAAGTGCTGGTGGAAGGGGCGCGGCTGGGGCTTGATCTGGGCGACGCGCAATTGCTCAAACGCTATGATCGCTGGCGCGGCCCCGATGCACTGATGGTGATGGCCGCAACTGACAGCCTGACCAAGCTGTTCGGCCTGCCCGGGCGCCCCGCGCGCGCGATCCGCCGCTTCGGGCTGGGCGCAGTACAGAAGATCGCGCCGCTCAAGAGCTTTTTCATGACCGAGGCGCGGGGAACGAGCGGGGCACTGCCCCGGTTGCTGCAGGGGGCAGAGGTTTAGGAAGCCGTGCAGGCCAATCTCGGTCGTCGCCCCTGCGAAGGCAAGGGCGACGGTAATGCGCTGCTGCCCCGCTATTTCGCCTTGGGCGGCGGCGCGACAGTGATCTTCACGGTCTCGCCCGAATTGCCGGGAAAACCGGTGAACATCGCTTCCACCAGATTGGGCACAAGGTAAGACAGATTATCACTGGTGGACATGGCCTTGGCCTTGCCTTCGAACACGCGTTCGCCGCCGGGGCGGGTAATCGTCATGTCAAGGCCGCTGGTATAAACGGTATAGCTTTCCACCTCGTCAAAGCCCGATCCGAACAGGAAGGGATCATAGAAGCCATAGATATAGCGGCTGCGGCCATAGCCGAAATAGGGTGACCAGCCCGGCCCGAAACGGCCCCAGCGGTCATAGGGGCCAAAGCCGCCCCAGCCAAAACCGGAACCGGGCACGCTGCGAACCTTTTCCTTGCCCTGATCCACACCGTAATCCAGGCTGACGACCAAATTGGCCGAAGTGGCATCACTGGCCGCCTGATAGCCTTGCGCGGTCAGCTTGCCGCTGACCAGACGGGCATATTGCGCGAATTCCAGACTGCCATCGAGCTTGGGATCAGCGGCCTTCACCACAAAGCTTTGCCCCTGCGGCGCAGGCATGGCCTGGAACCGGTTGACCTGCGCGTTGAACGGCGCGGCACAAGCCGAAACCGCCAGCAAGGCGATGGGCGCCAGCGAACGCATCAAGGAGGTGGGCATCATGAACAAACCTTTCCCAGTCGAATCAGGCGCATCCGCCCGTTCTGATCGCACGCTAGTTTGCCCGGAGCGCGGTGAATAGAGGTTGAATGACGGCGGCCTGTGGGTGCCGCCTTGCCCCGGGCAATACAGGGGCATTCAAAACGGGGTTAACACACCGTTAGGATTTTCCGGCTAGCTCCTGACGTTGCAGGAATGTCAAAAGGACAGGGACGGGACAATGTCCGGAACGGCGCAGATCGAAGTCAGTCTGGCAACTTTCAAGGCGATTGAGGCCGCCCGCCTGTCTTTTACCGAAAGCCATGACGAAATCGTCCGCCGCGCCCTTTGCGCCCGCCAGGGTCAAAGCCGACAACTGGTGCGTGCGGCCGCCCGCCTGTCCCCGCGCGCGACGCGGCGGCGCGGCAATGTTTCGGTTGACCTGTTCGGCCGCATCGAGGCCGTCGCCAATCTGAAAGCTGCCTATATTGCCGTGCTGATGGCGCTGGTGCGCCACAAGCCCAGCCTGTTCGAATTGCTGTCCGGCGAAGGCCGCACCCGCCGCCGCTGGATCGCCCGCACGGCAGAAGGGCTGTACGGCGACAGCCCCCATCTGGCGCGTGATCATGCCCATCCCCTGCCCGGTGACTGGTTTCTGGACACCAACCTGTCCCGCGCCCAAATTGACCAGCGACTTGATGTCGCCTGTCGCCTGTCAGGCTATGTCTGGCGAAAGGATCTTGGGATCATCGACGCCGCTGTTGCATGATTGCCATAGTGGGTCGGCAAAAGCCGCCTTTCCGGGGCGGGATGGTTGACCTGTAATGTTTTGCACCGCACAATTTTCACCAGAACAAACCTTGGGAGCTTATATGACTGTTTTCCTGCCGCAAGACGCTGGCCGCGCCGGTCGCAAGACCCTTGTTGCCACCCTGCTTGCTTCTGCCGTTCTGATCACCAGCCCCGCCTTTGCCCAGGCCGCCGAGGAAACAGACTCGGGCGACGAGATCATCGTCACCGCGCAAAAGCGTGAGGAAAACCTGCAAAGCGTGCCGATCAGCATCCAGGCGCTGGGCACGAAAAAGCTGGATCAGTTGAACGTCACCAATTTCAACGATTTCTCCAAGCTGCTGCCCAGCGTCAGCTTCCAGACCTCGCAACCCGGTTCCACCACCGTCTATATGCGCGGCGTGGCATCGGGCGGTGACGGCAACCATTCGGGCTCGCTGCCCAGCGTCGGCGTCTATCTGGACGAACAGCCGGTGACGACCATCGGCGGCACGCTGGACATTCACGTCTATGATATTGCCCGCATCGAATCCCTCGCCGGGCCGCAGGGCACGCTCTATGGCGCGTCTTCGGAAGCCGGCACGATCCGCATCATCACCAACAAGCCGTCCACTGCCGGGTTTGAAGGCCGGGTCGATGGCGAAATCAATACCGTCCACAAGGGCGGGGTCGGCGGTCGTCTGGAAGGCATGGTCAACCTGCCGGTCAACGACAGCATGGCGTTCCGCGCGGTCGGCTGGTATCAGCGCAATGCCGGGTACATCGATAACGTCCCTTCCAGCCGCAGTTTCCTGCCCATTCCCGGCGGGATCACGGTCAACAATTCCGCCTTTGTCAAAAAGAACTATAATGACGTGACCATTGCGGGCGGGCGCGCGGCGCTGAAGATCGATCTGGACGATACCTGGACGGTGACACCGACGGTGCTCTATCAGGATCAGCGCAACCATGGCAGTTTCGGCACCGATCCCCGCGTGGGTGACCTGCAGGTGCAGCATTTTGCCGAGGAATTCCGGCATGACCGGTTTGGCCAGGCCGCACTGACGATTGAAGGCAAGGTCGGCAACTGGGATGTGACCTATGCTGCCGCGTATCTCGACCGCAAGGTGAACGCGTCGAACGACTATATCGATTACGCCGAAGCCTATGACAATCTCTACTCTTCTTATGGCGGTCTGGCCGGATATTTCTATTTCCAGGATGCCGCCGGAAACACCATCAACCCGCAACAGGTTGTAGTGGGTTCGGATCACTTCAAGAAGATGAGCCAGGAATTCCGCGTGGCATCGCCGCAGGACAAGCGCTTCCGCGTTGTCGCCGGGCTGTTCTACCAGCGGCAGAGCAACCAGATCCACCAGGATTATCAGGTGGCCGGCCTTGCCCCGCTGCTTTCGGTCAACGGCATTCCCGGCACGCTCTGGCTGACCCAGCAGAAGCGCGTGGACAAGGATTACGCCATGTTCGGCGAAGCCAGCTTTGACATTACGCCAACCGTCACGCTGACGGCGGGCGGGCGCGGCTTCATCTATGATAACTCGCTGATCGGCTTTTTCGGCTTTGGGCGTAACCCGGCCTTCATCCAGGGACAGGCCGGCAACCCGCCGCCCAACGCAGCGGGCAGCAGCCGGACGGGTGTTGCCGGATGCCTGACCACCGAAGGCATTTCCCTGCGTGATGCCCAGTTGCAGGGCCGCACGACCACCTTGCTGCCCGCAGCCGTATCGGGCAGCCCCTGCACCAATCTGGGCACCTTTATTGGCGGCGGCAAGATCGTTCCCAAGGCCACCGAAGGCCAGGGCTTTACCCACAAGCTCAACCTGACCTGGAAGCCCAACGCCAATTACCTGATGTATGCCACCTGGTCGCGCGGGTTCCGTCCGGGCGGCATCAACCGGCGCGGCACGGTGGCGCCCTATGCGCCCGATTTCCTCACCAACTACGAACTGGGCATCAAGACCACGTTGCTGGACGGGGCTCTGCGCTTCAACGCCGCGCTGTATCAGCAGAGCTGGAAGAAGTTCCAGTTCTCGTTCCTGGGCCTCAACAGTTTCACTGAAATCCATAACGGCCCCAATGCCCGCATCCGCGGCGTGGAAGCGGATCTGACGGCCAAACCAGCGGACGGCTTCACCATCACCGCAGCCGCCGCCTATACGGACGCGAAGACCCGGCAGAATCTGTGCGATTTCGATGATCCCACCTACACCTGCACCGGCGGCAACATCGCCGCACCGGCAGGCACGCGGCTGCCCATCACGCCCAAGTTCAAGGGCAATGCCACGGCGCGGTACAGCTTCCCGCTGGCCAGCGTGAAAGCCTATGTGCAGGGTGTGGTGGCCTATCAGGGTTCGGCCTCTTCCGAAATCCGGGTGCTGCAGGCAAGCCAGTTGGGGCGGCTCAAGGCGTCAACCACGGCCGATTTTGCCGTGGGCGCGGAATTCACCAATTTCTCCGCTGAACTGTTTGTGGCCAATGCCTTTGACGAACGCGCCCAGCTTTCGCGCGGTTCGGAATGCGGCCAGTGCAATGATCGCACCTATGTGTTCACCAGCACACCGCGCACCATCGGCTTCCGGCTCGGCACCAAGTTCTGATGCCAGTTCCCCTCCTGCTTGCGGGAGGGGGCCTTGCCGGGCATGATGCCCGCCAATGACAAGTGCGACCAGCCTTTCCCCCGGTGCCGCGTCCCTGCGGGATGGGGGCAGGCTCGGCTTCTGGATGTGCGTGTCGCTCGTCATGGGTAACATGATCGGATCGGGCGTCTTCCTGCTGCCTGCCTCGCTTGCCCCGTTCGGCTGGAACGGGGTGGCGGGCTGGGCGATCACGATTGCGGGCGCACTCGCCCTGGCGCTGGTGCTGGCGCGCCTTACCCTGGCCTTTCCGCAAGCCGGTGGTCCGGTCGGCTTTGTCAATCAGGCCTTTGGCCGCATCCCGAGCTTCCTTATCGGCTGGAGCTATTGGGTGTCGATCTGGACGGCGAACGTCACCATTGCGGTGGCCGCGATCAGTTATCTGAGTGTTTTTGTGCCGTTGCTGGGGCGATACCCCGCCCTTGCCACCAGTGCGCTGATCTGGATCATCACCGCCGTCAACCTGCGCGGCGCGCGCACGGCGGGCGGGTTCCAGCTTGTGACCCTGCTGATCAAGCTGGTCCCGCTGCTGACCGTTATCGTCCTGATCGCGCTGGTGCTGGGGCGCACCGGCGCAGCGTCCATCACGCCTTTTCCCGCCGACGGGCTGAAACTTTCCGCCGTCAGCGGCTCTGCCGTGCTGACGCTCTGGGCTCTGCTTGGCTTTGAATCGGCCTGTGTGGCCGCCGACAAGGTGGATGATCCCGCCCGCACCATCCCGCGCGCCACGATGACCGGCACGCTGGCGACGGGCATCCTCTATCTGATTGTCTGTTCGGGCATTGCCCTGATGCTGCCCGTGGCCGCGGTCGCCCATTCCGATGCGCCCTTTGCGGTGTTCGTGGAAACTTACTGGGCGCGCGAGCCGGCGCTGCTGATTGCCGCCTTTGCCGCTATCAGCGCCATCGGGGCGCTCAATGGCTGGAGCCTGATGCAGGCCGAACTGCCTGCCTCAATGGCGCGGCGCGGCTTGCTGCCGCGCTGGCTTGCGGGGGAGAATGCGCACGGCACCCCCGCCCGCGCGCTGATCATTTCGAGCGTCGTGGCCACAGGCTTTGTCGCGCTCAACAGCAGCAAATCGACAGGCGATATGTTCACCTTCATGGCGACGCTTTCGACATCGGCGACGTTGTGGCTCTATCTTGCCTGCGCGCTGGCGGCGCTGCGCTTGCGCGTCGCGATTCCGATCGCGCTGCTTGGCCTTGCCTATGCGCTGTGGACACTCTGGGGCGCAGGGATTGTGGTCAGCGCGATGAGCTTCATCCTGATGGGGATAGGCTTCCCGCTCTACTGGTGGACGCAACGAGCGTGAAAATGTCAGTTGCAGCGCACGCCAGATTTTAGTATTAACACGACATGGCAACGCAAATGAGTCAAAGTGATCTTGACGTGACAGAACAACTGGCGCGCATCCGGCGGATGAGCGCTGAGAGCGACAAGCTTAACGAAGAGCGGCTGCAATTTTCTCGGGAACAGTTCGAGCGCCAGCGGCGTATGGCTGAGGAAAGCGACAAACTTCACGCGGAGCGAATCAAGATCATGGAGGAAACCCGCATCATTTCCTTCTCGACCGTCTTTCAGGGCCTGATCGCCGTTGCCGCGCTGCTTGGCGCAGGCGCTGCCATGGGGAAGCTGTTTTTCCCCTAACCCCGCCGCAATAGCCGCCCGACAAAGCTGCGGTCCGCAATCACTTCCTGCGCGCAATTATGCCCGGGCGCACCTGTCACCCCGCCGCCCGGATGGGTGCCCGCGCCGCACATATAGAGCCCCTTCAAGGGCCCGCGATAGGCGCCATTGCCCAGCACCGGGCGCGCGCTCCACAATTGGTCGAGCGACATGTTGCCGTGCATGATATCGCCGCCGACCAGCCCGAATTTG
>JANOAJ010000312.1:0-2285 GCA_031411035.1 Sphingomonadales bacterium
AAACGCGGGCGGAACGAATGCCCTATTGACTCTTTGACAGACTTGATTCGGCGAATCACCTAAAAAGTTAACGACTCGCACACTTTCCTGTCCTTGTGGCTGATTCACCAAACCATCACAATATCTAGTAGCCGCTTTGAAAGGCTGTCATCAACCTTTTGATGATGCCGCCGCCAAAAACCGGGATGACCGGAGCCGGTGGCGGGAGGATTGCGCGCAGGTCAATCGGGTCTGACGCTGCATAGTGCACCAGCCCCGCCAGGGTGGCGAAACCCGATCCGCTATGTGCTTCAGGAAGCCCCGCCAGGCCGCGCGGACGCCCGATGCGAACGGCCCGACCAAGGGCGCCCTGCATATAATCGGCAATGCCTTTCAGTTCGGCGCCGCCGCCGGTCAGCACTACCTGGCGACCAACCGGGCCGCCAAAGCCAAGCTCTTTCAAGGCCTTGCCAATCTCTCCTGCAAGATGTTCGAGCCGCTGGCGAATCACGCCGATCAGCTGCGCCCGCGTTATCCGCGCGCCTGCTTCATGGCTGTCATCATCGGCCGAAAGCGGCGCGACTTCGATCATGTCGTGATTGTCCCGCGGGCTGGCCGTGGCCGATCCGTAGAAGCATTTCATCCGCTCCGCCTGGTGCCGACGGGTGCCAAAGGCCGACGCAATATCATCCGTAATGTCGGACGCGCCAAAGGGAATGGAGGCCAGCCCCGCGAGCATCCCGGCAGCGAAAAGCGATACGTTGGTGACGCCCGCGCCCATTTCGACAAGCGCGACACCCAGTTCCCGCTCTTCATCCGACAGGCAGGCCATGCCCGTTGCCACCGGAGAGGCAATGATCGACTTGACTTCGAGATGCGCGCTGCGGACGCACAGATCGAGATTGCGCACCGGCGAGCCATCCGCTGCCACCACATGAATATCCACGCCCAGATGATCGGCATGGAGGCCAAGCGGGTTCTTCACGCCTGTCAGGCCGTCCAGTGTGTACAGCGTAGGCTGGGCGTGGAGAATCATCCGCCCGTCAGGATCGAGCGAACTGCGCCCGGCGGCCAGCAGATCATCAATGTCATCCTGTTCGATCCGGTGTCCGCCCAGCTCGACCTCGACAGAAGCGAGATTGCTGACCAGTGAGCCGCCGGAAAAGCTTACCCAGACATCCTCGATATTGGTGCCCGCGATCCGTTCCGCCTGTTCCACGGCTTCGCGCACGGCCGCTTCGGTAGCTGCCATGTCCGCAATATAGCCGCGCTTCACCCCCCGGCTTTCGCGCTGACCCGTACCCAGCACGTTCAGATCGCCTGTGGCAGATCGTTCGGCAATCAGCGCCGACACTTTCCAGCTGCCGATATCAAGCGCCGTAATCAGCTTTTCATTTCTAGGCTGGGCCATGATCCTCTTCCTCCTTCTTCGCAGCGTCGGCGGATTGCGTTTCGGGTTCTTCACCTTCGGGCTTGTCGATGGATTTCTGCTTGGGGCGGAAACGGGCCGTCAGCTTTCCGGCGTTGCGCATATCAAACCAGATATAGCGCCCGCCGAGCAGATGCTGCACGCCCTCCACCCGCGCGAAGCGAAGCAGGGCGCGGCCCGCTTCATTTTCCCCTTCCGGAAGCGCCAGCGTCTCCCCGGTCTGGAAACCCAGATCCCAGCGGCGATTGCCCACCCAACTGGCCGACGCGATCATCGGCTTGAGCGCCGGTGCGCGCTCCATCAATTCGTTGAACGCAATCGCCTGTTCATTGGCATCCGCGCCAATCAGCAGCGGCAGGTTGGGCGTCGGCTCATCGGGGCGCACCTTGTCCAGAACCCGGCCTTTCGCATCGACCAGCGAGAGCCGCTGATTATGCTGCCAGATCGCCGCAGGCTTGCGCTCCACAATGTCCACCACCAGCGTGTCAGGCAGGCGGCGCGAGACGCGGGCATCCTCGATCCAGCCATATTGCATCAGCTGGCTGCGCACCTTTTCCAGATCCACAAGCGGCATTGCCATCGAATGCTGGTCAAGCGCGATGGCATAGACCGTCAGCCGCTCCATCCGCTTGATGCCGGTGACTTCAACGCGCTTCACCTCAAAGCCGGCGCGGCCAACAGCATGGGCGAATTCGGTGCCGACATATTGCGGCACGCCAAGCATCGTTGCCCCGACGATGGTGACGCCCCCCACAATGGCAACCATCGCTCCTGTCGCAATGCGATCAAGGGTGCGCTGGCTGACAGGCAGCACAGCCTTGAAACGGCTCCACAACGACGGCTTGCTGGCCAACCGTTTGGGCCGTTTGGCGACGCG
>JANOAJ010000313.1:0-3081 GCA_031411035.1 Sphingomonadales bacterium
TGTTTGCGCATCATGGCAGGCTAAACTTCGCGCGTCGGGGTGGCAATGCCCTTGCCGCCCGCGCGGGCCGCTGCTAGCGGCGCGGCTATGTCCGTAGATCATGCAACCGTCCGCAAGATCGCCTCTCTCGCCCGCATCGCCGTCACGGATGAGCAGGTGGAAGCGATCATGCCCGAACTGAACAACATCCTTGGCTGGATCGAGCAGCTGGGTGAGGTGGATACCTCGTCCGTCGCGCCGATGACGGCGGTTATTCCCAACCATCTGCGCCTGCGCGATGATGTGGTGAATGCCGATCCCCTGTCTGGCGGCAATATCCGCGATGCCATCCTTGCCAATGCGCCTGCCGCCGAACACGGCTTTTTCGGCGTGCCGAAAGTGATTGAATGATGACGAACGTCTTTTTCGAGCCCCTCCCCTTCAGGGGAGGGGACGGGGGTGGGGGCTGTCCGCAAGCGCATTGCCCGTTGACATGCCCCACCCCAACCCCTCCCCTGAAGGGGAGGGACTTATGACTTTACTTACCGATCTGGGCGTTGCCGCCATTCGTGACGGCTTCCGCGCCGGGGATTTCTCCGCGCGCGAAGTCGCTGATGCCTTCAACGCTGCCGTGGCGGGCGCAAAGGCACTCAATGCCTTCATCGTCGAAACCCCCGACCATGCGATTGCCGCTGCCGAAGCGGCAGACCGGGATCGCAGCGAAGGCAGCCTGCGTCCGCTGTCTGGTGTGCCGATTGGCATGAAGGACCTGTTCTGCACCAAGGGCGTGCAGACGACCGCTGCCAGCCACATTCTTGAAGGCTTCACGCCCCAATATGAATCCACCGTATCCGGGCGGCTCTGGGCGGCAGGCGCGGGGATGCTGGGCAAGCTCAACATGGATCAGTTCGCAATGGGATCGTCCAACGAGACGAGCCATTTCGGCAATGTGATTTCGCCGTGGAAGCGCAATGACGGCGGTAATGCGCCGCTCGCGCCCGGCGGTTCTTCGGGCGGTTCCTCCTCCGCGATTGCTGCGCGGCTCTGCCCCGGTGCTACGGGCACGGATACGGGCGGCTCGATTCGCCAGCCTGCGGCATTCACGGGCATTTCAGGGATCAAGCCGACTTATGGCCGCTGTTCGCGCTGGGGCGTGGTGGCGTTTGCGTCCTCGCTTGATCAGGCCGGGCCGATGGCGCGCGATGTGCGCGATTGCGCGATCTTGCTGGAAGCAATGGCGGGTTTTGATCCCAAGGATGCGACTTCGCTTGATCTGCCCGTGCCGAACTGGGAAGCCGCGCTTTCCGGCGATCTGAAGGGCAAGCGGATCGGCATCCCCAGGGAATATCGCGTGGATGGTATGCCTGCGGAAATCGACGCGCTGTGGGAACAGGGCATTGCCTGGGTGAAGGATGCGGGTGCTGAGGTGGTGGAAGTCTCCCTGCCGCACACCAAATATGCGCTGCCTGCCTATTACATTATTGCCCCCGCCGAAGCCTCATCCAACCTCGCCCGTTATGATGGCGTGCGTTACGGACTGCGTGATTTGCCGGATGGCGCGGGCTTGCAGGATATGTATGCCGCCACGCGCGCGGCCGGGTTCGGGCCGGAAGTGAAGCGCCGCATCATGATCGGCACCTATGTGCTGAGCGCGGGTTTCTATGATGCCTATTTCACTCAGGCCTCCAAGGTGCGCACGCTGATCGCGCGGGATTTTGATCTGGCGTGGGAAAAATGCGATCTGCTGCTGACGCCCACCGCGCCATCGGCGGCGTTCGCACTGGGCGAAAAGAGCGCGGATCCGCTGGCCATGTATCTGAACGATGTCTTCACTGTGCCAAGCTCGCTCGCGGGCCTGCCTGCGATGTCCGTCCCTGGCGGGCTGGACGCGCAGGGGCTGCCGCTGGGCCTCCAGATCATCGGCAAGGCGCTGGACGAACAGGGCGTGCTGAATGCCGGTCTGGCAATCGAGCAGCGCGCAGGCTTCACGGCGCGCGCGGACAAATGGTGGTAAGGTGGCAGCGCGTGGGGTTCATTTCGCGATAGATGAATCGACATTGGCAACTTTGGTTGCCTGCAAGGCCGATGGCGACAAGTTGGAATATGTATCGGAGGTAATCGAGCAAGCCTGGCATGAGAATATGGCCTGCGAAACTGACAAAGCTTGGCCTCTTATTCATAGCGGGCTACAAGGAACCAGCCCGTGCGAAGGAGAACTGGTTCGATCTAAGGACGATCCAACTTCGTGGGCGATTCTAGGCCGGACTGACTTGCTGGTGAACAAAAATGGGATGATCGGGCTGGTAAAGTCCGATGATGTTAAGGAGGTATCTCGAATCCTGAAATCTGTGGATGTCGAGAAATTTGCGGCGCGCCTGAGTTGGTTAATTGATCGATGCGACTGTGACAATTTGAATGCTGATGATGTCGCTTATGCAACAGGGTGGCTTCCCGGCTTGGTAGATTTTTACGGGCTAGCAGCAGCTTCAAACCGCAACGTTATTTTCACGGTGGATTTTTGATGCAACTGGCTATCCTTTCCGTGATGCAATCTCAATCCGGCGGGCTGGTGACCAAGTATCGGGTGGACTTCACGGCAAATGGTGGTGATTGACACAAGCCCGGTCTGAAGCCGCCCCGGCGCGCTTTGAGGCGCTGGATAGCCTGCGCGGCGTGTGCGCGCTTATGGTCGTGCTCTATCATCTGCATCCCGAAGGGGTGATAGCCGCCTCATCGCTCGCGCGGCATGGCTGGCTGTTTGTGGATTTCTTCTTCGTGCTGAGCGGTTTTGTGATTGCGTCCAGCTATGGCGACCGGCTGGCGAGCGGGTTTGGCGTTGGCCGGTTCATGGGGCTGCGGCTGGGCCGGGTCTATCCGCTGCATCTGCTCGTCATCGCCATATTGGCGCTGTTCCAGACCTTGTCCTGGCTGGGCGGGCAGGGGCAGGCAGACGGGCAGGCGGAGTTTACGGGGCCGTTTTCGGTGACTGATCTGTGGCAGAACCTGTTGCTGCTTCAGTGTTTCGGGCTGCGCGATCATCTGAGCTGGAATATCGTTTCCTGGAGCATTGCTGCCGAAGTCTGGGCTTATCTGTTTTTCGCG
>JANOAJ010000314.1:0-10810 GCA_031411035.1 Sphingomonadales bacterium
CTTTCAAGGCTTGTCCGCCGCGCACCAAGCGACTAACGGGGCCGCAAATGGGGCCGCTTTCAGGGGGAATGGCGTGAAGACCAATGCCGAAATGATCGATGGCTGTGTGCGTGCCGTCCTGTCGGACGTTCTGGGCATCAGCCGCGAACGCACGGCAGGCTTCACCGATGGTACCGCCCTGTTCGGATCCTTGCCGGAACTGGATTCGATGGCCGTTGCCGGCCTGCTGACCGAGCTGGAAGACCGGCTGGGCATCATCATCGAGGATGATGAAGTGGACGGGGAGATGATGGAAACATTCGGCTCCCTCCGTGATTTTGCGGTTGCAAAGGCGCAGGGGTGAGTGGCAGCCAAAACTGGCTGAGGATTGGCATTAACAATCCGATACAAATTATTGTATTTGAACCTTTATTTGAAGAATATAACCGCACCCGGCGGATGCTGGCAACGATGGCGCGCACGCTGGAAAAACAGGGCTTTGGCCTGACCTTTCCTGATCTTTGCGGCATGGGCGAAAGCGAACGGGACATGGCCGGGGTTCGTCTGGCCGATTGGCGCGCCGATGCGACCGCTGCCATCGCCGAAGTGCGGCCCGTGGTCATCGCATCCATCCGGGGTGGCGCACTGCTGGACGATGGCGGCCCGGCCAGGGGCTGGTGGCGCTTTGCCCCGGAAACCGGCGCGCGCATCGTTCGCGATCTCCGGCGCACGCAACTGGCAGGCGATACGGGGCTGTATGCGGGGCATCGGCTTTCGGACGCGTTCCTTGGCGAAGTGGAAGGGGCCTTGCCTGGGCCTGTAACGCCGTTGCGCACCGTCCGGCTTGAGAGTGACGCTACAGAGGCCGATGGCAAAGTGGCGGGAAGCCCGTTGTGGCGGCGTGCCGAACCCGGCGAGGATGCGGGGCTTTCCGCAGCCCTTGCCGCCGATCTGGCAGACTGGGCCCGGCAATGCGCCGCACGCTGAACTTTGCTTGCGAAGGCGTGGCGCTTGCCGCGACGCTGGATGCGGCACCCGGCGCATCGGGCCTGCTGATCGTTTCCGGCGGGAACGAAATCCGCATCGGCGCGCATCGCGGCATGGCCAGACTGGCGGCGGACGTCGCAGCAGCAGGCCATCCCGTCTTCCGCTTTGACCGGCGCGGGATCGGCGACAGCGAAGGCGAAAATGGCGGGTTCGAAACCTCCGGGCCGGATATCATCGCCGCGCTTGATGCCTTCCGCGCGGAATGCCCTGACCTCAGCCGCGTTGTCGCGTTCGGGAATTGCGATGCGGCTACGGCGTTGCGACTGCATCTGCATTCGGCCGATGCGCTTGTTCTGGCCAATCCGTGGCTGGTGGAAACCACGGCAGAAGCCCCCGCCCCCGCCACGGCACGGGCCTATTATGCCCAGCGCCTGCGTGATCCCAAGGCATGGGCCGGACTTTTGAAGGGTGCCGTCAATTTCGGCACATTGTTCGGCAGCCTGCGCGCGGCGGCGAAGCGTGACGAACCAACCTCTCTGGCTGAACGCGTCGCGGACATGCTGGAACTGTTTCCCATTGACACCCGCATCCTGCTGGCCGCGCGGGATGGCACCGCGATTGCCTTCACGGCGCAATGGGATGGTCCCCTGTTCGACAGTTACCGGGATGGCATTCCGCTGATCACGCTCGATTCCGCGTCCCACAGCTTTGCCGGCGATGCGGATTATGCGGCGCTGAAGTCCGCATTGCTGGACGTGCTGGCCTGAACACACGTCTCCCCGCGCCGGGCTGAGCCACCCCGGCGTGTTTGCACAAAAACTAACAATGAGAAAGAGCGACTCATCATATAAGAGGCAATTTCCTACAATTCAAGAAAAATCGTTCCGGTATCGTTCCGCCGACATTTCAGAGATTTAGCCCCGCGCGGCGTGATCCGCATGCGCGAGGAACTTCTCCGCATCGAGTGCCGCCATGCAGCCCATGCCCGCCGCTGTGACCGCCTGTCGGTAGATCTTGTCCGTCACATCGCCCGCTGCAAAGACGCCGGGGATGGCCGTGCGGGATGTACCCTTTTCCACCAGCAAATAGCCTTCATCCATGGGCAGCTTGCCCGTGAACAACTCAGTCGCGGGGGAATGGCCGATGGCGACAAAGGCTCCGTCCACGCCAAGTTCGGACATCTCGCCCGTCACAGTGTCCTTGAGCGACAGGGCGACCAGCCCGACCGGATCACCACCGCCCACAAAGGCCTCGACACCCTTGTTCCACAGCACCTTGATATGCGGATGGGCGAACAGCCGGTCCTGCAGAATTTTCTCTGCGCGCAGCGTGTCGCGCCTGTGGATCAGCGTCACATCCTGCGAATGATTGGTCATGTAGAGCGCTTCTTCCACCGCCGTATTGCCGCCGCCGATCACGGCCACTTTCTTGCCGCGATAGAAGAAACCGTCACAGGTCGCGCAGGCCGAAACGCCCTTGCCCTGCATCGTCGCTTCGCTTTCCAGCCCCAGCCATTTGGCCTGCGCGCCGGTGGCAATCACCAGCGTATCGGCCTTGTAGATCGTGCCGCCATCGCCTGTCAGCGTGAAGGGCCGCGCGGAAAGATCGACATCCACGATGATGTCATAGACCATCTGCGTGCCGACATGCTCGGCCTGCGCCGTCATCTCTTCCATCAGCCACGGCCCCTGGATCACATCGCGGAAACCGGGGTAATTCTCCACATCCGTCGTGATCGTCAGCTGCCCGCCCGGCTGGAGGCCCTGCACCACAATCGGCTTCAACCCGGCCCGCGCGGCATAAATGGCGGCAGACAGCCCGGCAGGGCCGGAACCGAGAATGAGCATGCGGGTGTGGATCGTGTCAGTCATCAGAAATCCCGGAAGAAAGCCGCCGAATCGCGGTGCGGCCCAGATAGGTATTCGGAGCGCGGGCGGCAAGGATGGGGGCTATTCCCCCTCCAGCCCCTTGGGTTCTTCTTTCGGCTCCGCAGCCGGTGGCGTCGGCTCCGCCGGACGATAGATGGACGTGACCCGCCCGCCGCTGCACGCGAACCGCATCGCGACTTCATTCATCGATCCGAATTTCACCGTTTCATACCGAACTGCCAGATCGGCGGCCTGCCAGTCATGCGATCGTTTGCCATCCGCCGCGACGCGCGAATAAGCAAGGATGGTCATGCTCCGCATCGGGCAATTGAAGCTGAGCAATGACCGCTCCACTGTCGTCCCGCCGCGCCGCCCGCCCGGCGTTTGCAATATGGTGCGCAACTGGACAGTGGCGAAGTTCCGCATATCCCGGTCTGGCGGCATCGAACGCATGGTGCCCGATATGGCGTGCATCTGGATCCCGCTCTGGGTTGATCCGATCAGAATCTGTGCATCGGCCAGCGCCGGAACGGGTGCCGCCATCAGAAACACCGCGCTTGTCAGGCACGCCGGACGTCTCATGCAGCCTCAGTCACCTGCGCCGTGACCGGAAGCACATGGCTACGCGCCGCTGCCCGCTTTGCGCCCTTGGCCAGTTCCTTGCCCAGTGCCCGGACATAATGGTCAAAATCCAACTGGATCGTGTGCCGCCGGGCCGCATAATATTGGCTGGTATAATATTCCTCGTCCGCCGCAATGATCCGCCGCATCTCGTCTGCCGCCGGTGGGGCATATTGCCCCGCCAGATAGGCGCCGACCAGTTTGGATTGCTGCTCGGCAAAATTGACAAGCGTGGGCAGCGGCTGCGCCAGCCCCATGTAAAACAGATCCGGCACATCGGGGTTCAGAATGCGCTTGAACAGCGCGGGCGGCCTGTTGTCCGCGTCGGGCTGGAGCGCGGGATCATCAAAGAAGGGAAATTTGATGTCATACCCGGTGGCCCAGACAATCACGTCAATCGCTTCACGCGCGCCATCGGTGAAGATCACGCCATCACCGTCCAGCCGTTCAATACCCGGCTTCATCACCAGATCGCCCGAGCCCGCGCGCAACAGGAATTCCCCCGAAACCGTGCCGTGCGATTCGAACGGGCCAATCTCTGGATCAGGCAGGCCGTAATCGCTCATCTTGCCGACCAGCCCCTTGATCAGCCGCGAACCGAGCTTCAACCGCAGCCATTTGGGCACCCAGGCGGGCACCGGGTTCTTGTCGAGCGGTTGTCCCTTGTAATATTTGGGGAACACCCACACCCCGCGCCGGGTGGAAACGAAGAGCCTGTCGGCAATCGGTCGCTGCGAGAGTTCAGAGGCAATATCCATCGCCGAATTGCCCATGCCGACCACCAGCACGCGCTTGCCGATGCAATCGACAGGCTCAAACGGGCTGCGATAATTGTGCGAATGGATCTGCGCGCCATCGAACTGGCCGGGATATTCCGGGATGCGCGCCGCCCAGTGATGGCCATTGGCAACCGCCAGCGCATCATAGCCGCGCGTTTCCCCAGTGGAGAGCGTCACATCCCAGCCCCCGCCCGCGCGCCTTACGGCTTTTTCGACCCTGGTGTTGAACGTGATCCGTTCCCGCAACCCGAACTGATCGACATAGTCGTGGAAATACTGAAGCAATTGCGCGTGATGCGGATAATCCGGCCATTCGGATGGCACCGGAAAATCCTCAAATGCCAGCCGCCATTTCGATGTATCGATATGCAGGCTCTTGTAACAGGCAGACATGCCGTTGGGATTGTTGAAATACCAGTTCCCGCCGATATCGTCCGACGCCTCAAACATATCGAACGGGATGCCGTAATCAGCGAGCCGTTTGGCCGTGGTAAAGCCGGAACAGCCCGCACCAATGATGGCGACTTTGGGGAGAGTGGTCATTTCTCTCTCTTGCCGCCCTTTATTACCCCTGTCACCCTTTCCAGCACCGAGATATCCAAAAGAGGATTCCCCTCAACCGCCACCAGATCAGCGAAGCGCGCCGGCGCGATACTACCCAGTTCAGCGTCCTTGCCTATCAGGCGCGCGGCGTTGATGGTGGCGCTCTGGATCGCTTGCATCGGCGTCATCCCGTATCGCACCATATAGCGGAACTGCCGGGCGTTGAGGCCGTGGGGATAGACGCCCGCATCGGTGCCATAGCCGATCCTGACTCCCAGTTTCACCGCCTTGGCAAAGCCTTGCCGCTGGGCGTCGGTCGTTTCGCGGTTCTTGCGGAGATATTCGGCGGGCCAGCCTTCCTTGGTGCCTACTTCCTCAATCCAGTCGCCATCATAGATATCCATCACCAGCCAGACGCCTTTGGCTTTGGCGAGCGCCAGCCCTTCATCGTCGATCAGGCTGGCATGTTCGATGGAACGCACGCCCGCGCGGATCGCGGTCTTGATGCCCGCCGCACCGTGCGCATGGGCCGTGGCATAGGTGCCATGCTTTGCCGCCACTGCCACGGCGGCGCGCATTTCCGCCTCGGTCAGTTCAGGCGTGCCGGGTTCCGTGCCGACGGCCAGCACGGCACCTGTGGCGATGAATTTCAACTGGTCCGCCCCGCTGGAGAGCAGGAACTCGGCGGCTTTGGCTGCCTCTTCCGCATTGCGCACCACGCCCAGCCGCATATCGGCGGGCAGTTGGTCATTGGGCACCACGCCGTTCAGTTCGCCGCCGCCGCCCGGGATCGTGATATAGGCCCCTGCCACAAACATGCGCGGCCCCGGCACATCATCCCGGTTGATGGCATTGCGCAATGCCACGTCCGTGAGCCCGCGATAGGTGCCAACGTCCCGCACGGTGGTGAAGCCCGCCATCAGCGTTTCCCGTGCATGACGCGCACCGATAAGGGCAGTGGCGGCCGGAGAGGTTTTGAGCGGTTCAGCCAGATCGGCCGACTGGCCTGCATCGGCAAGATGGGTGTGGAGATCAATCAGGCCGGGCAGCACGGTATAGCGCCGCCAGTCAATTACGGTCGCGCCCTTTGGCGCTGCGCCGCACGGCCCAACGGCCTTGATCCGGTCATTCTCGAGCGTGATACATTGGCCGGTGAGAACGCGGCCTGCCGCCACATCGACAAGTTTCCCGGCGCGGATATAGCTGGTCTGGGCGAAGGCAGGGAGGGCAACAGACAGAAGGGCTGCGCTCAACAAGGATCGGATCAACATTCCCGCAAGCTAGCCGCGCGCCGTGCCTTGGCAAGCCGGATTGTTGAATGGTGTCTCGGTTTGCGTTTCATGGCTCGCAATCCTGTCACTCCGGCGAAAGCCGGAATCCCGCTTTTCCGGGTTGTTGCAGCGGCGAAAGCAGGAAAGTGAGATTCCGGCTTTCGCCGGAATGACGGATTGACGCGCATGAAACCGAAAATGAGGGGCTACAGGATTGTGGGGGACATCGGGCCGGTGGTGTCTTATTCACATTCGGAAGAGCAGGAAACAACACAAGGATTTGCGGATTTGTCCATCGATAATCGCTGTTTGTATTTTCTCCGCGATGCGTCTCGTCGCGGTGAGCGGACAGTGCTGATCACGATCACAGGCGTTGTGGAAACGGCGGCGCGCGCCACAGGCACGCATATGGCCGTCAGCGAACATGGCGGGTCATGCGGCTCGCTTTCCGGGGGCTGTGTGGAAGCAGCCGTGATTGCCGAGGCGCACCGCATCCTTGCCACCGGAAAGGCAGAACTGGTGCGGTTCGGCGCGGGATCGCCGTACATTGACGTCCGCCTGCCGTGTGGCGGCGGGCTTGATCTGCTGTTCACGCCTGAGCCTGATGCCGGCGTGATCGACCATGCCTGCGCGCAGCTTGACCAGCGCCAGCCGGTGACGCTGTGCCTGGGGCCTGACGGGAGTGTGATCTCCGGACCCGATGGGCACACCGGCTGGCACGGCGACCGGTTCGTGACCCGCTATGATCCGCCGCTGCGGCTTTTCCTTGTCGGACAGGGCGAGGAAGTGACCACGGCAACGGCCTTGGCGCTGGGATACGGGGCGGAAATCGTGGTGCTGACGCCTGACGAGGCTGTTGCCGGATGGGCCAAAGGGCGCGGCGTTCCCGCCCACCGGCTCAAGACCCCCGCCCGTTCTCCGCACCTTACTTCCGACGAATGGAGCGCGATCCTGTTCCTGTTCCACGATCATGACTGGGAAAGCGCCTTGCTGGATCAGGCGCTTGAACAGAGCCCGTTCTTCATCGGCGCGATGGGCAGCCCGCGCACCCACGCACAGCGGCTTGATGCCCTGCGCGCGCTGGGCGTTGGCGAGGCCGCGCTGGCGCGGATCACTGGGCCGGTGGGGCTGATCCCGGCGACGCGCGATCCGGCGACGCTCGCGCTTTCGGCACTGGCGCAGATTGTCGCCTGCTATCATGAAGGGCGGCACAGGGCGGAGCGCAAGGGGAAATGATCCCGGCCGCGCAGGTGGCCGTGGTGCTGCTCGCTGCCGGGCGATCCAGCCGGTTCGGGGAAGCGGACAAGCTCATGGCGCTACTGGACGGTGTGCCGCTAGCCCTGCACGCCGCAAGAGCCGTGGCGGCCATCACGCCGGGCTGGCGCATTGCGGTTTGTCCGCACGGGGATGCACCGCTCGCGCGCCTACTGGCGGAGGCGGGGTTTGACGTGGTCGCCAATCCCGACGCCGGATCGGGCCTGTCCCGGTCGCTTGCCCTGGGCATAGGCGCTGCCGCAAAAACCGGGGCGGAGGCCGCTTTGGTCTGCCTTGCCGATATGCCGCTGGTTGACGCCGACCATCTGCGGCGGCTGATCACTGCCTTTGAGACGGAAACGCGCTCCGTTATTGCCTCACAGGCCAAAGGCATTGCCATGCCCCCTGCCCTGTTCGCCCGGTCTGCCTTTGACGAACTGAGGGCACTCCATGGCGACCGGGGCGCAACGGCGCTGCTGGAGGGGGCCTTTCATATTCCGGCACGCGCGGACATGCTGGCGGACGTGGACGACGCCGATGATCTGGCGCGCCTTTCCGGCGGGGGGCTTGGGGCCTAAGCCAGTTCGATCAGCGCCACGCCTTCCGGCGGAAGCGTCAGCGAAAGCACACCCTTCCCGTCCAGTCGCATGCGCACTGGCGGGGCCACTTCGGAGGCTTTGCGCAAAACCGCCATTTGCGCAGGTGATGGATATTGCGGCGATCCCATTTTCCGCCAGGCAGGCATGGGCGATCCGCGTTCCTGATCGACAAAACTGACCTTGACCGCCGCCCCCGGACGGGCACCGGCAAAGCGCACGGCAATGGTCTTTGCCGCGCCTTTGACAACGCGTTCGGTCGTCTGGCCGGGGATGCCACTCGGCTGCACCACATCCGCCAGATTCCATACCAGCGCCGAAACCGATCCGTCCGTGCGGCGGGAGGCCAGAACGGGGCCGTCTGCCGCCAGCCGCTTGTCCCCGAGCTGGTGCAGAAGCCGGTAGGCATTGTAGCTGGAACGGTTGACGCCCTTGGTCGTCAGGTAGAAGCCCATATCGCCTTCCTTCAGCTCATAATTGGGCACACCCAGTTCTTCATAAGAGCCCGAAAGCACCCAGTGGGACATGCCCTGCACGTTCGGCAGGCAATTCTGGATGACATGGGCGATGAATGCGGGGCTGTCCGATGACCATTCGCTGAGAAACAGCGGCTTGCCCTTGTGGATCGTCGCGTCAATTTCGTCGCGCGCCTTTTTCATCGCGGCGGGAATCACGTCATATTGGGACAGCCCCCGATCCGCACCGAAAACCCGCGTCTGCCGATCCGAGGCATAGCAATGGGTGGCAAAGAAATCGACCGGCGCATTGTTCGCCGCTGTCCAGGCCGCGAAATCTCCCACCCACTGCGCGGAGGATGTGGCCGGACCGCCCACCTGTATCTGCGCGTCAATCGCCTTGATCGCCAGCGCTGTCGCCTTGTACATGTCAAAATATTGTTGCTGCGTACCCGTCCAGAAGAAGCGCAGATCCGGTTCGTTCCACACTTCAAATGGCCATGTGCGGACAGCGGCAAGCCCGTAGCGGTTGATCAGCGCCTTGACGAAGCCGGAGATGAAATCCGCCCAGGCTTCGTTGGTTTTCGGCGGTGATGTGTTACCATTGTAAAAGCCGAACATGGTTTTGGCCGAAGCCAGCGCCTGCGGCATGAAACTCAGCTCGACATAGGGGGCGACGCCGCGCTCAACCAGCCCGTCATAGACGTCGAAGATGTTGCGATAATTGGCTTCAACCTTGCCCCGGTTGAGCAAAGTGGGAGCCAGCACCCCCATCTCGTCACAGAATATGCCATGAAAGCGGATGCGCTTGATGCCCAGTTCCTGATGCCCGCGCACCAGATCCTTCCGCCAGCTTTCGCGCAAGGTTATCGCCGCGCGATCCGATCCGGCGCATTCGGACCAGATATGGGGAAGCGCGCCGGTTACCTGTCTTGTGTCGATGGAAACAGAGATGGTCTCCCCGCCCTCTGCCGCAAGAGCGGGGGACGCGAGCGCCGCAACTCCCCCTGCCGCCAGCAGGCTCCGCCGATCGAGACCTTTGCCATCCTCCTGCATCGCGGCATACCTTTCCCGAGTCTCTTGATTCATTTTCAAAACTGGCCTAGCCAATTTCTCTTGGTTGACAGGCCAGATGCTTTTGGTCAAGTCTTCCCGCAACGCATTCGAGCCTCCAGACGGAACATTGTGCCATGAAAATCACTGCCGCCCGCGTCATCGTAACTTGCCCGGGGCGCAATTTTGTGACGCTCAAGATCGAGACAGATCAGGGCGTTTACGGCATTGGCGATGCAACGCTCAACGGGCGCGAACTTTCGGTCGTGTCTTATCTGGAAGATCATGTGGTGCCGTGCCTGATCGGCATGGACGCGCGCCGGATCGAGGATATCTGGCAATATCTCTACCGCGGAGCCTATTGGCGGCGCGGGCCTGTCACCATGCGGGCGATCTCTGCGGTGGACACCGCCCTGTGGGATATCAAGGCGAAATGCGCCGGGATGCCGCTTTATGATCTGCTTGGCGGGCGCAGCCGGAACGGGATCATGGTCTATGGCCATGCCAATGGCAGCGACATTGAAGAGACGGTGGACGCGGTCGGCCAATATATTGATCTGGGCTACAAGGCGATCCGCGCGCAGACGGGCGTGCCGGGAATCAAGGATGCTTACGGCGTCGGGCGCGGCAAGCTGTTCTACGAGCCCGCCGACGCAGCGCTGCCCAGCGTCACCGGCTGGGACACGCGCAAGGCGCTGAACTACGTTCCCAAAATGTTTGAAAAGCTGCGGGCTACCTACGGCTTTGACCATCATCTGCTGCATGACGGGCATCACCGCTACACCCCGCAAGAAGCCGCCAATCTGGGCAAGATGCTTGAGCCTTACCAGCTCTTCTGGTTTGAGGATTGCACGCCTGCGGAAAACCAGGAAGCGTTCAAGCTGGTGCGCCAGCACACCACAACGCCGCTTGCCGTGGGGGAAATCTTCAACACCATATGGGACTGCAAGGATCTGATCCAGAACCAGTTGATTGACTTTATCCGCTGCACCGTGGTGGGCGCGGGCGGCATCACCCATCTGCGCCGGATCGCTGATCTGGCGGCGCTCTATCAGATCCGCACCGGCAGCCACGGCGCGACCGACTTGTCCCCCGTCACAATGGGCGCGGCGCTGCATTTCGATACCTGGGTGCCCAATTTCGGCATCCAGGAATATATGCGCCACACGCCCGAAACGGACGAAGTGTTCCCGCACGACTACCGCTTCGAAAAGGGCGAACTGTTCGTGGGCGAGACGCCGGGGCACGGCGTGGATATCAACGAGGCGCTGGCCGCCAAATATCCTTACAAGCCTGCTTACCTGCCGGTGGCGCGTCTGGAAGACGGGACGATGTGGAACTGGTGAGCGTTAAGGCATGATTACATCAACTCGAATCGTCGCCCCGTGCTTGACACGGGGCTAG
>JANOAJ010000315.1:0-3206 GCA_031411035.1 Sphingomonadales bacterium
GGATCAGGAAGGCGGCGTCGGGGCCAACCTTTCCGAACTGCGCCGCACGATCGAGGATCTTGATCCGGGCAAGAAGGGCGATCTTATCACCTCCAAAAAGCTGTTCGGCATCATCCCCTATGGCAACAAGATGCGGAACTATTTTGACAGTTACCGTTCCAGCCAGGGCCATATCGCTTCGATCCTCTCGCACCTCGGCTCCGGCAAGGACGAACTGCTGAAAGACAATGCCGCGATTGATGTGGAGCGCACGAACCTGTGGGCAGCGATGGGGCGGCTCGAACAGATGATCCATGTCGCCAAGGCGCTCGATACCAAGCTGGAAGACAAGGCCAATGATCTGGACGTGGGCGATCCCGCCAAGGCCAAGGCCATCCGCGAAACGGCGCTGTTTTACACCCGCCAGCGCGTGCAGGATTTGCTGACCCAGATGGCCGTGACCGTGCAGGGCTATCTGGCGCTCGATCTGGTCAAGAAGAACAATGTCGAACTGATCAAAGGCGTTGACCGCGCTTCGACCACCACCGTTTCCGCGCTGCGCACGGCGGTTACCGTCGCGCAGGCGCTGGTCGGGCAGAAGCTGGTGCTTGAACAGATCACCGCGCTCAACGCGACGACGGCCAACATCATCGATTCGACGGGCGAGATGCTGAAAACGCAAACCGCGCGCATCCATGAACAGGCGGCGTCAAGCACGATCCCGCTGGAAACCCTGCAACGCGCGTTCCAGAATATTTACACAACGATGGACAATATCGATACCTTCAAGGCCAAGGCACTGATATCGATGAAGACCACGGTGGACACACTTTCGAACGAAGTCGAGAAATCCAAAGGCTATATCGCCCGTGCCGAAGGCCAGGCCCAGGCCGCGCTGGAAGCCGGGACGCCCGATCCCTTCTCTCCGGTGGACTGATGAGCGCCAATGATGTTCTCCAGCGCGCCGAAGAGGCGCTGCGCCGCCACGGCACCGAGCCGCGCCTTGCCCAGCGCGCGCGCGAAGCCAAGCGGCGGACATTTCTCGGCAGGCTGAAACGTGTTGTGGCTGTCGCGGCAGTGATCACCCTTGGCCTGCCGCTATGGGGCCTCGCGATCGGCCCGGTCGGCACCAGCGGGCTGATGATTGCGGTGCTGGCCTTTGTGGCGGCTTCTGTGGCGTTGATGCTGTTTCCCACCGGCCCGATTGCGACCAGTGAGGCACTGCCCACCACCGAACTGGCGCTGCTCCCCCTCAAGACCGAGGAATGGCTGGCCACCCAGCGCCTGGCCTTGCCGGCGCCTGCTGTACGGCTGGTGGACGGGATCGGCCTGAAACTGGAAGCGCTCGCCCCGCAGCTTCAGATGCTGGACGCGCGCGAGCCCGCCGCTGCCGAGGTACGCCGCCTGATCGCCGATGAACTTCCCGAACTGGTGCGCGGTTATCAGCGCGTGCCGGAAAATCTCCGCCGCGACGGCCTCAATGGCATGAGCCCGGACAAACAACTGGTGGAAGGCCTTGCCGTGGTGGACAGCGAACTCAAACGGATGAGCGAGCAACTCGCCGCAGGCGATCTCAACAAGGTGGCGACCCAGGCCCGCTATCTGGAACTCAAATATCAGGGCGACAGTACAGCGTGATCCGGAGCGCGGCTGCAGTTCTGTTGCTGATGGCGGCACCGACCCATGCGCATGATTTCTGGATGGCACCGGAACGATATACAGCGCCGGAAGACGCCGCAAAGGTGAGAGCCGTCTTTCGCATCGGTACGGCTGCCGAGGTGGAAGACTGGGACACGAAGCACGAAAAAATTGTCGCGCTCCGCAGCATCGGCCCGGACGGCGTCACCGATCAGCGCGCGCATGTCACCATCGGCCAGCCGGGTTCTGTGCTGGTTCATCTGCAAGGGCGTGGCACCCACATCATCACACTTGAATCCACGCCATCGGAGATCGAACTGCCCGCCGCCGAATTCAACGACTATCTCGATCACGAAGGCCTGACGCTGATCCGCGACTGGCGGGCGAAGAACGGCCAGTCGGACAAGCCCGGTCGCGAACAATATGCCCGGCGGGCCAAGGCGCTGGTGCAGCTTGGCGACGGCCCGACAGATATGGTCACACGCCCGGTGGGACTCAGTCTGGAAATCGTGCCGGAACGCAACCCGCTGACGCTGAAGCCGGGAGAGGCGCTGCCGGTGCGCCTTTATTTCCGGGGCGAACCGCTTGCTGGCGCGCGGCTGGAACTGGAGAGCCTGTCGGCGGTCAGCGGCAGCAATATGGCGCTGACCACTGACGCAGAGGGCCGCGCCCGCTTTACCCTGCCCCACAAAGGCAACTGGAAGATCGCGACTGTCTGGAGCGTGCCGGTCCAGGGAAATCCCCGCGTTGACTTTGATACCCTATTCGGCAGCCTGACCTTCGGCTACTAGGCCCAAATGGCCACTCGCTTCGACACCCTTGCCCACCGCCGTGCCCTTATCGACCGGCGCGGCCTTGCCGATGCGCTGGCAGAGATTGACGCGGGCGATTCCACCAAAGCCCGCAACGCGGCGACCGCCCTGCTGAAACCTGCGCTGGACGCCGGACGGGAAGAGATTGCCCGGCGGCTGGAGGAAAGCCCGCAGGCCGGGCGCGAAGCGGCCGCTGCCCAGGCCTATCTGACCGACCAGTTGCTCCGCCTGATTTTCGATTTCACCACCCAGCAGCTTTATCCGCTCAACAACCCCACCGCGTCCGAACGCATGACCCTGCTGGCGGTGGGCGGGTACGGGCGCGGGGAAATGGCCCCCTTCTCCGATATCGACATCGCCTTCATCACGCCCTGGAAGCAGACCGGGTGGAGCGAGCAGGTCATCGAATCGATGCTCTACACCTTGTGGGATCTGGGCCTGAAAGTGGGCCATTCCAGCCGCACGCTGGATGAGATGATCCGACAGGCCAAGGGTGATCTCACTATCCGCACCGCGCTTCTGGAAGGACGCTATGTCTGGGGCGATCAGGCGCTGTATGATGAAGCCTCCGCCCGTTTTGCCAATGAAGTGGTGAGCGGCACTGCACGCACCTTCATCACCGAAAAGCTCGCCGAACGCGATGTGCGCCACAAGAAGATGGGTGACAGCCGCTATGTCGTGGAACCCAATCTGAAGGAAGGCAAAGGCGGCCTGCGCGATCTGCACACTCTGTTCTGGATCGGCAAATATATGCACCGGGTGCAGAGTGTGGCCGAA
>JANOAJ010000316.1:0-4382 GCA_031411035.1 Sphingomonadales bacterium
CCAGAATATCCTCGTAGCGGGAGATCAGATACATCCCGAGCTTCGTATCATAATGCACCGGATCGTGGTTGCGCATCGCGGCATAATAAGCGCGGGGCCGGGCGGAAATGACAGGATCCGTCATTGACGCGGTGGCAAGCAATGTTTCCTCTTCCTGAGAGATTGGGCACGTCGCCATCATGTTCTCCTAGAAACCCGCACCAGGCGCGACAGTTACCGTGAGGCCGTCAAGCGCTGCCGACAATTTGATCTGGCATGACAGGCGGCTGTTTTCCTGCGCCACATCGGCCACCATGTCGAGCATCGCAAATTCCACATCATCGGGCGGGCCAACCCGGTCCATCCACCCGGCATCAACAAAGACATGGCATGTCGCGCAGGAACAGGCACCCCCGCAATCCGCCAATATCCCCTCAACACCATTCGCCTTGGCGACTTCCATCAACGACAGACCCTCGCCAGCATCCGCGATTTTATGGATAGCGCCGCGCGTATCAATCAGGGTTACCTCTACCATCAGGAAACCTTGCCCGACGCGCGCCGCAGGCGGAAGCGCCCCACGGGCCGAAAGACTTGACTATCGAGGCAGCGATGAAACGCCAATGCCCGACGAATCCGCTTGCGTGGCGATGCCCAGCAGATACGACTGCCCCGACAAAATCACAGAGGTATGCCATGACAGAGCACGTCCCGTTCCCCGTTACGGACCCGGAACGCATCCCGGCAAAGCGATATTATGACGAGTCCTTCTACAAGGCGGAATGCGAACGTCTCTGGCCGCATGTCTGGCAGATGGCCTGTCGCCTCGAACAGATTCAGGAAGTGGGCGACTGGATCGAATACAGCAATCTCGGGAAATCCGTCATTGTCGTTCGCACCAGGGACGGGGTGAAGGCGTTTCACAATGCCTGTCGTCACCGCGGCGTGCCGCTTGCTGAAGACGGCGGCCATGGCAACTGCAAGACGCAGGGGTTCATCTGCCCTTTCCACGGATGGCGCTGGAATAGCGAAGGCAAGAACACTTTTGTCTATGGCCGCCACATGTTCAGCGAAGGTCAGCTGGACGAAGCGGATCTTGCACTAAAGTCGTGCCGCGTGGAAACTGCGATTGGTTGCGCGTTCATCAACTGGGATGACAACGCCCCCTCCCTGCGAGATACAATTGGCCCGGTGCTTGACCGGATCGAAGCGCAAGGTGCCGGCAAGCTTCGCACCGAATGGTGGTTTTCAACGGAACTGCCTGCCAACTGGAAAGTCGGGATGGAAGCCTTCATGGAAGGCTATCACGTCATGCGGACGCACCCGCAATTGCAGCAGACGGTGCCGATCCTCTACAATACCATGTATGGCATGGATACGGGCGGGATCGGCGTGCCGATCAACCCCAATCTCTCCATCAATGAAAATATGAAGCTCCAGTTCAGACACCTCGAACTGCTGAGCGAAGGCATGGCCGGAATGGTGCATGCCAAGGAAGTGGAGATCGCCCGGCATCTGACCGATGTCGAGCTTCCCGAAGACCCGCAACAAGCATTGATGATGTGGTTCGGCATCGTTCAGGATCAGATTTACAAGCAGCTTTCCGCACGAGGCGAGCCGCTGCCTGATTTGAATGCCGTTGCCGTATCCGATCCGATCAATGCGGTGGAATTCCTCTTCCCGCATTATTTCCTTCTGCCTTTCTTTTCCAGCATGTCCTCCTATCGAATCCGCCCGACAGGCCCGGAAAGCTGCATTTTTGAACTATGGTCGCTGACCTTCTTCCCCGAAGGCGAAGAACCTGCGCCAATAATGGAACCCACTGTGCTGCCTTATGACAGCGACAAATTCCCAACCATTCCCCGTCAGGACTATTCCAACATCCCGCTCCAGCAAAAGGGGATGCACGCGGAAGGGTTTGAATTTATGCGGCTGTCCAAGCAGATCGAAGGGCTGATCAGCAATTATCAGCGGATCATTGATGGCCATCTGGGCGGTGCTGATCCGGAAAAACTGGCAAAGGCAACCAATCTGCTCGGCGGCAATTTTGATGGGCCGATCCACGATCTCGGGCTTTGACGCCCGGGATCACTTGCCCGATCCTCTACAGCTAACCACCGCTGCGCCACTAGTCATTGGGGGTTTGCGTATCCCTGCCTAGTCTGACCGCGGAAATGCGGGAAGGATTCAGGCGTGGCAACGACGCTTATAAGCAATGCGACCATCTGGGACGCGACAGGCGCGCCCGCCGGTCCCGGCGACCTGCTGGTGGAAGGGAACCGCATCAAGGCGATTGCTCCGGCTGGCATGCTTTCCGGCGCGGATACTAATGTTGATGCTACGGGCAAATTCCTGATGCCCGGCATGACTGAGGGCCACGCGCATCTTTCGTTTGAAAATGTGACTGCCACGGAAGACCTGATCACGCCTTCGCCGGAAGAGCAGGTATTTGCAGCCGCACGCAGTGCAAAAGCGTTGATCGATGCCGGTTTCACCAGTGCCTATGGCGCGTCTGAAGCCAAGCTGAAACTGGGCGTCGCTGTCAGAAACGAAGTCAATGCCGGACGCTTGCCCGGCCCCCGCATCCGGGCCGGGTCACTGGAAATCAGCGTAACGGGCGCGATGGGTGATGAAAGCAAGGCGCACAACCCGCGCGTCGGGCCTTCGGTGATTGTTGATGGGGTTGAGGAAATGCGCAAGGCGGTCCGCATCGCTTGCCGCGAAGGGTGCGACAATATCAAGTTAGATGTCTCGGGTGATCCCTTTTACCCCGGCACACCGGCCCATACGACGCCCATGACCTTTGAGGAAATCCGCGTCGCGACGGAAACCGCCCACGCCTATGGCCGCAAGATCAACGCGCACACCCGTTCAATTGCCGGTTCGAAAGCCTGCATCCGGGCAGGTGTTGATGGCCTGTTCCACTGCGAATATTCCGACGAGGAACTGCTCGACATGATGGAGGAAGCGAAGGATCGCATCTTCGTGGTGCCGACCATCGACCTGTTTCACCAGATGGCGAATGGCGGTGCCTCTGCCCACGGCATCACGCCGGAAACCGCGGGCTTTATGGGTATTCCGGCGCTTGTCGAGGAATCCGTGAAGACGCATGCCGCTCTGCGCAAGCGCGGCATCCGGCACCTGATTGGTGGCGACTATGGCTTTGCCTGGAGCCCGCACGGTACGCAGGCGCGCGATCTGGCATTTTTCATAAACTACTATGGGTATTCGCCCGAAGGTGCACTGATCTGCGCAACCCGCAATGGCGGCCTCGCCATGCGTGACGAAGGGGATCTGGGGACGCTGGAGCCCGGCAAACTTGCGGACATGCTGCTGATTGACGGCAACCCGCTGGGCGACATCTCGATCCTTGCAGACAAGACCCGGCTGGTGATGGTGATGAAGGATGGTGCCATTCACAGCCGCACGCCGAATTGAATAACGGAGACAGGCCATGAATATCGAAACTGGCAAACTGATGCCCGGAGGCGCGCGATGCCCGGCAATCAGCACGCAGGACATCATTGCCGCTGACAGGGTGTCGGCACCCGGCTGGGTTCGCTCCGAATCCTACCGGTTTCTCGGCGACGAGGATATTTCGACCGACCGCTATATCGAAGGCGATTTTGCCAAAAAGGAAATGGAGCGGCTCTGGACGCGAACATGGCAATTTGCCTGCCGCGAGGAGCATATTCCCGAAGTCGGGGATTATCATGTTTATGATATCGGGCGTTACAGCTTCATCATCACCCGCACGGCGCCAGACCAGATCAAAGCCTATTTCAACGCCTGCCTCCACCGCGGCACAAAGCTTCGCGCATCGGGCACGGAAGGCAATGCGCGCGAATTCCAATGCAGTTTCCATGGTTGGAGCTGGAACGTGGACGGCACCAGCAAATCCGTCACCTGCCCCTGGGATTTTCCTCATATTGACCCGGCTTCACTCACGCTTCCCGAAGCGCGGGTGGAGACGCTCGGCGGTTTTGTCTGGATCAATATGGATGCCGATGCGCCGGGCCTTGCCGATTATCTGGGGCCGGAAGCTCTGGCGCATATCAACGCGTGGAAGCTGGAAGACCGCTACGTTCATCTTCATGTCCAGAAGCGCTATCCCGCCAACTGGAAGCTCACGCTCGAAGCGTTCCTTGAGGCATATCACGTTATCATCACCCATCCGCAGGTCGCGCCATCCAATGCCGACGCCAATTCGCAATATGATGTCTATGGCGAGCATGTGAACCGCTTCATATCCTGCCTTGGCGCGATTTCCCCGCATCTGGAGGGGCAGTATAGCGAACAGGATATTCTCGACCAGTTCACTGTGGGTGACGGCACGATGCTCTCCAGCGATCGCCCCAAGGTGGGGGACGGCACCGCGAGACAGGCGATGGCAGACATGTTCC
>JANOAJ010000317.1:0-1680 GCA_031411035.1 Sphingomonadales bacterium
GTTTGGCCCTTCTGGCCGCGACCGGCAGTCTTGCCCTTGCCCGACCCGATACCGCGCGCCACGCGCATACGGCTCTTACGGGCACCGGCGTTGTCTCTGATTTCGTTAAGTTTCATTGCACTCGCTTTCGCTTTTGTCGCGCGGCAAGTCTTAATTGGGGACAGTCCCCAATTAGCTTGCAACTGTTTACCCCTCGGCACTCGTGCGTCGGGCTAATTGGGGACTGTCCCCAATTAAGGCTGCACTACCCCTGCACCTCGACCATGTGCCGCACCTTGCGGATCATGCCACGGACTTCGGGGCTGTCCTGCAGCTCCGAAACCTTGTGCATCTTGTTGAGGCCCAGACCCACCAGCGTTGCGCGCTGGTCGGCGGTGCGCCGGATGGGCGAACCCGTCTGCTTGATCTTGATCGTGCTCACGTCGATTACTCCGTAACCATCGCAGCATCGGCATCGGCGGTCTTCGAACCACCATTGCCGAGCAGGTCAGCGATCTTCTTGCCGCGACGCTGCGCCACGCTCTTGGGCGAGGTCTGCTCGCCCAGCGCCTCGAAGGTCGCCCGGATCATGTTGTACGGGTTCGACGTGCCGACCGACTTGGTCACAACGTCGGCCACGCCCAGCGATTCAAAAATTGCGCGCATCGGGCCACCGGCGATGATGCCTGTACCCTGCGGCGCCGAACGCAGCGTCACACGACCGGCACCGAAGTGGCCGTTGCCGTCATGATGCAGTGTGCGACCATCGCGCAATGGAACGCGAATCATCTTTTTCTTGGCAGCCGCTGTTGCCTTCGAAATGGCTTCGGGCACTTCGCGCGCCTTGCCATGACCAAAGCCCGCACGACCCTTGCCGTCGCCGACCACAACGAGGGCTGCAAAGCCGAAGCGCTTGCCGCCCTTAACGGTCTTCGAGACGCGGTTGATGTGGACGAGCTTTTCGATCAGCTCTTCGCCACCATCGTCGCGCGCACCGCCGCCATCGCGACGGGCACGGTTGTTGTCACGATTACCGCCACGGCCGGGGCCGTTGCCACCGCCACGACCGCCGCGCGGTGGGCCACCGCGTCCGCCGCCGGGGGCACCGCGACCCGGCGCATCGGTGGGCGCTGCCGCCACATCGGCTTCGGGAGCCGCTACGATTTCGGTTTCGTCAGCCATTTAGAACTCCAATCCGCCTTCGCGGGCACCCTCGGCCACCGCTTTCACGCGGCCATGGAACAGAAAACCGCCACGGTCGAACACGACGCTGGTGACACCAGCGGCCTTCGCACGCTCGGCAACGATCTTGCCGACAGCCTGCGCCGCCGAAACAGTTGCGCCCGTCGAGCTGCGCGCATCTTTTTCGAGGCTCGAAGCGGCAGCGACGGTCGTACCCGCCGTATCGTCGATGATCTGGGCATAGATATGACGGCCCGAACGGTGCACCGAAAGGCGCGGACGCACGGTACCCTTGGCACGCAGCTTGGTGCGGACGCGCTGGCGGCGCTTCGCAAAAGGATCGAGCTTTGCCATTACTTCTTCTTACCCTCTTTGCGGAAGATGAACTCGCCGCGGTACTTGATGCCCTTGCCCTTGTAAGGCTCCGGCTTTCTCCAGCGTCGGATTTCAGCGGCGAGCTGACCGACCTTCTGCTTGTCGCTGCCCGAGATGATGATCGTCGTCTGGTCAGGAGTTTTC
>JANOAJ010000318.1:0-4441 GCA_031411035.1 Sphingomonadales bacterium
TCCCTGCCTCATCCACGACATGCGCGGGATCAATATGCTGCGGCAGATTAAGATCAACCGGCTCGCTCCACGGCCCTTCGATATGTTGCGCGGAGATAACGTAGATCGAGCGCCTTTCCGTCGTGCGCGCGGGAATATAAACGTAGTAGCGCCCCTTGTGCTTCACCAGATCTGGCGCCCAGACCGAGCCGATGGGCGCGCGCAGCGCGGCAGTTACCGGCGTCCAGTTCACCAGATCGCGGCTGTGCCAGATGACAATGCCGGGATAGGCATCAAAGCTGGAAAAGGTCAGGTAATAATCATCCCCGTCGCGCAGCAAGGACGGATCGGGGTGATCTCCGGCAAAAACGGGGTTCAGATAAGTGCCGTTGCCCAGATCGGCACGGCGCTGCCCTTCAAAACCCTTGCCCCATGCCATTTCGGCAAAGGGATCAAGGCTGGAACTGGCCGCGGAGCCTTGCGCCAGCAGCGGGCCGGGGAAGGCGGCCCCCAAGCCCAGCAGTTTCAGCCCGGTTCTGCGATCCAGCATGTTCGCCCTTTCCTGAAAGAGAAAGGGCCAGCTTTCCGGGATGAGGGAAGCTGGCCCTGACTGCGACCCGACGGGTTTCCGGTTACATCTTGAAGCGCGCGCCAAACAGGATGGTGCGGCCGAAATGGTTGTTTTCATAGACGCGGTTGGCATCAACATCGGTGAACCGGTCACGATAGTCATCCGTCAGGTTCACGCCTTCCAGCGACAGTTCAAGCGCCTCGGTGATGCGATACTTCACTGACGCATCCAGGTTTATTGAGCTGTTATATCCTTCAAAGAAATTGCCCGTGGCACTGGTGCCATCGACAAAACCGCTGCGATAGCTGGCCGAAACACGCGCGCTGAACTTCTTGTCTTCGTAATACAGCGTGCCGTTATAAGCCCGCTTGGAGACGCCCAGCAGGGTGTTGTTACGCACGGTTGAAATCAGCGCACCGCCAGGCACAACCGCCGGACCGCCAATGGTGTAGTCGGCGCTGGACGAAATGAAGGTGGCGTTGACGATGCCGCCAAAGTTGGAAAGCGCGTCCGGCAGGAACTTGAACGGTGCCTGCAGGGCGATTTCCGCTCCCTTCAGGCTGGCACCTGATCCATTGCCGATCGTGGTGATTGTCCAGGGCTGGCCTTCAGGATTGGCAGCGGCGGGCGAACTGGCAAGGATAGCCGACAGCGGCAGCCCTGTGGACGCGAATGTGCCGGTGCGGGTTCCCGAAACCGGGAAGCTCGACACATCCTTCTTGAACAGCGCGACCGAGAAGATCGACTGCGGCGCGAAGTAATATTCGAACGACAGATCATAGGCGTTTGCGCGGAAGGGCTTGAGGAAGGGATTGCCGAAGCTGACGCGGTAATTGAAACCGTCAACCGTGCCACCCGGCGTGAGGTTGCCCAGCGTCGGCCGTGTTACAACGCGGCTGGCGGCTGCACGGATGATGAAGTCCCGCGTTACGGACAAGGCGACGTTTGCCGAAGGCAGCCAGTCATCATAGCTGCGCTTGACGGTGACCGGCCCCACCGATGCGCCGCTTGTCACGATGCCTGTCGATGTCTGGTCCGTTCTGACATAGCGGACGCCGCCATTGACGCGCAGGCTCATGCCGAACACGTCGGTCTTGCCGTTGAATTCCAGATAGCCGCCGGTCACGCGTTCCACCACGGCGCGGTTGTTGCCGGTGTCGAGTATGGGGGTGCGGTTATAAAGGCCGGTAAAGCTTGTTGTGGCGGCAAGGTTTGGCACGATCCAGCTTGACGTCGTCCCGCCGGGCTGACCGGCATTACCCAGCGTGAAATTCTCCGAAAGTGCGGATGTCACCGGATAGCCATAGACTGCCGCGTCCGAGATATTGGTTGTGGCAGAGCAGGTTATCGTGCCCAGCACCTTGTCCGTACCTGCGGCGGGGCAAACCACGGTATCCCGGGCGAAGGCAATGCTGTTGAACTGGAAGCGGCGATAGACCGCGCCCGCCTTCACCGTGAAATCGGGATTCACATCCCATTCCGTGCCCAGCGACAGAGTGCGGAACTTGTTCGTCACATTGGAGGGACGATCTCGGATTTCGGAAAGCTGGAAGTTTGCGGGGTTGCTGACGCTGGTGCCAAACGTAAGAACCGGATGCCGGGAATCGGTATAGTCATAGCTGTAGTTCTGGCCGTTCTTGTCATCGAACAGGATGGTTGTTTCCACCGGAATGTCCGCGTCAGACTGGGATACGCCACCCAGCACATGAATGCGGAACGTATCCGAAAACTCCTGATCGAACGTGCCGCCAATCTGATAGAATTCGGTCGTGGATTTGCGCAGATAATGCTCGATCCGCACCGGTACGTCGTTGAACGTGCCCTTGATCAGATTGTTGTTGCCATCAACCGTATAGCTGGTGACATCCACCTGACGCTCCAGCCCGCGGAACAACACTTCCGCCCATTTCTCCTCGCGCGCTTCCTTGAAGCGGGAGAAGAGGCCATCGATCGACAGCTTGGTGCGATCACTCGGCTCCCATTGCACGCTGCCCGTAAGGCCCAGGCGTTCGCGACGATGCTCGATCTCGCCATAGCGCGGGATGCGGGGATGGAAGGCCAGGGCCGCCTGATCACAAGCGGTGCTCGAACGATAGGTCCCGCCGGTGTTGGGCATTGCCGTGGTGCTGGTCGCATTGGCAAAGAAGCACGATGTGCCATTGACCGAGTCAAACCGACCCTGCTGCCAGCGGACGGTGTTGTTACCCAGTTCAAGCGAGGTGTATTTCGAATAGGCACCCGAAACCGCCACGCCGAAAGTGCCGTCCGGGCTTTTCCACGAAACAAGACCAGCCACACGCGGTGACTTGTCCTTGCTCAGCGTGTTATACTGGCCCTGCGCCGAAGCCACGAAGGTAAAGCCGTATTTGCCGCCCAGCGGATTGCCGGTGTTGAGATCAACCACCGCGCCCAATGATCCTTCGTCCAGCGATGGCTCGGCGGTCTTGTGGACAACGATCCCGCTGAACAGTTCCGAAGCGAAGACGTTGAAATCGAACGCGCGGTCACGATTGGCCGAAGCCCCGTCGGTTGAAGTGGCAACGGTTTCCATGCCGTTCACGCGAACGCGGGTGAATTGGGCACCAAGACCGCGCACGGTGATTGCCCGGCCTTCACCCCCATCGCGCAGGATCGAGATACCGGGAATGCGCTGAAGCGATTCCGCCAGATTCTGATCGGGGAATTTGGCAATGTCTTCAGCGACAATTGCATCCACCGCCGAAACCGAGACGCGCTTCACGTCCAGCGCGGCGTCAAGCGAGGCGCGAAAGCCGGAAACGACGATTTCCTCGGCTTCCTCTGCTGCGGCAGGGGCCGCAGCCGGGACCGCCTGCTGCGCATGTGCGGCCGTAATAGCCAGCACTGCCACTGACACTGCCGATAGCAGCTTGATGGCATGGCCGCGAATGGTGCGCGATTTGGACAAATTCATCTCTACTCCCCTTCAGTTCACCGGCAATGACACCGGTGTCTTTGTGATTCGCGATGCGATGGAATCAACGCATCCTGCTCCTTAAGGGCGGCCCGCTTTTCGCTTTTCGCCCCGAAATTCGTGACTTTCCAGTCTTGGTGGAGACTGAAATTCCGGCTGATTTGCGTATAAGTAACCGGTGTCATAAAGACATTGTGACGAACGCCGCTTCCTGTCAAGATGGCGTCAGAGAGGAAAGACCGAGATGCGCGCACTGTTGCTTTTTTGCACCGCCTTGTTGGCGACACCCCTGATGGCCCAAACGACTGCCTTTCCCGGCGCTGTGGGCTGGGCAAAAGACACTGTTGGCGGGCGCGGGGGGCGTATCATTCGCGTCACGACTCTGAAAGCGGGCGGGCCGGGCAGTTTCCGGGAAGCGGTTGAGGCCAAAGGCCCGCGCATTGTCGTCTTTGAAGTCGGTGGTGTGATTGATCTGGGCCGCGCCACGCTGGAAATCCGGGAACCGTTCCTGACTGTTGCGGGCCAGACAGCCCCTTCCCCCGGCATCACCATTATTCGCGGCGGAATTGATGTCCACGGGCATGATGTCATCCTGCGCCATATCCGTGTCCGCACGGGCGTGGACGGTCAGCCAAAGCGCGGCGGGTGGGAAGCCGACGCTTTTTCCACTGTCGGCGCCTGGAATGTCATCGTTGATCATTGCACGTTCAGTTGGGCGCTCGACGAGAATATGTCGGGCAGCGGCCCGCGCTTTACCGGCAAGACACCCGACGAATGGCGGCAGAATACCAGCCACAACATCACCTATTCCTATAATCTGGCAAGCGAGGGGCTGGCCGATGCCAGCCACCCCAAGGGGGAGCACAGCAAAGGGTCCCTGATCCACGACAACACGACCAACATATTGTTTTACCGAAATATCTGGGCGCACAATGTGGAGCGTAACCCGCTGTTCAAGG
>JANOAJ010000319.1:0-12564 GCA_031411035.1 Sphingomonadales bacterium
AGCCGGGCCGCGCCTGCAGGGCACCCAATGCCGCCGCCGGGGGCCCTGCGCCGCCCGACGCGCACACCCCGCCCCCCGGCGCGGTAGATGCGCATTGCCATGTGTTCGGGCCGATGGCAGCCTTTCCCTTCAGCCCCAAGGCGAAATATCTGCCCGAAGATGCCGGGCCGGAGGCGCTCTTCGCGCTGCGGGATCATCTGGGCTTCACCCGCAATGTGATCGTGCAGGCCAGTTGCCACGGCACGGACAATGCGGCGACACTAAACGCGATTGCGCAATCGGATGGCAAGGCGCGGGGCGTGGCTGTGGTGGATCCGGCGATCAGCGATGCCGACCTTCACGCATTGCATGATGGCGGCATGCGCGGGGTGCGTTTCAACTTCCTCAAACGTCTGGTGGATGACGCGCCCAAGGACAGGTTTCTGGAAGTGGCGGGGCGTCTGCCGGAAGGCTGGCATGTCGTGATCTATTTCGAAGCCGACATACTGGCCGAAATGCGCGCCTTCATCGATGCCTTGCCGGTGCCGGTGGTGATCGATCATATGGGCCGCCCGGACGTGTCCCAGGGACCGGAGGGCGCTGACATGAAGGCCTTTCGCGCCCTGCTCGACAGCCGCCCGGACATCTGGTTCAAGGCCACCTGCCCCGACCGGCTGGACGCAGGCGGCGATCCCTGGAACGACTTTGCCCGCGCTGTCCGTCCGCTCGTCGAAGACTATCCCGACCGCGCTTTGTGGGGCACGGACTGGCCACATCCCAATATGGAAACCAATATCCCGGACGACGGCCATCTGGTCAGTATGATCCCCAGGATCGCCATTACTGACGAATTGCAGAAAAAGCTTCTGGTCGATAACCCGATGCGACTCTACTGGCCGGAGGGGTGAGCGCTGCGAAATCGGCGCGTCAATAGCGCCATCGCCGTCTTGCGGCGCGCATCCGTGATACCGATGGTGGCTGTGGCCAACACCAGCGCCAACAGTCCGGCTGCGCCGCCGGCCGCGAGCCCGATCCAATGTCGATCAGGCAGCGCGGCAACCAGCCGCGAAACCAGCAAATAGCTCAATCCGGCTGCCATGATCGACCGCCACACAAGCCCCAGGTGAAGGCCAAGGCCCGCAGCAGGGTCAATCGCGTGAATGGCGCGGGTGGCCGGAATGCCAAGTCCGGCGATTTCCCCTATGGCAAGTGCCAGCATCATCCGCATCGCCGTATCGGGAACGGGCAAGACAAAGAACGCGCCGACAGTGATGACCAATTGGGCAATCCGCCCATGCAAAAGCGGCGTCGGCATATTCGCGCAGGTCAGCACCTGAACCGCAATCGACAAGGACGGCAATAACAGGGGCGGACCGATTGCCAACCACAGCAACATCTCGTCAAACAGGGACGCATCCCCCGTCCAGACGGTGAAAAGCGGCTGTGCCAGCGCGGCCAGCACGCCTGCGGAGACCGACGTCTGCACAGCCAGAAAAATGACGGATTCACGATACACCTGCGAAAACCCCGGCGCGTCGCGAACCGCAATACGCCGTGCAGCTTCCAGCCCGAAAACATTGGCGAAAAGCTGAAGCACGGCGCGTACAAGATTGGCAAGTGTCCGCATCAGCGCGAACTGCGCCAGCGCGTGCGCAGCCGCCCCGGCGGAGGCAAGGAAGAAAACAGGCGCGAAGGTCACAAGGGTGCTGACTGCCCCTTGCAGCCAGTATCGCAGCGACGTGACAAATGCCAATCCGCGCTCTTCCCGATCCGGCGCTTCGACGCGATAGGCAAATCCGGAATAGCGGCGCGCGACATCAACAAGGGGAAGCAGAACGCTTGAAAGAAGCGTTGCCACAAGATAGCCCGCTGCCACCTGCAAGATGCTGCCGCCAACAATCGCGATTGCAATGGTTGCTGCTATGCGAACCGAATCCCCCAGCGTGGTGACCATCGTCTGACGAAAGAAATCCTGATGCGCGCGGTAAACGGCGATCACGACGGCCATGCCTTGTCGCGCTGCCGCGGCCAACGCCAGAAGCGCCATTGTGGCGAACAAAGGCGCACCTGAAGGTGACGGACGCGTCGCGGCAAATCCGACGCATATAATCACGAAACCCACCGTTCCGGCCACGATGAGCGCGGCATTGCCGGCCCCGAACACATGCCGGGCCCGCACAATCGCCTTTTGCTCGACCGCAAAAAACAGCCGGTTGGAAAAATAGGCCGTCAGCCCGAAATCAAACAGCGCGAGCATCCCCGCAGCGGAAAGCGCGACTGTCCAGGCGGCAAAACCCTCTGCTCCCCAAAGCCGAACCAGTATCCCCGCTGTCAGCAGGCGATCCGCGACGGTGACCGCAAAGCCGATAATCTGTGCGACATATTCGCGACCGATCCGCTTGAATACAGACACTGCGGGGCGTGCCGTCAATGTTTGGGTTGATCGCGGCGGATGCCGTGTGTTTCGCAATCCTGGTCGAGACGCCGTTCAGCAAGGCGGGTGCCATCCTGACCGGCAATGCCGGATACAAGGGCGCGCTTCGCTGTCACATGATCCTCCTGGGCCGAACCGGCACGATTGCGCCGCCCCTAGAGCCAGATTCGCATTTTGGGAAGCGATTCGCGTTAGGGGAGGAAGTTCGCCAGACTGGAAGCGGACGCCATGGCCTGCTTGCTTCCTCCGGCAGACAGGTGGCGTGAGGGCACCACGCTGGCCAGCACAGCTTCCACCCGGCCCACGAATTTGGTGAAGGCGAAGTGCGTAAGGCCCGCAGGAATAATCTTTGGCTGTTCGAGGGCAGCGCGCACGGCAGATGCCAGCATTTCGCGATTGTCCGGATCAACGAGCGCCCCGATTTCTCCAAACCGCACCGCTTCCCGGCCGCCATCCTTGGATGAAGCGATCACCGGTATTCCGCACGCCATGGCTTCCAGCAGCACAAAGCCGAATCCTTCGCCCTTGCTGGCCAGCACGAACGCATCTGCAAGCCGGTAATGGTCAGCTTTTTCCGATTCTTCGACAGCACCGGTAAAAATGACGTGGCCCTGCAGCCCCATCGCGGCAACTTTTGACCTGAGCCGGTCAAGATCATTGCCTGATCCCGCCACAAGATAACGCAAATCAGGCATGTCACCGATCAGCAGCGGCAAAACGTCGATCATCGCGTCGAAACCCTTGAAGCGCTCATAGGATTCAAGGCGCCCAAGCGTCATCGCGACGCGCTTTCCCTCCAGTCCATAGCGCTTCAGGAGGTCCTGGTTTTTCGGCCCGGTGCCAAAAGCATCCAGATGGATGGCGTTGGGCACGATCACAGTGCGCGCGTCGGGAACAGGGCACCAGGACCGGAAGCGATCCAGCGTGATCTGGCTGATGCTGAGCACCAGGTCGGCCCGCAGCGCGAAAAACTTGCGGCGGCGGGATTCCCGGCCCTTCCAGGCATCGATCCCATAAATGGCAAGCACCCAGGGGCGGCCAAGCAGTTTCGACAAAAGCCAGGCCAGGGGTGCCAGGTTGAGGTGGCCGCAATACAGCAGGGTGGCATCGCGATTGGCAAAAGCCGCCCGGATGACTTCCATGATGAATCGGCCACGCCCTGACAGCCCGCGGGTGCAATAATCGAGTTTCGAGGGCAATTGGCCAAAGGGCGCCTGTCCGGCGCGGACGACCGCGACGACACGCCGAACGCCGGAATCCCGGCACATGGCTTCAATCATGTCACGGTTATACTGGGCGATTCCGCCATGCCCGCCAAAGGCATCAGTTGCTAGGTACAGAATTTTCATGGCGCAGGGGTCTGGCTTTCTTGTTCCGCTTGGTTTCAGTTACGCCCGGCGCGGATGACGTCACCAGAACCCTTGCGACCCCTGCCAGGATTCCGGATCAAACTCGTCAAAACTCAGCCCGATGCCGTTTCAACCGAATATATGTTGCGGCGCAAAATGTCACTTTTGTTTCAGGGCCTTGTGATTCCATCTATCGCCTTCGTGGCACGGCTGGGCGATCATGTTTACGGGTCAGGCGCGACTCACCGCCTCAAAACGGCCAGAAGCAAATTGGCTAGCGGCTTGGCATCTTCCCGTGAAGCGGTTAAGCGCCGCTCCGCCTGCCGGTGTTTCGGCGATCAGTTTTTAGAGTATGACAAAAGCAGCGCCATGATCCGGTTTCATCGATCCTACCTTCCGGTGATCGCCGCGCCCCTTGCCGCGACACTGCTTGCTGTCGCCGTCTTGTTTGGCGGTGCTTCGCGCATTGACCTTTTGCCGCCCATTGTGGTTCGGATTTCCGGCCTGATTGTCATTGCATGGCTGATCTGGGCTGCGGTTCCCGCCACGTTCGCCCGTGACCGGCTGGCGCTGCTGATATGGGCAGGGCTGTTTCTGGTGCCCCTTGTCCAGCTCGTTCCGCTGCCTTGGGGCCTCTGGAGCGAACTGCCCGGTCGCGCATTGGCGCGCGATGTCAATCTGGCCCTTGGCCAGACGCCGTGGCACGGGCTTAGCCTCACGCCGGACAGGACGCTCAATGGGCTGCTGGCCCTGATACCGGCGTTCGCCGCGTGGCTGCTGGGACGGCGCCTTGACGAGACGGGACAGAACAGGCTGTTTGCCGTCGTTGCCCTTCTTGCGGTGGCCAGTGCCTTTCTGGGCCTGATGCAAAGAGCCGGAGGAAGCGGCAGCGCGCTTTATCTCTATGCCATCACCAATGATGATTCGAGCGTCGGCATTTTCTCGAACGCCAATCATCACTCCCTCTTCCTGTGTTGCGGCGTCGTGGCGGTGCTGTTCTGGCTGGCGGGAACCGTGAAGGCAAGCCGCGGACTGCCGCCGGGGAAAACCGTGATTGCGCTGTGCGCCCTTGCCATTATTGGCGCTTCGGTTCTGGCCACCTCATCGCGGGCAGGCGTTATGCTGTTGCCGGTCGCGCTGCTCGCCGGGCTTGCCATGATCCCGTTTTCCAGCCTGGGTATCGGGCCTGTTACGCTCAGGATCAGCGCGGCGCTTGTCGCTGGAGTCGGCGCGTTGGGGGTTGCCCTGCTGCTCAATGGAACCTTCGGCAAATTCGGTCTGGAAAACAGCGTGATCAGAGACGGCCGCCTTGACAATATTCCGCTGTTTGCCCGGATCGTGAAGGATCAATTTCCCTACGGGTCGGGGCTTGGCAGTTTTGATCCGGTGTTTCGGGGCTACGAAGCCACAAGGACACTCGGCATTTCCTACCTGAACAACGCGCATAATGATTATGCCCAGGTGCTGATCGAGGCAGGAGTGGCCGGGATGGCGCTGCTGGCGCTTTTCGCCTTGTGGTATGTTCGCCGGGTGCTTCCGCTATGGTTGTCAGGCGTGCCGAAACGGGCACCTGAACGGGTGGTCTGGGCATCGGCGGCAATGGTCACGTTGCTGCTGATTCATTCGGCCGTGGACTATCCCTTGCGGACGGCAGCCCTTTCCGTCCTTTTCGGGTTTTGCGCCGCCTTTCTGGCTCCGCCGCTCTCGGCCAGCGGACGGCAGGCCTGATTCGGCGCTTTTCAATCATTAACCTTGACCGTAAGGGGATAGCGGTTGTGTCAATCGGGATCGCACGAGTGAAAAGACAGATGATATTTGGCACTGCACGGCAACTGGTTCTTGCCGGCTTTGTTGTCGCTGCGGTAACCGGTTGCGCGCGCTCTACAAAGTTTGAGCCGGAGAAGATTTCGGCGGCAACTGTTGCTGATGTGCTTCCTGAACCCGGCCCCGGCGATATTCTGTCTGGCCGCCGTGAATACCGCATTGGACCGAATGACAAGTTAACCGTACAGGTTTTCGGTGTGCAGGAACTGGATCGTGCCGGTCAGGTTGATGCCGCTGGCTATATCTCCCTGCCGCTTGTGGGCGGGGTAATGGCTGCCGGAGAAACGGCAACGAGCCTTGGCCAGAAGCTGGAAGCCCTTTACGGCCAGCGCTACCTCCGCAATCCGCAGATCAGTGTTGCGGTGGTGGAAGCCATCAGCCAGCAGGTTACCATCGACGGCGCGGTGACACGCCCGGGCATTTATCCTGTTTCAGGAAATTCATCCTTGATGACCATTGTGGCGAGCGCGAATGGTACCACGGAATTTGCCCGGCTTGATGAGGTGCTGGTGTTCCGGACAATCAACGACAAGCGGATGGTGGCGCGCTACAGCCTTGCCCAGATCCGCAGCGGCCAGGCGCCCGATCCATCGATATTCGGCAATGATGTTGTGATTATCGGCAGCGGGCCGGGCAAGCTGAACATCCGCGATCTGCTGTTGCTGACGCCCGTTCTGGGCGCTTTCTACCAGATCACCCGCTAGCCGCGCACGGACTTTACAGGACAGGTTTTCATGAACGATCAGACCCCCCGTACAGAAGCGCGCGCACCGCACGAAGCGTCCGATATCGGCCGGACACAGGCCCGCAATCTGGATATGTTTCTGGCTGCCCAGGATGCCGAAACGCCCTTGACGCAATATTTCCAGATTTTGCTGCGACGGCGCTGGATCGTTCTGGCGACGATTGTGGCGGCCCTGGCAGTGGCCTTGTTCATTTCCATGACGACCATCCGCCTCTACCGGTCAACCGCCTCACTCGAGATCGCGCGGGAAGCCTCGAAGATTGTCGATGTCAAAGGCGTTGAACCTTCATCTTCGGTAGGGAACCAGGAATTCTATCAGACCCAATACGGGCTGTTGAAAAGCCGTTCGCTGGCCGAGCAGGTCGTTCGAAACCTGCGGCTCGATGACAATGACACCTTCCTGTACGGCTATACCGGCGGATCAGCCGCGGATGCCGCGCCCGGGGACCGGGCCTCGCAGAGGCAGGCACTTCAGCGCCGCGCAATCGGCCTGTTGCAGAGCCATCTGACCGTCGCTCCGGTGCGCAACTCAAGCCTGGTAAGCGTCAGCTTTGACAGTCCGGATCCCGAACTGTCAAAGCGGGTTGCCAATTCGATCGCGGAAAACTTCATTGCGTCGAACCTTGCCCGGCGTTTCGATGCGTCTGCCTATGCCCGCAAATTCCTGGAAGACCGTCTGGCGCAGGTGCGCGCCAAGCTGGAGGAATCGGAACGGTCGCTGGTGGCCTATGCCACCCGCGAACGGCTGATCAACGTGGACGAAGCCACCGTGAATGCAGACGGGCAGACAACGGGCAATTCGCGATCACTGGCCGCAGCCGATCTTTCCGCCCTCAACGCGGCGCTGGTGACCGCAAAGGCAGAGCGGATCGCAGCGGAAGCCCGTTATGCGCAGACGCGCAACGGCGGGGGGCAGGCGCTTTCGGAATCCTTCTCTGATCCCGCCATTTCCTCCTTGCGGTCGCTGCGCTCACAATTGTTTGCCGAGTATTCGAAAAACCTCGCCAGATTCAAACCTGACTATCCAAGCATGATTGCGCAAAAGCAGCAGATTGACGAAATTGACCGGCAGATCGTATCGCAGTCCGGCGGTATCGCGCGCAGCATGCGATCCGAATATCAGGCGGCGGCAGAACGGGAAAATGCCCTTCAGTCCCGTGTCAACGGCTTGAAGGACAGCGTGCTCGACAACCGGGCGCGCAGCATCCAGTATAATATCTTCCAGCGCGACGCTGATACCAACCGCACGCTCTATGACGGGCTGCTGCAGCGCTACAAGGAAATCGGCATTGCCGGCGGCGTTGGCACCAATAATGTCTCGATTGTTGACAAGGCAGAAGCCCCGCGGGCGCCTTTCACGCCGCGCACCATGCTCAATCTGCTGCTGGGCCTTCTGGCCGGAACGGTGCTGGGCGGACTTCTGGCCTTCCTGATCGAACAGCTCGATGAATCCATCGTGGCACCGCATGATCTGGAACAGAAACTGGGCATCCCCTTGCTCAGCAGCGTGCCGCTTGTCGGCGAGGGGGAAAAGCCGCTCGACTTGCTGGAGGATCGCAAATCGCCGCTTTCGGAAGCCTATCTTTCGATCCAGACGGCGCTGCGTTTTTCCACCAATCATGGCGCGCCGAAATCCCTGCTCATCACCAGTGCCAGGGCATCGGAAGGAAAATCCACCACCTCGGTCTCCATCGCGCGCAACTTTGCCAGCCTCGGGCGGAAAGTGGCGCTGGTTGATGGGGACATGCGCAATCCCTCACTCCACCGTCTGCTGGGCCTGCCCAACAAGCAGGGGCTGAGCGACGCTCTGGCAGGCGCGGACACACCGGAAAAGCTGATGAATGCCACGCCCTATGCCGGCATGAGCGTGATGACCGCTGGCCCGTTGCCGCCCAACCCGGCCGAATTGCTGGCAGGCACCCGGTTGGCCGAAGTGGTGCAGGAATTGCTCAAGACGGTTGATCATGTCGTGATCGACGGGCCGCCGGTGATGGGGCTTGCCGATGCGCCGCTGATCGCCACCGCAACCGAAGGCACGGTGTTCGTGATCGCGGCGAAAGAAACCCGCGCCAAGGCCGCCCGTATTTCGCTGCGTCGCCTGGCCGACACCCACGCCCATATTGCCGGTGCGGTGCTGACCAAGTTCGATGTCCGTCAGGTCGGCTATGACTATGCCTATTCCTACGAATATGGCGGTGGCGGGCAGAAGAAGGGACTGGCCAGGCTGCTCAGCCGCTAAGCCCTGCACATGACGGAAATGCCGGAACACCAGCCCTGGGGGCGGCGGATTGTCGCAATTGCACTGGTCATGCTTGGCACTGCGCTGGTGCTGCAGACCAGCCTTGCGCTTGCCTGGTCGCGAACGAACCCGCTTCTTGCGACACGGATCAGCCCCGGCAACGGCGTGGCGCTGAACTGGCTTGCCAATTTCCGGATGCTGACCGCGCAATCCGATGCCGATATGCAGGCGGTTCTGGACACAGCCAAAATGGCTGCCGCGCGCGCGCCGCTGGAAGCAGAAGCTGTCCGCAGCGCAGGCTTTGTGATTGCCGCGCGCGGGGACGAGGCAAAAGCGGATCGCATCATCGGCTTGGCTGCGAAGATATCGAAGCGGGACTATTTTTCCCACGCCTGGCTGCTTGACCGGAAATTCCGCCTGAACCGCGTCGACGGGGCGGTCGAGGAAGCCGATATCGTGCTGCGCCAGCGTGTGTCATCATGGCCGGTCATCCTGCCGGAACTGGCAAGGATCACCAGCGACCACAGGGTAATCGAACCGCTGGCCCAGACCCTGGCCACCAAGCCTTATTGGCGCGGCAGTTTCCTTGAAGCGCTGGGCACGAAGGGATCGGATCAGGGAGCGACCTACGCGCTCTATCGTCGGCTGGTGGCGCTGAAGGCCCCGGCCACAACCCTGGAACAGCAAAGCTGGTTCTATCGTTTCGACGGCAAGACGGATGCCCTGACATGGTATCAGCGCTGGCTGTCCTTGCTGCCAAAGCCCTTGCCTGCGGGAAACAGCCTTGTCCGCGACGGGGGGTTTGAAGGCCTGGATGCCCCTGCCCCTTTCAATTGGCGCTTTTACCCCAAGGATGGCACCTATGCCGAACTGTCCAAAAATCCGGACGGGCCGGGCAAATCGCTGTACCTTTCATTCGAAGGAACGCGGGCGACGGACTTTGCCGTGCAAAGCCTGATCCTGCCCCCCGGCAACTACGTCCTTTCCGCCAAGGTTTTTGCCGATGACAGTATCGACAAGGGCAAGATCGGCCTCTCGATCTCCTGTGGCACATTCGTGGCGCGTGAACGGCTGGGGAAACTGGACTTCGCTCCGGTTTCCGGACGCTGGACAACCCAGAAACTGGTTGTGACAGTGCCGGCGGGCTGCGCCTCACCGCAACTATGGTTCACTGGCGAACAGGGCAATGCCCTGACCCCGGCAACCCTGTGGGTGGATGATGTGACTATCCGCCCCACTACCGCTCAACCACCCAAGCCCGGCCCCGCCAAACCGGCATCACCTGCGGACGCCTTTGATGCCTCGCGCGAAAGCAAGGCTTCCTTGCGCGACAAGCCGTAAGCATAGCCGCCCAATGTGCCATCCGTGCGGATCACACGGTGGCAGGGAATAAGCACCGCCACCCGGTTCTGGCCATTGGCCGAGCCTGCCGCCCGCACAGCCCTGGGCTTGCCGACCGCCGCCGCAATCTGCGCATAGGTGCGGGTTTCACCCGGCGGTATCCGCATCAGTTCCTGCCAGACGGCTTGCTGGAACACTGTTCCTGCCACATCGAGCGGCAGATCGGGCATGGCGCGCGGCCGTTCGACAGCGGCCACCGCCCCCTGCACCAGCGCATCAAGCGCCGCACCACCCGGCTCTACGATCGCGTTGGGAAAGCGACGGCGTACTTCCGCACCATCTTCATCGAACGACAGGCGGCAAATCCCCTTGTCCGTCGCTGCCACCAGCATCGGCCCAAGCGAAGTGTCCGTCACCGCCCAGCGGATCGTGACGCCCGCCCCCCCATTTTTCCATGCGCTGGGTGTCATCCCCAAACGTCCTTTCGTTTCGGCATAAAAGCGGCTGGGGCCGGAATAGCCCGCCTCGTAGATCGCATCCGTCACGCGGGCCTGTTGCCCTAGCGCGGCCTCGGCCCGCCTGGCCCGCAGGCCGCGCGCATAGGCCGCCGGGGTAACCCCGGTATCCCGCTTGAACAGCCGGTGAAAGTGATGCGGCGTATAGCCCACGGCCTGCGCCAGTGCTTCCAGCGCCAGCCCGTCCTCCGCCGCTTCGATCAGGCCGATGGCTTTCGCCACGGCTTCCCGATCCCGCCCCACTTCATCGGGGCGGCAGCGCAGACAGGCGCGATACCCTGCCGCGCGCGCGCCGACGCCATTGGCGAAAAATTCCACATTCTCCCGCTTCGGATGGCGCGCCGGGCAGCTTGGCTTGCAGTAAATGCCAGTGGATTTCACCGCACCCACAAAGCGCCCGTCCTGCGTGCGATCCCGGCGGCAGAATGCGGCCCAGGCTTTGGCTTCGTCCATCATCATCACGCCCTGTCGATCCGCGCCGCGAAACAGCCATGCGCGGCATTATGCGCGTGGATATAGGCGATATCGGGATTGGCGAACAGATCGCGGATGGCCTCGTCCGCCTGCCCCGGCAGGGACAGCCGCGCATCCTTCAGCATGCCGTCCCGGCCAAAACCGCGCAGGCCGAGCGGACGGCCTTCAAAGACGGACGGCACCTTGTCTGCCACCATCGCCGCCTCCCGGGCGCCTGCGCGGACATAAATGGCATAGGATGACCGGTAAGGCGTCGCCACATCATGGCTGGTGTGGTGGAGCAGGATCAGGTGCTCACCCGGCTCCGCATCTTCCAGCGTGATCCTGCAGGGATAGCCCGGCTTCGCCTGCGCGGTGACGCGTACAGCGCCCGCAGCGGCCAGGGCAGCATCATCCATAGCGAACAACGGGGCAAATTCGGCGGGGTTCAATCCTTCGATACGATAGGTCATTCAAGGCTCCTTCGGTTGCGATGGAGTCATGAATAGCGACCGACCAATCACCCGGCGTCCCGCGCCTTGCTTTCAAAGCAGATAGCCACCGTCGCTCGTCAGCGTGGCACCGGTGATGGTTGCGGCATCGTCCGAAAGCAGAAAGGCAATCTGGCGGGCGATTTCCGCTGCCGTGGCAAAGCGCCCGAGGGGTGTTCCGGCGCGGGCGATTTCGGCAAAGGCCGCCGCTTCGCTGCCCGTTTGCGCCACTGCGTCGGCAAAGAAGGGCATTATCCGCCACATCGCCGTTTCGACGCCCGCCGGGGCTATGGCGTTGACGCGAATGCCTTCGCTGGCACCTTCCTTTGCGGCCACCCGCATCAATTGCAGAAGCCCGGCCTTGGAGGCACCATAAGCCGCCGTTCCTTCCTCTGCCTTCAGCCCGGTGGCAGACGCCGTCATCACGATCGCGCCGCCGCGCCCGGCCATCGCCCGCATCGCGGCCTGCAGCGAAAGGAACGCGCCATCCAGATTGGTGCGCAGCACCCGCCGCCACTCTTCCGGCGCGAGGGTCATAATCGACCCGCTGCCGGTAACGCCCGCATTGATCAGCGCCAGATCAAGCCCGGCAAGGTGCGGGGCCGCCGCTGCCCAGAAACGCGCATCCGCCACATCGCCGATCAGCGGGATCACGGCACAGTCCAGCCCCTCCAGCCCAGCCAGCCCGTCCGCCACCCAGTCGGTAACCACCAGCCGCGCCACGCCTCGCGCCGCGAGCAGGTGCGCGGCAGCGAGGCCAATTCCCGATGCCGCACCGGTTACGAGCGCGGTTTTGCCTGCGAATGGCTGTTCCATAGCGAACCTGATCAATCAGACTGCAAAATCCAGTGGGTCGAGCCGGTCATCAAGATAGAAGCGCGCCGTCGCGGCCAGCCCCTGATCAATCGGCACGCGCGGCCGATAATCGGTCAGCGAAAGCAATTTCGAAATATCAGGCGCGCGACGCTTCACGCTGCCGCTGGGTGAAGGATGAAGGGTGATTTCGCCCCGGGCATCACGCTGCGCCATCATCTGCCTCGCAAGATCGAGGATAGTGACTTCGTCGGCGCTGCCCACATTGATGATCTGTCCGGCGCAGGCGGCGGTTTCAGCCACTGCAATTGTCGCGCGCACGGCATCGTCGATATAGAGAAACGAACGCGTGTCCGCGTGGCCGAACAGTTCGAACCGCCC
>JANOAJ010000320.1:0-8288 GCA_031411035.1 Sphingomonadales bacterium
CTGCTTGCCGTGAAAGGCTTCCTCCAGCGTGATTTCCATATCGAAGCGCAAGTCCGCGCCGCGTTGCGGCCCGCGCTGGCGTCCGCGTCCGCCGCCTGTGAACTGGCCGAATATATCTTCGAAAATATCGGAAAAGCCGCCAAAATCCTGCGGCCCGCCACCGCCACCATTCTGGAACGCAGCCTTGCCATATTGATTATAGGCCGCGCGCTTTTGTGGGTCTTTCAGAACGTCATAGGCTTCGCTGATTGCCTTGAACTTGGCTTCAGCCGCAGCATCCCCGGGATTTTTGTCCGGGTGCCAGCGCATGGCGAGCTTGCGGTAGGAAGATTTGATCGTCCCGTCGTCGGCGGTGCGTTCAATCTCCAGCAATTCGTAATAATCGTCGGACACGTCCGATTTCCCCCAGCATCCGAATATCCTGAGTAGCGATTGAGTTTATCGAAATGGCGTGTCGAAGGACGCGCACGGCCCTTCGATACGGGTCTTCGACAAGCTCAGCCCCTGCTCAGGATGGTCGGTCTTGTGCTTCGCCCTTGTTTTCGTCCACTTCCGAGAATTCGGCATCGACCACGTCATCGTCCTTGGGCGCATCGGCCCCCGGAGACGCCGACGCCGCCTGTTCCTTTTCATAGATCGCCTGACCAAGCTTCATCGCCACCTGCGCCAGCGCCTGCGACTTTTCGGTCATCGCCGCCGGATCACCGCCTTCAACCGCTGTCTTGGCTTCGGCCACAGCGGCTTCGATCTCAGCCTTCAGGCTGGCATCCACCTTGTCGCCATGTTCGACGAGCTGACGTTCGGTGGTGTGGATCAGGCTTTCGGCGTTGTTCTTGGCTTCAGCGGCCTCACGACGCTTCTTGTCTTCCTCGGCAAAGGCTTCCGCATCGCGCACCATCTGTTCGATGTCGCTGTCCGAAAGCCCGCCAGAGGCCTGGATCTTGATCTGCTGTTCCTTGCCGGTGCCCTTGTCCTTGGCGTTGACGCTGACCAGACCGTTGGCATCAATGTCAAAGGTCACTTCGATCTGCGGCACGCCGCGCGGGGCGGGGGGAATGCCGACCAGATCGAAATTGCCGAGCAGCTTGTTGTCCGCTGCCATTTCGCGCTCGCCCTGGAAGACCCGGATCGTAACGGCCTGCTGATTGTCATCAGCGGTCGAATAGACCTGGCTCTTCTTGGTCGGGATCGTGGTGTTGCGGTCGATCATGCGCGTGAACACGCCACCCAGCGTTTCGATGCCGAGCGAAAGCGGAGTCACGTCCAGCAGCAGGACGTCCTTCACATCGCCCTGCAGAACGCCTGCCTGAATGGCGGCGCCCATTGCCACGACTTCGTCCGGATTGACGCCGGTGTGCGGTTCCTTGCCGAAGAAATCCTTCACCACTTCGCGCACGCGCGGCATGCGGGTCATCCCGCCAACCAGCACAACCTCGCTTATGTCGGCAGCTTTGACGCCCGCATCGGCCAGCGCCTTTTTGCACGGATCAAGCGTGCGCTTGATCAGGCTTTCCACCATCTTTTCAAGGTCAGCGCGGCTGATCGCCTTTACCAGATGCTTCGGCCCGGTGGCGTCGGCAGTGATGAAGGGCAGGTTGACTTCGGTGGTCGCGGCAGAGGACAGCTCGATCTTGGCCTTTTCGGCAGCTTCCTTCAGGCGCTGAAGCGCCAGCTTGTCCTGCGTCAGATCAATGCCTTCGGCCTTTTTGAATTCGGCCGCGAGGAATTCCACGATCGTGGCGTCGAAATCCTCACCGCCAAGGAAAGTATCGCCATTGGTCGATTTCACTTCGAACACGCCGTCACCGATTTCGAGGACGGAAATGTCGAACGTGCCGCCGCCAAGATCATACACAGCGATCAGTTTGCCGTCATTCTTGTCGAGGCCATAGGCAAGTGCCGCAGCCGTCGGCTCGTTGATGATGCGCAGCACCTCAAGCCCGGCAATCTGCCCGGCATCCTTGGTCGCCTGACGCTGGGCGTCGTTGAAGTACGCCGGAACCGTGATCACGGCCTGTGTGACAGTTTCGCCAAGATAGCTTTCGGCGGTTTCCTTCATCTTCTGCAGGGTGAAGGCAGAAATCTGTGAAGGCGAATAATCCTCGCCGCCGGCTTTCACCCAGGCGTCGCCGGTCTTTCCCTTGACGATGGTGTAGGGAACGAGGCCCATATCCTTCTTCGTCATCGGATCATCGAAGCGGCGGCCGATCAGGCGCTTCACCGCGAAGATCGTGTTTTCCGGGTTGGTGACGGCCTGGCGCTTGGCAGGCTGGCCGATCAGGCGCTCGCCATCCTTGGCGAAGGCCACGATCGACGGCGTGGTGCGCGCGCCTTCCGCATTTTCGATCACCTTCGGCTTGCCGCCTTCCATTACGGAAACGCAGCTATTGGTGGTGCCAAGATCAATCCCGATAACTTTTGCCATTGTCGTCACATACCCCGTGGTTTGGATGCCCGGCGCGCGGGCGTTGAAAGGTTTGGAGCGGATATAGGTGGCCTTTCGCTTGTCGCAAGGTTTGGGGATGCCAAAGGGTTGGGGAATTTTCGTTCTCTTGTTCCTTCCGAATATCCTGAGTAGGGGCTGAGCGAAGTCGAAGACCCGTATCGAAGGGCCTCACCGTCCTTCGCTACGCGCTTTCGACAAGCTCAATCGCTACTCAGGATATTCGGAATGCGCAGTTTCGTGACTCTCATTGCCGCCTCAGCCCTGCTTGCCGCATGCCAGCAATCCGCCCCTAAAGCCGCAAGCGTCGAGAAAGCCTCGGTGCGCCTTCCCGCCGTGGCGGGTAATCCCGGCGCGGCCTATTTCACGCTGCACGGCGGGCCTGTGGATGACAGGCTGATGTCCATATCCTCTCCGCTGGCCATCAAGGCAGAGATGCATGATATGGCGATGAAGGGTGGCATGATGTCCATGGCCGCGATTGATGGCGGGCTGGATGTGCCGGCGGGCGGCACGGTCAGCTTCGCGTCAGGCGACAAGCATGTGATGCTGTTCGATATTTCGCCCAAAGTGACGGCTGGCAGCAAGATGCCCTTGGTGTTGGGCTTTGCGAGCGGCGCGAAGCTGGAAATACAGGCCAATGTTGTGGCGGCGGGCAGCGACGCTGGCCATGAACACTGACGAAGACACGTCGCCCCTGCAAAGGCAGGGGACTCTGAGGGAATCCGGCACCATACAGACCCCTGCCTTTGCAGGGGTGACGAGCGCGCACTGATGAGCGCCCGTTTCCTCACTTCTGCTGAAATCGCGCTTGCCAGGTCCGTGTTTGGCGGTGCAATCGACTATGGCCGGGTGCAGGTCTTCGCCCGCAAATGGTGGCCGTTCCAGCACCGGCAAATGGCGATGGCACCGGATGGCAATCTCTGGTTCGCGCCAAGGGGCAGCCTCTATTGCGATGATTTCTGCGAACGCGGGATCGACCGGCAGGGCCTGTTCATCCATGAAATGACGCATGTCTGGCAGCATCAGCAGGGCGTGAACCTGATCCTGCGACGACATCCCTTTTGTCGCTATGATTATAGCCTGAAACCCGGCTGGACGCTGACGCAATACGGGCTCGAACAGCAGGCGGAGATCGTCCGCCACATTTTCCTGTTGCGCAACGGAGAGACAGTGCCGGGTGCGCCACCCCTGAAGCAATATGCAGGCATATTGCCGTTTTGAGGGCGTTTGCGCGGAAGGCTTGGCATTGTTGCCATCAGGTTGCTATTGGAAACCGATAAACAGCACAGGCGGGGTTCGGTCATGGCGATTGCATTTTCGGTCAACGGCAAAGCCGTTTCTATTGAAGCAGAGCCGGATATGCCGCTTTTGTGGGCGATTCGCGAACAAGTGGGGCTCACCGGCACCAAGTTCGGCTGCGGCGTCGCGGCGTGCGGCGCGTGCAGCGTGCATATCGATGGCCAGATCGCGCGTTCGTGCAGCGTGGCGGTGGCCGATGTTGCGGGCAAGGCCGTGACAACGATTGAAGGCATGGCTGGCGCAGACGGTGCGCTCCATCCGCTGCAAAGGGCGTGGATAGAGGCGGAAGTGCCCCAGTGTGGCTATTGCCAGTCCGGCCAGATTATGGCGGCAGCAGCCCTTCTCAAATCCAGCCCGCGCCCGAGTGACGCGGAGATTGACGAGGCGATGACCAACATCTGCCGCTGCGGCACCTATCCGCGCATCCGCAAGGCGATCCGCCTTGCCACCGGTCAGGGAGACGCATGATGGGCGTGAAACGCAGAGCCTTTCTGATCGGCAGTGCCGCGATCATCGGTGCCGGTGTGTTTGCGGTGGGTTGGGGCGATCACGCGGCAACCAAACGCGGGGTCAAGCTCATTGGCGGAGAAGGCCAGGGCGTGTTTGCCACCTGGATCAAGATTGCCGAGGATGACATTGTCACGCTCTATTCCCCGCACATCGATTTCGGCCAGGGATCGCAGACCGCGCTGGCGCAGATGCTGGCAGAAGAACTGGATGCGGACTGGGCCAAAATCCGTGTCGAATCCGCGCCTGCTGACGGGGCGTTTGCCAATGTGCCGCTGGGCAAAGGGTTCCTCGCGCAAATGTCCGGCCATGAAGGGCTGGTCAATGCCATGCCGAATGCGATCCTGTCCCTGATCGCGCGCAACATGCCGCTTCAGCTTACAGGCGGATCATCGGCCGTGCGTTTTACCGGGCAGGTCGGGATGCGCGTTGCTGGCGCTGCGGCACGGGGTGCTTTGCTCGCCGAAGCGGCTGAGCGGCTGGGCGTGCCTGTGTCTGAACTGGCGGCGGCAAACAGCGTCATCACCCATGCCAAAAGCGGGAAGTCGCTGCGCTATGGCGAAGTGGCCGTGGCAGCGGCAGAGCGTTCGCTGGAAAGCGATCCGCCGCTCAAGAACCCCAAGGACTTCAAATTCATCGGCAAGCCCGTGCCGCGCATGGATGTGCCCTCCAAGGTGGATGGCAGCGCGCAGTTCGGAATCGACTTTGTCATGCCCGATATGCGCGTCGCCACTATCATGGCCGCCCCGGCACGCGGGGGGAAACTGACCTCGGTTGATCCGGCCCCCGCCTTGTCAGTGGCGGGCGTTGAAAAGGTGGTGAAGTTCGATGATGCGGTTGCTGTGATCGGCACCGGCTACTGGGCCGCGAAAAAGGGGCTTGAGGCACTTTCCCCCCAATTCACTGATGGCGGCCATTCCGGCATTTCCACGCCGTCCATCTTTGCCGCGCAGGATGCGCTGCGCAAGGCCGATGACCCCACGAAAAAATATGGAGACGGCGATACGGATGCCGCCTTTGCCGGGGCGGGCGCGAAGCTGGTGGAAGCGGACTACCGGGTGCCGTTCCTGCACCACGCGATGATGGAGCCCTTTGCGCTCACCGCGCATTACAAGGATGGCAAGCTCGACATCTGGGGCGGGCTGCAGGATCCGCTGTCCTCACGCATGATTGCCGCGAAGGCTGGCGGGCTGGACGCTGACAATGTCACATTCCATCCGATGATCATGGGCGGCGGCTTCGGGCGGCGCTTTCCGGACAATTGCCAGATCATCGGCCAGGTAACCAAGCTGGCGATGGAACAGCCCCACCCGGTCAAGCTGATCTGGAGCCGGGAAGAGGAAATCCGGCAGGGCACCTATCGCTGCCAGTCGTCCGCACATCTGAAAGCCGCGCTTGATGCCAAAGGCGGGATTGCCGCGTGGCGCACCGATTATGTGCAGAGCGATGATGCGGAATCCGAAACCAGCTTCATCTACACGCTGCCTGCCGCCAGCCGCCGCCATTTCAAATATCAGTCAAACCAGAATGACGGACCGTGGCGTTCGGTCAATTCAACCCAGCAAGGCTTTTACAATGAAAGCTTCATGGATGAACTGGCCCATGCGGCGGGCGTTGATCCCTACGAATATCGCAGACGCCATCTCAAGCCCGGATCGCGATATCTGAAGGTGCTGGACGAAGCGGCGCGCCTTTCCGGTTGGGGCACGCCTTTGCCTGCAGGCGTGGGGCGGGGCATTGCCATTGTCGAATCTTTCCAGACCATTGTCGCCGAAGTCGTTGAGGCTTCAATGGGTGAAGACGGGCGGCCCAAGGTCCACAAGGTCACTGCCGCAGTCGATTGCGGCCGGGTCGTGAATCCCTTGAACGGCGAAGCGCAGATCATGGGCGGGATCGTTATGGGCCTGTCCGCCGCGATCGGCGAAGCGGTGACGCTGGAAAAGGGGGCGGTGGTGCAATCCAACTTCACGGATTATCCGATCCTGAAACTGGCCGAAGCGCCAATGGAAGTGAATGTCCACTTCATAGACAGCGGCGCACCTCTTGGCGGCCTTGGCGAACCCGGCGTGCCGCCTGTGGCACCCGCGCTGGCCAACGCCCTGTTTGCCGCGACAGGCAAGCGGATCCGGCAATTGCCGGTGGTCGGGATGGGGTAACAGCCTGCCGAATGATACTGGCCTCGACATATCTCTCGTGATAGCCTGACTATATAAAAATTACGCGAGAGGATTATCTTATGTCGTCGCTCAAGGCGCTTGCCGCTTATGGCTTGTCTGCCGAACGGGGGTATCTGTCGGACTTTGAAGGTGATGAGATCGCGCTGCCCGCCGATTTCGCTCCTGCGGAAAAGGCAGCGGATGAGCTGTCCGGGTTGATGACCAGCGGGCGCATTCGCGCGGTTCTGGATCAGCTGCTCCAGCCTGACATGCCGGGATTCATCGCAACCGCTTCGGATGCGCAGTTGCGTGTGGCGATGGTTCGTTATTCCTTTCTGGTGCAGGCCTATGTGTGGGGAGAGGCGAAAGTGCCCGCCCGGCTCCCTGCCAGCCTTGCACAACCAATTGTGGCGCTGGCCGAAGCGCTCGATCTTGCGCCGCTGCTTCCTTACTCCTCCTACGTGCTCGATAACTGGGCGCGGATCGATAAATCCGGCCCGATTGCGCTCGACAATATCCGGATGGTGCAGAATTTTCTGGGCGGGCAGGATGAAAACTGGTTCGTGCTTGTCCATGTTGCGATTGAAGCAGAAGCGGGGCAGGCGCTTGCCCTGGCGGCGGATCTGGTCGCGGCGGCAGATGCGGGTGACAGCGAAAGCGTCACGGCGCTGCTGACCGAAATGAACAGCGTTTGGGATCGCATCAACGCCCATTTTGACCGGATGCCGGACAAATGTGATCCCTATATCTATTTCCAGCGCGTGCGCCCCTATATCCATGGCTGGAAGAACAATCCGGCCCTGGGCGAGGGTCTGATCTACGAAGGCGTCACCAAATATGCTGGAAAACCGCAGGCATTCCGGGGGCAGACGGGTTCGCAAAGTTCCATTGTACCGGCAATGGATGCCCTGTTCGGCGTGTCCCATGAACATGATCCGCTGAGGGAGTTTTTGTCGGAGCTGCATCAGTACCGCCCTGTGCAGCATCGACGCTTCATCGAAGATCTGGGCGTAGCCAGCCATTTGCGGGAATTTGCCGTGCAGAATGGCGATGCTGCCTTGAAGGCTGCGTTCAATGCCTGTGTGGAGCAAGTCGCCCGGTTCCGCTCCCGGCATCTGGAATATGCCGCCAGCTATATCAACAAGCAGGCCGCTTCCGGTTCCGGCAATGATACCGAAGTGGGAACCGGCGGGACGCCTTTCATGAAATATCTGAAAAAACACCGGGACGAAAACCGCGCGCAGACGATTTAGGCCAAAACCCATGTCGGGTTAACATTCCCGTTGAGCTGAAACAGGAATTGATATACATAATCCGTAAATGTATATCCGGAGTTGTGTTATGGAAGTATTGAAAGTGGCAAAATGGGGAAACGGTCTCGCCATTCGTTTGCCCGCCAAAATGGCAAGGGAGCTGCAGCTTCAGGAAGGTGATCTGTTGAGCCGCGATGTTATGGCGCTTCGTAAATGTCTGCCCAAATTGACACGCGAACAAGCTGCGGAAAATATCAGAGCCATGCAATGGGCGATGCCTTCCGATTGGAAGGTAAACAGGAATGATCCCGATATGCGCGGCTAGGTGCAGGTGAGTCACTTCGATGATACCAATCTGGTCTGCTATGCGTTTTCCACTGATGCGCGCAGTCGCCGCGCTCTGGAACTGCTGCATGGTGCCGTTATCAGCGTGCAGGTTTTGAACGAGCTCACCAATGTCAGTCGCCGAAAATGGGGATATCGCTGGGATCAGGCTGGTGACGCCGTCACCTATGTGTCGTCGTTGGTGGCGACGGTTCGCCCTCTCGATCTGGAGACACATCAAGTTGGCAGGTCGCTTGCCGAGCGATACCAGCTAAATGTCTATGATGGTTTTATTGTGAGTGC
>JANOAJ010000321.1:0-6846 GCA_031411035.1 Sphingomonadales bacterium
GTTGCGCTTCTCATTTTCCCCGCCTAAGGCACCGCTTCTTGCGCGCCCGTAGCTCAGCTGGATAGAGCATCAGACTACGAATCTGAGGGTCGGACGTTCGAATCGTTCCGGGCGCGCCAGTTTCTCCAGAGCATTGATCCCTTCCTTGCAGCGGCGTTTGCCGGGCATCGCTGGCGTGATTTGTCCGCGCGCGGGCCCCTGAACAGCCTTGACGAGGCGTTTTGAGTGATTGAAGATAGCAATCACTATCTTAAGGGGCCGCCGCTTTGACTATCGATGCACATCTCCTGACCTATCTGGAGGATCTGGAAACCGCAGTCGCCCAACTCGCGGACACCTGGCATCCCGAAGACCCCGCCTATCGCGCTGATGTCTATCGGCAGACGATGACGAGCCTGTCTTACGCCTATTTTGCCTATTTTCATGCAACGCCCGAGCATCCCGACTGGGCGCCGCTATGGAACCCGGTCTTCACATTGCAGCCCAACCCTGACGATATCTATATCCAGTCACCGATCCGGGGCGATTTGACCTACCGGGTCTCGGGCAATCGCGGCACCTGCAAGATACTGAGCTTCACGACGCAGAAAGCGCTTTCCGGAACGGTCGATGAAATGCCGCGCCCCAGCGGCCATAACGAAGTTGATGATGTCGATCTCGGTCTGGCGTTGGGCCAGGATTTCGAAGTGATCTTCAGCGCTGAGCGTCCGGCAGGGTTTGCAGGCAAATGGGCGAAGATTGATCCCGAAGCCGGCGGGATGATGATCCGCTACCGCAGTTATGACTGGCTGAACGAGGTCGATCCCCAGCTTTCGATCGAATGCCTGGATCCGGTTTCCCCCAAGCCGCGCCTGACGCCAGAAGACATCCTGCACCGCATCCGGGAAATGGCAAAATTCCCGGGACGCAAGACCACACTCTATTATCCCATGCAGAATGGCGTGAGAGATCGCGTCGGTTTCAATGTCTTTGAACCGATACGCATGCCGGGCGCGCTGGCCAAGCAGGTCTATTGGCCCGCCTGTTTCCAGCTCAACGCGGATGAAGCGCTGATCATCGAGACAGAAATTCCGGCCCGCGCGCCCTACTGGAACATCCAGCTCAATGATCCCTTCTTCAACGCGCTGGAATATGTGTATCGCCTCTCCAGCTCGAATGGCCATTACGCGAAGCTGAGCTCAGACGGAAAATACCGGGCGGTGATCGCGCTCGACGATCCCGGCGTGCCCAACTGGCTCGATCCGGCAGGCTATACCGAAGGCGGCATTTATGGCCGCTGGTATGATTGTGACAGTGAACCGGTGCCGACCATCACGCGGGTGAAACTGTCGGCCCTGCGTGATTATCTCCCCGCTGATACGCCGATTGTCTCGCCCGAAGCGCGCGCGGAGGAATTGCGCCAGCGGGTTCGGGCCTGCCAGCGTCGTCGGCGCTGGTAAGGGGGCAGGGGCATGGATATTGGCTATGATCCGCCTGCACAGTTTCGCACGGCAATTGATCAGCTTCATGATATTGTGGCGGCGGAAACCGGCCATGAAGATTTTGGTCCGGAAGATTATCTGCCCGGTCTGACCGTCATGCTCCAGTCGATGGATTATGATCCGCATTTCACGGAACGCGGCCGTCGCGCGGCCTGGGGACAGGTTATCGGCGTGCTCCGCAGCCGGGCGGGGGCCATCTGGTCGATGAAGGCCAACCCCGGCTTCGACGCGAAGACGATTGTCAGCCCCGTGGTCATCACGGGCGTTCCGCGCACCGGCACGACTGCGCTCCATCGTCTGCTGGCCGTGGATGCGCGATTTCAGGGATTGCAGAGCTGGCTGCTCGATTCTCCGATGCCGCGCCCGCCCGTTGATCGCTGGCCGGACTATCCCGAGTTCCGCAAATCAGCCGCGATCATCGAAGCGCGCTATGCCGCTGCGCCCCAAAAACGCGCCGCGCACCATATTGCTGCGGAAGAAGTGCATGAATGCTGCATGCTGCTGCGCCAGTCCTTTGTCTCCAATCTCTGGAGCTGCGGCTGGTCGGCACCGACCTATGACGCCTGGTGGCAGTGTCAGAGCGAGGCGGCTGCCTATGATCATTATTACCGCTGCGTGCAGTTGATCGGCATGCATGATCGCGAAAAGCGCTGGCTGCTCAAAAACCCTGGCCATATCGAGAATCTCGATCTGCTCTTCGCGGTATTTCCCGATGCCAAAGTGATCCAGACGCACCGTGATCCGGCCAAGGCCGTGCCGTCACTCGTGTCTCTCCTGATGGCGTCGCATCCGGTGATGGAACAAGGCCGCGCCGATCAGCGGGCGGCGATCATGATGGCGCGCGAGGTGGCGAAATGGGCGCGTGCGGTGCACAAGGCGGAAGCTGTGCGCGAACGCCATCCAGAGCACGTGCTCGATATTGTCCACGCAGATTTCCACGGGAATCCGATGCGGGTGATCGAACGCATCTATGATTTCATCGGCATGGACATTCCTGACGAAACACGCGGGGGGTTTGCACAGCGGATCGAGGAAAAGCCGGAGTTGCAGCATGGCACGCACCAGTATTCCATTACAGATTACGGCATGACAAGTGAGGAAGCCCGCGCGCCATTTGGCGACTATGTGCAGCGCTTCGGCCTGCTGGAGAACGCGCGATGAAGGCCGCTATCTATCCCGGCGCGGGCAAGCCCGTCACCATTGAAACTTTGCCTGATCCAAAGCCCGGCCCCGACGATCTTCTGATCCGCGTCCATCGCTGCGGCATTTGCGGCACTGATCTGTCGATGACCAAGGGCGGGATGTGGGACTATGGTGCCAATACGCAGTTCGGCCATGAATATGCAGGCGAAATACTGGAAGTCGGCAGGAATGTGGCGGGCTTCGCGGCGGGTGACAGGATCGCGGTGCTGCCATCGGTGGCATGCGGCCAGTGTGACATCTGCCAAACCCATGGCAATAACGTCCTGTGCCAGGCCAAGCCGGGCATGGCGATGCTCGGATTTGCCGAGTTCGCCAGTGTGCCTGCGAGCGTCGCGACGCAGTTGCCGTCCACTTTGTCGCTGAGCGACGGCGCGCTGATCGAACCGCTGGCCATCAGTCTTTATGGTGTCAAGTTCGGGCAGATCAGGCGGGGTGACCGGGTTCTGGTGCTGGGCGGTGGAACCGTGGCGCTTTATGCGATCTACTGGGCGCGGCGTCTTGGTGCGGGCCGCATCGTTGCAATGTCGCGTTCTGCGCGCCGCAAGGATCTGGCACTGGCGATGGGGGCAGATGCATTTGTGGCCTATGGCGACGCGGAAACCGGCGAGGTGCGGCAAGCGCTGGGGGGCAGCCCTCATGTCGTGGTTGAATGTGTGGGCGCTGAAGGCATGCTCTCAAAGGCGATTACGCATTCGGCCCCGTTCGGCCGGATCATTTCGCTTGGTTTCTGCACGGCACCCGATCCGGTTATTCCGGCCCTCGCTTCCTACAAATGCGTCTCGATGCAATTTGCTGTCGGCTACACGATGAACGAGTTTCTCTACATCGCCGACCATATGGACAAGGGGCATGTTGATCCCAAGGCGATCATCACCAGCGAGATATCTCTGAATGACTTGCCCGCAATGCTTGGCGCGTTGCGCGGCCCCAACGACGAAACAAAAGTTCATGTCCGCTGTGGCGCGCACTGATATGGGCACCGGCAACAGGAACAAGATCAATGGCTGACCAGACCAGCGCGCGGCGAAAGCGCCGAACATCGCAGGAGATCAATGATCGCATCTTGTCGTCCGCGCGTGAGACGTTTCAGGTTCTGGGCTTTGGCGGTGCCACCACAGCGGCCATTGCCGCGCGCGCGGAAGTGAGCGAAGCGCAGTTGTTCCGCCACTTCCCGTCCAAGGCCGCGCTGTACCGGGAAGCGGTGTTCGTGCCGCTCAACGCGCATTTTTGCGCCTTTCTGGCCCGCCAGACAAAGGATGCCGACAAGGCAGAGACAGCGCGCGAAAGAGCGCGGGACTATATTGTCGAGCTTCAGGATTTTCTGGGCGACCACGGAAAGATGCTCCTCTCCCTGCTTGTTGCCGAGGCGTACACCCCCGAACAAAGCCCCCGCGTGGGGGAAATTGACAGCCTGTCCGCCTATTTTGACCGGGGTGCCGCGATCCATGCCAGCCGGGTTGGTGCGCTTTCGGAATCTGACCCGCAGCTAATGGTTCGCGTGTCATTTGCCGCCATGCTGGGCTGCGTGCTGTTCAAGGATTTGCTGATTCCACAAGGGTTGGCCAGTGAGAAAGCGATACAGGGGGCCGTCACTGCCTTTATGCTGGATGGTGTCAGCGATCATGCCGATTCCGATCCCGGCGGATAGTTCATCCCGCAACGGCAGCGCGCAACGCGGCAATGAACGCGGGCGGCTCAAGCTGCATCGCTTCGCTTTGTGCGCCATACATCAGGCCGATCGTGCGTCGTGGCGTGAAATCCGCCAGACGCGGGCGCGTTATGCCCGGCGCTGTGAAACTTTCCGGCATCACGGTGACACCCAAACCGGCTGCCACCATCTTGATCGTCCGGTCATCATTGGTGGTGCGCAGCGCGAAGAAGGGGCGGACGCCGCGTTCGGTGAAGTGGCGGCTGGTTTCCGATAACACTTCGCAGTGACGGCGGACGATCATGACATTGTCGCCAAGCGCTTCGCCGGGAATGGCGGTCTCCCCGGCAAGGGGGTGGCTGGCGGGCAAGGCGAGGGCATAGCCTTCCTCGCGCAGCGGTTCCTCAAGGAAGCGGCTTTCGCCTCGACCAACCAGCGTGAGCGCCATATCAACCCGGCCTGTCGCCACAGACTGGATCAACTGGCGCTCGCTGCCTTCGATGAGTTCGACATGCAATGATGCCGCGCTGACAATCGCTTGCGCGACCAGGTCAGTCGGAATGCTTCCCAATATGCCGAGTCGCAGCATCCGCTGCACTTCGACGCCGCGCACGCTTTGTTCGGCCAGGTTGAACTCCCTTTCGATCCGGCGTGCATGGGGCAGATAGAGCGTGCCTGCTTCAGTCAGATGCACGCGCTGGCTCGTGCGGTGGAAAAGGTTCGCCCCCAAAAGCCGTTCGAGCTTGGCAATGCCCACGGAAAGCGTAGGCTGCGAGACGTTGGATTGTGCCGCCGCGCTGGAGAATGTGCCATTGTCCACCACGGCGAGGAAATAGCGCAGAAGGTATCGGTCGATCATAGATGGTGTCTATAGTATTGGCTGTGATCTTTCAATTTCCTTGGGGGTGCCCCGGCTGTTAGGTCTGGCAAAGGGTTTGAAGCAGGAGCGGGTATGTCAGTAGCCAGATTTGATTTCGCGCTGGGCGAAAATGCGGACATGATCCGCGAGACCGTGGCGCGCTTTGCCGATGAACGAATCGCGCCGCTGGCAGCGAGGATTGATGCGGAAGACTGGTTCCCGCTTGATCTCTGGCCCGAAATGGGCGCGCTTGGCCTGCATGGCATAACGGTTGAGGAGGAATGGGGCGGGCTCGGCCTTGGCTATCTGGAACATGTCGTGGCGGTTGAGGAAGTCAGCCGGGCCAGCGCTTCGGTCGGCCTCAGCTATGGCGCGCATTCCAACCTGTGCGTCAACCAGATCTGCCGCTGGGGCAATCCGGAGCAGAAGGCAAAATTCCTCCCCAAGCTGATTTCGGGTGAACATGTCGGCAGCCTTGCCATGTCTGAATCCGGGGCCGGATCAGATGTCGTGTCGATGAAGCTGAAGGCAGAGCGGGTCGATGGCGGATACCGGCTGAACGGCACCAAATTCTGGATCACCAATTCCGCCTATGCGGAAACTCTGGTCGTCTATGCCAAAACCGGTGAGGGATCGCGCGGAATTACCGCCTTCCTCATCGAGAAGGATTTTCCAGGCTTCAGCATCGGCCAGAAGATCGACAAGATGGGCATGCGAGGATCGCCGACGGCGGAACTGGTGTTCGATGATTGCTTTGTGCCGGACGAAAATGTGATGGGGCCGGTGAATGGCGGCGTTGGCGTGCTGATGTCCGGCCTTGATTATGAGCGTGCGGTGCTTTCGGGGATCGGCCTTGGCATCATGCAGGCCTGCCTTGATGTTGTGGTTCCCTATATCCGGGAAAGGAAGCAGTTTGGCGTGCCGATCGGCAGCTTCCAGCTTATGCAAGCCAAGGTCGCGGATATGTATGTCGCGCTCAATTCCGCGCGTGCCTATGTCTATGCGGTGTGCCGCGCCTGTGATGCGGGACGGACGACTCGGTTCGATGCGGCGGGTGCGGTAATGCTCTCTTCGGAAAACTCCGTCCGCGTGGCGCTGGAAGCCATCCAGGCGCTGGGCGGGGCGGGCTACACCAAGGACTGGCCGGTGGAGCGATATATGCGTGATTCCAAACTTATGGATATTGGTGCGGGCACGAACGAGATACGGCGGATGCTTATCGGACGGGAGTTGATCGGGGCATGAGCGCGCCAGTTCTTACCACAGCCTATAATGCCGAAGACGAAGCGGCCCATCTGCGCATCGCGCACAACCGGGCGTTGCGGGACGAACTCTGGGCCAAAGTCGCGGAAACGGCCTTGGGCGGGAACGAGAAATCGCGCGAGCGGCACACGTCACGCGGGAAGCTGCTGCCCCGCGAACGGGTGGAACGGCTGCTTGATCCCGGTTCCCCCTTTCTCGAACTTGGGCAGCTTGCCGCGAATGATCTGGATGATGCCCGCGCCCGGCACTTCGCCATCATACAGATCATTCGCGGCCAACTGGCCAAGTTCCAGAAAAGGGCTGCCGGGATCAAGCAGCCGCTCCACACGTTCACGCGGCAGCAGCTTGCCGCGCGACGTATGGCGCTCGCGCGATTTCTCATTCCCGCCCAG